>QMPP01000008.1 GCA_003650425.1 Bacteroidota bacterium | reverse complement strand
GTTATTATGGGCGACCGTAAAAAAGTAGCTAAAATGTTTTATTAGTATTATTATTGTGGAATTGATTAAATGGTTGAGGAAACATTAGAAGGCTAATTTAGCGTTTTAATTTTAAACTCTTCTTTAAAAATTTCGTGAGCATATCTTTTCGGAGTGCACTTTTATCTTCGCGAACGTAGTTGCTGAGCATTTCATTTTGAATGGAGAGTGTCGATAAAGTGAGCTTGTCCCAGGTGGCGTTTAACCGCTCGTTAATGCTAAGCTCGGTGTTTTCACGCAAGAGGCTGGTTTTCTTATCCAGTTTATCGAGGGCTTTAAGTGCCTGGTCAATCTGGTTGCTTTTTGAGGAAACAGTTTTTTCGTGTTTCAATTGATTTATGATCGTATAGATTTCGTCAATCTGTTTTTGGAATTGGTCGCTCACCAATCGATAGAGCTTTTTTAGAGAGGTTAACAAATCGTTGTTTACAATGTGAGTAAGTAGTTTAGAAAGGTCGATTACCGTGTTTTCTTCCATGTTAAATTGATGGGCTTTGTAGTTTTGAAATTTATCATCGTTAAACAGTATAATACGGTTCGGGAAATCGTCCAGAAATTTATTTGCCAGCACTATATCGCTTTCGTAGAGCTTTTGAAATTCTACTCTAAAGGCTTCAATTGTCTCGATGGGAAGGCGTGTTATTAATTCCTCGTTCTGATTAAGGCTGGTCTGAATATCTTTTTTCAGCTTGAACAAAATATTTTCCCGGTATTCGTTATATCTCCGGTTGAAAAGATTAATGTCGTTAACGAGCATCTGCCGGAGCCTGAGTTTAAAAGCGAGCAGCTGTAACGAGATTATCCGGGAGTTTGAGATAATTTGCCGGTTTTTTATCCAGACTTCTTCAAATTGAATGATGGTTTTTTCGGCTTTTTTCATTTGGGTAATGGCGCTTCTGCCCGGAACTCGTTTCCACGCGTAAGGTGTTTCACATAATGCGATTGATTTGTTAAACGATCGGGTAATGCCGGCAAGGATGGTTTTTTCAGTGACGTCGCGGTTTTGTCTGGTTGTTTCACGAAACTCATCAATCAACTCTGTAAAGGAGCTCTCTATATTGGATAAGGTGTCTATTACCTCCTGGTATTCCACTTTTGAATAGTATTTTCCTACCTGATACTGTTCGATTAAATCGTTGAGTTTACTAAGTTTTATTTCCAGTTTAAACACGGCATAGCCCAACTCTTTTAGCATTTCCAGCCATGCAGGGGCTAAATCGGCCAGTAACACACGTTCTTTAATTTTTTGAAAGGGAACGGTGAATCCTTTTTCTTGTTTTAGCAACTGTTCTTCGCCGGGAGTCAGGTTATTGTTTTTCAGTAACATTTGTTGCTCCTCGTCAGTAAGGGTAATGGTTATTTCATCCGGCACCAGGGAAGCAATTTTTGTTTGCAGCTCTTCCAGTGAAACGGTCAATGCTTCCACCTTTCCTTGCATCATCATTTCGTTATTGTCGTAAAACTTTTGAGTCAGTTTTTTGGTTTTGATAGCGAGCTGAAGGTTCTGATTGGTAATAAAAATTCGTAAGTCAGTTTCCTGCTCTTGAAGTTTTTGATGAATTAACTCATAAGAAGAATTCCATGCTTTTTCGATGTTGGCAATCAATAGATACCATTTTGAGAACAAAGGGTCAAGATGTTGCTTGAGTATCGATTTGGTAAATTGAATGTAATGGTTGTAATAACGGGTTATCTCTATTTCAAAAGTTTCGGAGATGGGTTTGGCTAGGGAGGGGACTTTAATGGGTGCCTGTTTGTTATCAGCAGAAAACCCTTTTTGACTTGTGCTGGGTACAAAGCCAATGTGGAGCTCCTGAAATAGCGAAGAAGCTTTAACCAGCGCTGTGGTACCAATGTTTAAGCATATCCGGTCAGTACTTTTGATAAATTCTTTTTCCTTTCCTTTTACAATATCCGGGAAGCCGATAAATACCAGATCGGTGTTAATCGACTCGTGTTTGATGATGTCATAAATTGAGCGCTTTTCGATTTCATTATTAATTACCCTTATTTCGGCATCGATGCGCATGTTAGCCAGTACGTTGCGGGCATCGCGCTCAATCCACGATTTGTTTTCGTTTACCGGGTTCACAATCATAATGCGTACCCTGGCGTTACGCCACTCGTAGGTAACATGGATAAACTTGATAAGCGCCAGCATAAAATTCCCATTGTTCGAACCACCACGCCACCATAAGTCTATAGTGCTGTAACTGCCAAAACCTCTCTCTTTATCGTAATCGAGCAGTACTACGTTCATATTGAGGTTTATAAGCCTGTTAATCATACTAACAAACCGTCTGGGGTTGTCGCTGTTCCTGCCCCAGCCCATTAAAACAGTATTGGGTTCTACACCGCTAAAACCGTACACAGACGTGATGGTCTCAATGCCTTTAAAAATATCGTTGCATTCCATCTTTTGGGCAAATATACCCTTGTTGCTATTTGTATCCTCTTCCTGAATGACCTCTCTTCTTTTGGGGAAAAGCTCTTTGGTCGAAGGGTTTAATCTCAGGTCGAAATTAGAAACCATGCCTTGTTGTGCCACCAATGCTTTAGCAAATTCAATGAGATATGGTCTCTTTTTGATGCCCCCACTAAAAAGCAGGATGTTTGGTTTCCAGTTTTGCTCGCTGGTTTTTTGCTTGTTTAGTTTATTAAGTACGGTTCGCACCAGAGCCATGTTAACGCCTTCCCATACGCTGCTCATACGCTTGTGATGGTGCTTGCGACTTATGTAGTAGTATATGATACCCAGTATAATAAGCGCCACAAACATGTTAACCATATCGAGCTTGAACATGATCATGAAGCTGGCAACAAAGCCAACTACGCCAACCCACACCGAAACATTAAAGGAGGGACGGAAATCGGCGCTGGCCCACTTTTCAAGGGCAAATGCCAGGTTAATAAATCCGTAAGCAGTCAGGTAAAACATGGTAACAATCCCCGCGATAATATTCAAATCGCCAATGAGTACACCAAGTTCCGAGATAAGAAAGGTAAACAAAAGGGCGTTGCGTGGTTCGTTGCTGGCACCGTATCCTTTGGCAAAGAGCTTTGGTACAATCTTGTCATTGGCTATGGCTTGTAATATACGGGGACCGCCTAAAATACCTCCTAGTGCCGACGAGAGGGTAGCGCCCCATATTCCGGCAATTACCAGAGCCGGAATCCAGGCCAGACGCAACAGGAAGTTATAGTCGTGTAACAACAAGTCGCGGTCAATAAATAAAACGAAACTGATGCCCAGCAAAAGGTAAACAACAAACCCGATGATAATGGCCCACATAGTTCCTTTGGGAATATCCTTTTTCGGGTCTTTTAAATCGCCCGACATGGCCACTCCTGCTGTGAAGCCTGTTACTGCCGGAAAAAATACGGCAAACACCACTTCAAACGAAAAATCTTTAAAAGGGGAGATGTCAATACCGCCGGTTTGAGGGGCTATGTTGGGGTGGACAAAAAAACCGATGAAAATTGAAACCAACGACAGGGCGATAGCAGTTAAAATGATAAACTGGGTTTTTATGGCTATGTCGGTGCTTATAAAGGCTATTATTACCAGTAACACGAGTATGGCTGTACCGATAACCCTGGTGGTGTTTAAGCTGTCGGGGGTCATGCCAATGGCTTCTATCCATCCCTGAATAGTGGGGATGGATAAAAAACTTTCGGTAAAACCGATAATGTACAGTGAGATGCTTAATGCAGTGCCCACAAAGAGTGTAATGCCGATAGATCCTCCCATGGGAAGTCCTAACGATCGCGAAAGAATATAGTAAATACCACCTGCTTTAATGCGCTTGTCGGTGGCAATCGACGAGATGCTTAACCCCGTTGTAAACGAAATAACATGAGCCAGTAAAATAATGGCAATAATACCCGTTAGCCCCGCTATTCCTGCCACCCAGCCTAAACGAAGGTACATGATAACACCCAGTATTGTTAGTATTGAGGGGGTAAAAACGCCTGAAAATGCACCAAATTTTTTGGGTTCGACTGCCATTATTTTATATAATTTTTTAATGAGTAAAAATAGGCAAATTGTGGATGTAACCGAAATCCTTAGTAAATTTGCCTTAATTCAAAAAAAAAAGTTTCTATGAAACGGTCGAGGGGTAAAATACAATTTCCGTTACTTTTTAACGTAACCATTGCCCTGTTGTTTATTTGGTTAACCTTTTATATTCTGTCAGAATTTAAAAACTACCTGCGTCCTATCGTACTCGGAGTACTTTTCGCATACTTTATTTTTCCTGTTGCAAATTATCTTGAGAAGAGGCATTTACCGCGAATTCTTTCCAATATCATCGGAATTATACTGGGGCTTGCCATAGTTTATGGTGTTTTGTTTTTTATTTCTAAGGAGTCGGCACTGTTTTTAACAAATATTCCGGAGATGAAATACCAGGCCGCGCAAAACATAAACACTATTTTCAGTTCGTTTGAAAACATGTTGGGTATTACTTCAGGGGAGATAAAGAACAGTGTTTCAGGAATGATTGAGACGGTGCTGTCCAATAGTGCCAACGTGGCAAACACGGCCTTTGGCATTACCTTTAATACCTTGTTTACCATCTTTGTAATTCCGGTATATGTTTTTTTTCTACTCTATTATCGCAATAAATTTAAAGCGTTTGTGTTAATGCTGATTCCCCGGGAAAATCACGATAAAGCAGAGCGCATTATCGAAGAGGTTAACTCTGTTGCCATGCACTATATTACCGGTGTGTTTTTCGTGGTAACCATTTTGTTTGTGATTAACAGTCTTGGATTTCTTATCATCGGTCTGCGCTTTGCCCTGCTGCTGGGATTATTTGCTGCGTTGATGAATTTTATTCCCTATTACGGAACGATTATCGGTTATCTGTTTCCCTTTTTTATTGCTGTTTTCACCATGGACTCGCCGGAATATGCTTTTTTGGTGGTGCTTCAGTTTATTATTGTTCAGTTTACCGAAAATAATATTTTAACCCCTAACATTGTTGGTGCTCATGTTAATATTAACCCTTTTATGATTATTCTGGCCATCACCTTTGGCGGATTTATTTGGGGCTTGCCGGGTATGTTTATTGCGGTTCCTGTGGTAGCTGTATTGCGTGTTTTGGGTGAAAATGTGGAGAGGCTTAAGCCAATTGGTTTTCTTTTGGGTAAGATAGGTGCCGAAGAGCACGCGGTAACCATCGACAAGATAAAAAGGGTGTTTAGAGGTAGTCGTCGCTCAAAAAAAGGGTGATGGCTGCGATGTGGATTGTGTCGTAACTTTAAACAACTTCAATTGATAACGAGACAAAATAATGAAATATAATAAAAGAATAATTACATTCTTGTTTGTAGTGGTTTTTATAAGTACAAAAATATACGGTTTTACCATATCCGGAACGAGTCAAATAAATGGTATTGTGCGGGATAGCACAAGTGGAGAAGGACTTCCGTTCGCTTCAGTTCAGGTTTTATCGGTAAACGATTCTGGTTTTGTTAAAGGTACAATGACGGATGCTTACGGTAAATATTTGTTTAAAGATATTCAAGCCGGTGTTTATATTATTGAAGCATCGTATATGGGTTATGTTAAAGCAACAAAACAATTGAATGTTCGATCGAAAAAAACAAAATTTGATTTTTATCTTATTAGGAAAAGCATCTCATTATCAGAAGTCTCGATAACTGCTGAAAAAAATCTTATTGAAAATAATCTTGTGAAGACAAAAATAAACGTTAGCAAAAACACCACTGTTTCAGGAGGCACCGCTATCGATATTATGCAAACACTTCCTTCGGTTGACATTGATATTGACGGGAATATAAATTATAGGGGAAGCAATAAAGTTATAATTCTGATAAATGGTGAGAAATCGGAACTTGTAAATTCGCTTGACCAAATACCTGCCGAGCAGGTAAAAACAGTAGAGCTGATTAATAACCCATCGGCAAAATACGAAGCCGAAGGCATGTCGGGAATAATTAATATTGTTTTAAAATCCGGAAAGTTTGAAAAAAGTAAAACAACAATAATGGTTTATGCCGGTTATCCTGAATCAGTTGGCGGAAATGCCGGCTATTCAGGAAAAATAGGAAAAACTAGTTTTTTTATAAATGCTGGAATGAAACATAAAACCATGTTTCAAACAAAAGAACATTTTCGTGATAATTATGAAAATCCAAATACTTATAATTATTATCAATTCGACCGACAAGACGAGAATTTGAATGATGTGTTTGTTAATTCAAACTTAAATATTACAATAAGTAAAAAACAACAAATTGGAGTTTCTGTTATGGCATCAAAAAAGTTCAATAATGCCGACAGGCAAATAAACTATAAAACACTTGATAAATCAGGGCAAACAGCAGGCGAATCATTAAAGGATGTTGATATAGATTTAAACAACTACACCATAGACGGGAATTTGAAATATAGTTATTATTTTGGAAAAGGGAGAAACCTTTCCTCGAAAATCCATTATTCCATTTTAGATCAATGGCAGGAAATGAGAAATAAATATTATGATGAGCCTTCGAACACAAATTCTGAACTGCAAAATACTTTCTCAAAACAAGTTAACAAACAGACTAATTTTTCTTTGGATTATATCCATCCGGTAAATGATTCATTAAAATTTGAAACAGGTTATAACTTTAATGGAAAGGATCTGATGAATGATTTTGATTCTGAAAGTTACTCTAATTCAGGGGAATGGATTAGCGACACTGCGCTGGTGAATAAATTCATTTATAATCAGCTTATACAGGCTGCGTATGTTGATGTAAATGCCAAATTTAAATACTTTGTTTTGCAGGTCGGGCTTAGAGGTGAATATACTTCTAATAAGCAAAACAACGAGTATGCTGATGAATATATCGATTTTTTTCCTTCGGTAAATTTATCCCGGAAAATGAATGAACAATTCTCGATTTTTGTTGGCTACAACCGGAGGATAAATCGCCCAACAATAAAAATGCTAAACCCATTTTCCGATGAATATGCAGATTTATTAAATACGCATAAAGGAAACCCTGATTTGAAGCCCGAATACGTGAATTCCATTGAAATAGGAAGTCGTTTTGTTGTTAGCAAGTTTTCAGTTGTAGGCTCCATCTATTACCGTAATATTAATCAGGCAATTTCAAGGGTTAAATCAGCATTAAACGATAGTGCTTTGTCTGTTACATTTATTAATCTTAATAAAGCAAAATTTGTGGGTGGCGAAATTTCGTTAAACTTAAAAGCATTCGATTGGTGGAAGATTAATTCAAATAGTAATATCTTTTATACTAGTCTGTTGGGTGAATATGAAAATAATCTCATCAACAACAGCAAAATAGGTTGGACTTTTAATATATCTAACAGTTTTAAGCTTCCACATGATTTTGATTTTCAGGTTTCCGGATATTTCAGGTCGAAACTACCATCTATTTTAGGAACATATAAAGAAAGATATTATGTTGATTTGGCAGTAAACAAAAAGATATTAAAAAATAAAGCGCAATTGATTTTTAAAGTGTCGGATGTTTTCAATACTTATATTTTCAGGCTCGATCTTGATGCCGTTGATGAAAATAATTATAGATATAGCCAAACAAACAGGAGGAAAAATGAATCGCAATATTTTGTTTTGAGTTTTATTTACAATATTAACGGAAAAGAGCAATATCAGAAAAAACAAAAGGAAAAGTTCTTTTTAGATAGTTTTGATAAGTAGTTGTTTTTATGACCCAATCATGCAATTTTCCAATTGTTTGTGTGCCTATATTGCACAATCAATCTGTCTACCTCAGGCATGATAATTATCTTTGATAAATTATTTTCAATGATAATACTATTCAACCAATTTCTTAATCGTAATCTTTTGCCCTTTATTTCTTTCCGACAGAATTATCCCTATAATAACGGTTATCAAACCGATGGTTTTAAACAGGGTCATCTCTTCTCCTAATATAGCAAAGGCAAAAAGAAAAGTGAATACCGGTATTAAGTTGGTGTAAAGGTTTGTTTTGATGATGCCCAGATTTTTAATGGCTCCGGTAAAAAAGATAAAGGCTGCCGAAGAGGCAAAAATGCCAAGCATTAAAAGAGAAACAAGGGTTTCGTTACTGGGAGTGGTGTGCCGGATGTTATCAAGGTCGAATAGCAGCACCAGCGGTAAAAACATCAGAACACCAATCAGATTCTGATAGGCAACAATGGTAACGGCTCGGTACGAATGACTTAGTTTTTTTACAAAGATGGTGTAAAAGATGGCTGAAAATACAGCAATAAATAAAATAAGAATGCCCGAAAAATCGCCTTGAAGCTGTTGCATGTCAGAGAATACAATAATTAATATTCCCACAAAAGATATAATTAATCCTAAAATATTGATTCGTGTAATTTTTTCGTTGTAAAAAAAGATGACGATAAAAGGGGTGATGACGGGTATGGTGGCGATGATAACAGAAGCCAATGAGGCAGAAACCCGTTGCAAACCAAAGTTCTCGCCAAGAAAGTATAAAAACGGATTAAACAGGGCTGAAAGCAATAGATATTTCAGATCCTTTTGTTTGATCTTTTCAAACTGTCGCGTTATTATCATGTAGAGAAAAAGAAAGATAACCGAAATGGTTAACCTGAAAAAGATAGTTGTAATGGGGGAGTAGGTAAGGAACACCACTTTTGACCAAACAAATGAGATACCCCAGAAGAGCATGGCCAACAGGGTTAGCAAGTGAACGCGGTATTTTATTATTCTTTCCATGCACCTATTTTAATACAACGATTCTCAGCATTGTAAGATATAGATAATGTTGAGTAAATGAATAAATTGAGGTAGTGAAAATTGCCGGTTTGCCATTGTAGGGTGCAAATTTACGCTTTTAATCGAATAGTGTGAAAGTAACGCTTTTTTTACTCTAACCAGGGATCCATGTTGGTGTTGGGACTGGCGTATATGTCGGTATTGGTGTAACGTAATATGGTTTTGAGCAGGTCTATCTGGGTGGTAGCATGCTTCGAATCAGGATCGATTTCCAATACCTTGCTGTAATCGTTTATAGCCATGCCATATTGCTGAAACTTAGTGAGGATACCTGCCCGACATAACAATAAGTCCACGTCAACTTTGTTATTAAGCCGTGTGTTAATTTCTGTTAGCAAACGTTCAAGTTTCTTTTTATCCTCTGTTGATTCCACTTCATGGATAATCTCTGACACTTCTCTCATGTAAAAAAAATCGTTTATTTATAGTGGCAAATATACGAACTTACCGTTTCCACTTTGTATTTAAAATTTTTGTGTTCTGGAATTTCAAAGGTTTCGCCCTTGCTATAGGTTTTCCAGTAGTCATTACCTTCTATCCATACACTAATGGCGCCAAGGGTGACAGTGGTAACTTCTTTTTTAATGGCACCAAACTCATATTCACCGGGAGCAATAATGCCTACCGAGAATTCCTGATTTTCATCACTGTAGGTCAACGACTGAACCAGATCACCGTGATACTTTCTTAATTGATACATGGCTATAATTTTTTATATTTCACATGATGTAAAGTTACATATAATTATTGAATTGCACAAGTCTTTCTGATAAAAGCATTAACAACCTCCTGATTATACCTTATGTTGTAAGGATATTACCAAAAATGTCACCCTGACAACCAGTGTCAGGATGACATGATAAGTTAGTCGTCCGACTTAATTTTGTCAAGCCGATTTTTCAAACCGGCTAACTGCTCTTTAAGAGCATCAATGGCCGAATTAAGTCCCGACTCGGTTTCGGAGTTTCCGGTGTTGCTAAACCATCGGCCTCCCCAACCTCGTCCATAACCCAATCCTCTTCCGATACCTCTGCCGAAACCACTAAATCCTCCCGTCGTGCTGTTGTCGACACACCGACCTCTTTTAAGACCGGTCATGGGACCTTCTCCAAATGGACCGGTTCTGTCACCTCTAGGCATAATAACCTCCTTTTTAATAATGTTTTTACTTTTAACCTATTATGAACATAAGTTCATAATGCAAATATACAGCAAACCGTATGCCATGTCAAGTTTTATTAAAAATAATTTGATAAAAAATAGGAGGGAGGAATAGGAAGTTAAATAACCAGTTTATTTAGATCAAAATTATAATAGGAAAATCAGTAAAATATTCTTGTGTTATACAAATGTAACTAAGTTTACAAATGTATAGTCTATTATGGTTAGATATTTAAAAAACCTTGTTAACCAGGCACGTTTACAATTGTAATAATATACATTTTGTACTGCCTATCATTATAAACAACCTATCGTTACAACCATATACAATAAGCAGATGTATATTACACAGAACCAGTATATTTAAATACCTAACCTAGAAAATACTTTAAGTGGAATTTGCTAACTTAAAGAAGGAAATATAGATAAATAGCAGAGCGTAAATAATTAATACAGAACATAATATGACATTTATGATAGATTCTACTTTAAGAATTGACGTGTTTACAAATGTAACACAGAAATAGATTGAACAAATGTTACATTTGTTAATCTAAATTATTACTTTTGTCAACATAATCATAAATATAATGAACGACAGGATTAAGAAAGTAATAACACATTATCATCTAACTGCCTCACAATTTGCCACCGAAATTGGTATACAGCGTTCCGCTTTATCGCACATCATGTCGGGAAGGAATAAACCCAGTTTAGATTTTGTGTTGAAATTAAAGCATAGATTTAATGAAATTAATACTGATTGGCTTTTATGGGGAAAGGGCATGATGCTGGATGGAAGCAGTACGTTAAAAAAAGAAGAAGTTAAACAAGGTGTATTAAATTTACCTGTTGATGATATTAGTGAAGAGGGGGTATTGCCCATGGCTCAATCGGAGGAGCCTGCTGTTTATGCTAAGGCAGTCGGGAAAAGTAGTAACGTAAGTAAAAAAAAATCCCCCGGATCGGTTGATCAAGGGGATTTAGAAATTGAAAAGATCATTATCTTTTATAAAAACGGTCGATTTAAAAGCTATCAACCGGAATAGAACCTGTTAAAATACCTCTAATTTAGAGAAAAAGAAGCCGGCTTCAATTTGTGCATTTTCATCGCTGTCGGAACCATGTACAGCATTTGCTTCGATAGAGGTAGCATATAACTTACGAATCGTTCCTTCGACTGCATCGGCTGGATTGGTAGCGCCAATCAGTTTACGATAGTCTTCTACAGCGTTTTCCTTTTCAATTACAGCGGCTACAATAGGTCCCGACGACATAAATTCGGTTAAATCGTTGTAAAAAGGACGTTCTTTGTGAACAGCATAAAATTCCATGGCCTGTTCTTTGGTTAGACGTAGGTATTTCATGGCTTTAATGGTAAATCCGCCTTCGATAACTTTTGCTAAAATGTTGCCAATATGACCGTTTTCAACGGCTTTAGGCTTAATCATGGTAAATGTAATGTTTCCTGACATTGTTTTTCGTGTTTTAAAATTTGTGCAAAAATAACAGAATTTACGAACCAAAAAGTTTTCGTATTATTCTTTGCTTTTTTAATTTACAGAATTGGAAAACTACAACTGAGGGCCGGCAGCCACCAGTCGTTTTCCTTCTTCGTTGTCGGTAAAACCTTCGAAGTTTTTGATAAACATCCCGGCAAGTTTTTTAGCCTGAGCATCCCATTTTGTGGGGTCTGCCCACAGGTTGCGTGGGTTGAGTACTTTACTGTCGATGTTTTCAAGTGTTGTAGGAATAGCAAGGTTGAAGAAAGGCAGGTTTTCATATTCAGCTTTATCAAGCCTTCCGTCAAGTATCGCGTCAATAATAGCACGGGTTGTTGGAAGGTCTATTCTCTTTCCAACACCATGAGGGCCTCCAATCCAGCCCGTGTTAACAAGGTAGGCCTCCGATCCGTTTTGTTCCATTCGCTTAATCAACTCATCAGCATATTTGGTTGGATGAAGCAACAGAAAAGCAGCACCAAAACAAGCAGAGAAAGAAGGGACAGGTTCGGTAATTCCTCTTTCAGTACCGGCAACCTTGGCTGTATAACCACTCAAAAAATGATATTTTGTTTGATCTTTGGTAAGCTTTGAAACTGGAGGCAGCACGCCGAAAGCATCGGCAGTAAGGAAAATTACCTTTTGAGCATGCCCGGCTTTCGAGACAGGTTTTACAATATTTTCAATATGAAAAATAGGGTAAGAAACACGTGTATTTTGAGTTTTTGAGGTGTCGCTATAGTCAACATGTCCATTTTCATCAACCACCACATTTTCCAGCAACGCGTCTTTTTTAATTGCTTTCCAGATATCAGGTTCTTTTTCAGGTTCAAGATCGATTACTTTAGCGTAGCAACCACCTTCAAAGTTAAAAATACCCTCATCATCCCAGCCGTGCTCATCATCACCAATTAAAAGCCGTTTAGGGTCGGCTGAAAGGGTAGTTTTTCCGGTTCCGGAAAGGCCAAAAAAGATAGCCACATCGCTCAAATCTTTACTGGCATTGGCAGAGCAGTGCATAGCAGCAATACCCTGAAGCGGCAGATAGTAATTCATAATAGAGAAAAATCCCTTTTTAATTTCTCCACCATACCAGGTTCCACCAACAAGGGCAAATTTTTCCTTCAGGTTAAAAACCGCGTACACTTCCGAGTTCATGCCCATCTCTTCCCACCGGTCGTTGGTGGTATGACAGGCATTAATCATAACAAAGTCAGGCTCAAAAGTTTTAAGTTCTTCGTCGGTAGGTCTAATGAACATATTTTTTACAAAGTGCGCCATCCAGGCAACTTCGGTAATAACACGGATTCTGATGCGTGTGTTTTCGTTGGCTCCGGCATACCCGTCTTGCACATAAACCCTGCCGCCGGAAACTTGTTTGGCACTAATCTTTTTTAAATACTGATAGTGTTCTTCTGAAAGTGGTTTGTTGTCGGAGGACTTGCGTTGCTCATTTTTCCACCAGATATTGTGTTTGGAAGTCTCTTCTTCCACGATGTACTTGTCTTTAGGTGACCGTCCGGTAAAAATACCTGTATCAACGGCAGCAGTACCTGTATTGGTAACTTTTCCCTGAGCAAAGCCTTCATTTTCGGGATGAATTTCATGTTCATGTAACTCGTCATAGGACAGATTGTAAAATAATTCTTTTACATCAGATATGCCATACGATTCAAGATCATTAATAATTTTTTTCAAATTTTTTGCCATAATTATGTTGTCTTTAGGGGTTTCTTTTTTTTAAAAATATGGTTAATAACAAGATAGCCACTCAAAAATAAGATGAGTGGCTATCATAAGAATATTAAAAACTAATTATTCTTTTTCCATTTTCTGGAGTTCATAATGGCTGCTTGTGCAGTCGCCAAGCGCGCTATAGGTACTCTATAGGGCGAGCAACTTACATAATGCAATCCGGCACGATGGCAAAACTCAATCGAGCTGGGCTCGCCACCATGTTCACCACAGATACCGAGTTTGATTTTCCGACGGGTCTTTTTTCCTTTTTTAACGGCCATCTTCACAAGTTGTCCTACTCCCTCCTGGTCGAGAACCTGGAATGGATCGTTTTTAAGGATACCTTTTTCAAGGTAAACAGGCAGGAATTTACCAGCATCATCACGCGAATATCCAAAGGTCATCTGGGTGAGGTCGTTGGTACCGAATGAGAAGAACTCGGCTGATTTAGCAATTTGATCGGCAGTAAGCGCTGCCCGTGGAATTTCAATCATGGTACCTACCATGTAATCAATTTTCATCCCTCTCTCTTCAAAAACTTTGGCAATGGTAGCACGAACAATATCTTCTTGCATCTTCATCTCGGCATAAGTTCCTGTTAAAGGAATCATGATTTCAGGATGCGTTTTGATGCCACGCTCTTTCAGGTTAAGTGCAGCCTCTATGATGGCACGAGCCTGCATCTCGGTAATTTCAGGGTAGGTATTTCCTAAACGGCAACCACGGTGACCAAGCATCGGGTTGAATTCAGAAAGGTCTTCCACTTTCTGTTTGATAATTTTAACATCAACACCCATCACCTTGGCCATCTCTTTCTGACCTTTATCGTCGTGAGGTACAAACTCGTGCAAGGGTGGGTCGAGCAGGCGAACTGTTACAGGTAACCCCGCCATGGCTTCAAAGATACCTTCAAAGTCTTCACGCTGGATGGGTAATAATCTGTCAAGGGCTTCGCGGCGGCCTTTTTCATCTTCGGCCAAAATCATCTCGCGCATGGCAATAATTTTATCGCCACCAAAAAACATGTGTTCTGTACGGCAAAGGCCGATGCCCTTAGCGCCGAAATCACGTGCTACCTGAGCGTCGTAGGGGGTGTCGGCATTGGTACGAACATAAAGTTTGGCTTTTTTGTCAGCCAGTTTCATCAGCTCACCAAAATCGCCGCTAAGTCCGGCTTCCATGGTTTTAATCTGACCATCGTAAACTTCCCCGGTAGAACCGTTGAGTGAAATAAAATCACCTTCTTTATATTTTTTATCACCCATCTCGATGGTGCGTGCCTTGTAATCGATTTTGATTTGACCAGCACCCGAAACGCAAGTTTTTCCCATTCCACGGGCAACAACAGCTGCGTGCGAAGTCATGCCTCCGCGTTGGGTAAGAATGCCTTCGGCAACGTTCATGCCTTTAAGGTCTTCAGGAGAGGTTTCGATTCGAACTAAGATTACTTTTTTACCATCGGCGGCCCATTTTTCTGCTTCATCAGCATGGAAAACAATCTGACCGGTTGAAGCACCGGGAGAGGCGGGAAGACCTTTGGTCATCACTTTTACCTTTTTCAAGGCAGTAGTATCAAAAACAGGGTGAAGTAACTCATCTAATTTTTCAGGTTCAACACGCATTAGTGCTTCTTCTTTATTGATGAGTTTTTCGTGAAGCATATCCAGCGCCATTTTTACCATGGCCTGTCCGGTACGCTTTCCGTTACGGGTTTGCAACAGCCAAAGTTTTCCTTCCTGGATGGTAAACTCCAGATCCTGCATGTCGCGATAATGTTTTTCCAGTTTATTCTGAACATCATCAAGCTCTTTATAAAGTTCCGGCATGGTTTCTTCCAGTGATGGGTAATTGGCAGCACGATCCTCTTCCGAAATTCCTTGTAAAGCAGCCCAACGGTGTGATCCTTCAAGGGTAATTTGTTGTGGCGTGCGAATACCGGCAACTACATCTTCGCCCTGAGCATTGATAAGGTATTCGCCGTTGAAAATGTTTTCGCCGGTAGCGGCGTCGCGTGTAAAGGCAACACCGGTAGCAGAGCTGTCGCCCATGTTACCAAATACCATGGCTTGAACGTTAACAGCGGTTCCCCATTCGTCAGGAATTTTATTGAGTTTACGATAGAGGATAGCACGTTCGTTCATCCAGCTATCGAAAACAGCCATAACGGCACCCCAAAGCTGTTCCCAGGGATTGTCAGGAAAATCGTGACCTGTTTGTTTTTTAACGGCTGCTTTAAACTGTTTTACAAGTTCTTTAAGATCTTTGGCTGAAAGGTCGGTGTCCAGCTCTACTTTTCTCTTCTCCTTCATCTTTTCGATGATAATCTCGAAAGGATCGGCGGCTTCTTTCGATTCGGGTTTCATACCCAATACTACATCACCATACATCTGTACAAAACGACGGTACGAATCCCATACAAAGCGTTCGTTGCCTGTTTTTTTAACAAGGCCTTCAACGGCTTCGTTATTCATTCCCAAGTTAAGAACGGTGTCCATCATCCCAGGCATGGAAGCACGAGCACCCGAACGTACCGAAACCAATAATGGGTTTTCTTTGTCACCAAATTTGGTGCCCATAATATTTTCAACAAAGGCTACTGCCTTTTCAACATTCTCTTTAATAAGAGCTACAGCATAATCCTGACCCTTCTCGTTGTAAAGAGTACAGATTTCAGTTGTAATGGTAAATCCGGGAGGTACCGGAACACCTATTAAACTCATCTCGGCCAGGTTGGCACCTTTGCCACCCAGTAAATTTTTCATTTTTGTGTTCCCATCGGCTTTTCTGTCGCCAAACAGGTAAACATACTTTTTCTTGGACATTTCTTTACTATTAATTAGTTTTAAAAAGAAAGGCAAAGATATTAAAAAAGAATGAATCGAAAATTTGTTTTAACAAGTTTTATAAAAGCTTCTATGTTATTGATTTTATGGTTTTAATAACATGATAAACTTCGTTTTGCATTGGTGATGCAATCACACGTCAGAATTTCATTTTGGTTTGAATATTGGCATTAAAGGTTTTCCTGTGCCAGGGGGTGAAGCCATGCTCACGGATGGCAATTTTATGTTGCATAGTTGGATAGCCTTTATTACTTTTCCAGCCGTAAGATGGATATTCTTCATGAATCCGTTTCATAAAATCGTCGCGGTAGGTTTTAGCCAAAATGGAGGCGGCGGCAATGGAGAGGTACTTTCCATCACCTCTAATAATGCAATGATGCGGTATGGTCTTGTATGGTTTGAACCGGTTACCATCTATCAACAGGTGTTCTGGGAGAATGGTAAGTTGTTCGATGGCTCGGTGCATGGCAAGAAAAGAGGCATTTAAAATATTGATTTCATCAATTTCGGGTGCATCCACTGTGGCAACTGCCCAGGCAACTGCCTCCTTTTCGATCATCTCACGCAGGAAAACTCTTTTCTTTTCAGATAGCTGTTTGGAATCATTAAGAAGCTCATTTTTAAAGTCAGTGGGCAAGATTACTGCCGCGGCAAAGACAGGCCCGGCAAGGCATCCCCGACCGGCTTCATCACACCCGGCCTCGATAGCGTTACTATAATAATTCCCAAGTAGCATAAATCATTGGTAAAAAGGAGTTAATCAACGAGACTATCACAACCGAAACAAGCAATAAATTAATCCATTTTGATTTTAGAGAACTGTTGCTTAACATGTTGCTAACGGTGAGTGCTGCGGCAGGTACCAGCAACAAGCTGGTGCTAAGCTGAAGACTCAAAAAAAGTTGAACAAATAAGAGTAAGAAGATTGATACCGCGACTGCCGTATAATGGCTTCGTTGTTGAATTGTTAGATTTTTTTGTTGCTGCATTACTTTAATGGCTGAAATAAATGAAACCAGAAGCAGTATCAGGTTCAGTAATGAGTTCAACGATAAAGGGAAATACGTCAGGTTAAAGTTGAACAACGTCTTTATCGGAAAAAGACCGGCAGCAAGCGACTCGTTGCCTGAAAAGAAATAGTAACTGTAAGCTAAAAATGCCGGGAAAAGAAGTCCTAGTAAACTAACCACAAAATTGCGCCACGAAATCCCTTTAAAAGAGAGTAGAGAAATCCATATCACAAGAATAACAATAGCCGTTGGTGGATAAATTAAGGCTATTATTCCTAAAATAACGCCTGTATCAAACGAAAGAAAAACATTGTTTTCATTATGGTAGTGCTTAAAGAGCAGAAGATACAGCAGCATTAAAAGAGGCAGTATAATAATGAATGGCGACATGTAGTGAAAGGATGGTGAAAAGCCGATCATTACAATAAAGACAAACAGAGGCAGGGTACTGGTTTTACTTACTAAGCCAAAATCTGTGGCCATTCGGTTGATGAAAAGAGCTGTGATATATACGAGTAAATAGGCCAAAATAATGCCTGTAACCGGAAAATTTGTATTAACATCAAAAATTACTTTGGCCAACTCTCCCCAATAAAAGTTGGGTTCTTCGACGAGTGGTGACATAACTATCGCCGGCAACCAAAGCAACAATCCCAACACGAAAGTGAAAGCATATTGTACGAAAAAACCCTTGTTAAAAAATTTAAGCATAGTTGAAACAGAACGCTATAGAAGGTCGAACCCAATGTCCTTACGATAATTTTTTCTTTCGTATTGTATTATCTCTGCATTTTGATAGGCCGTGTTTAACGCTTCCTTCAAGTTATTCCCCAAAGCAGTAATTGCCAATACCCGCCCGCCGCTGGTTTTTACTTCCATACTCTCCACATCAGTAGTAGTACCCGCGTGAAACAAAATACAATTGTTCACATTGTCAAGTCCCGAAATGGTTTTACCCTTTTCATATTGTTTGGGATATCCTCCCGAAACCAGCATAACCGTAGCTGCATAGCGATCGTCAATGCTTATTTTTTGTTCATGAAGAGTGCCATCAGCCGTGGCTGTCAGGATGTCCACCAAGTCACTATTAATTCGGGGAATGATCGATTCTGTTTCGGGGTCACCCAACCGGCAATTATATTCAATTACAAAAGGTTCGTCGTCCACTTTTATCAACCCGAAAAAGATAAATCCCTGATAAGGAATACCATCCGATTTAAGTCCGTTGATGGTGGGTTTGATAATTTTTTCCTCAATTTTGCTCATAAACTCTTTTCCGGCAAAAGGAACCGGCGAAATCGACCCCATGCCTCCGGTATTAAGCCCGGTGTCGCCTTCCCCTATGCGCTTGTAATCTTTTGCCTCGGGGAGCAAAAGGTAAGAATTGCCATCGGTTATTACGAACACCGACAGCTCGATGCCTGACAAAAATTCTTCGACAACCACGTTTGCCGAGGCATCACCAAATTTTGCCTCTTCAATCATGGCCTTAAGCTCCGATTTGGCTTCCTCAAGGTTGTTAACAATTACCACGCCCTTGCCGGCGGCTAATCCGTCAGCCTTTAAAACATAAGGCGGTTGTAACGATTCCAAAAAAGTATAGCCTTCATCTAAGTTATCATGGTTAAAAGTTTTATAAGCAGCCGTAGGAATATGGTTTTTTACCATAAACTGCTTGGCAAAATCTTTCGACCCTTCCAGTCTGGCTCCCTCTTTCAGAGGGCCAATAATTTTAATCTTCTTTAGATAATCATCTGCTATAAAGAAATCGTGAATACCCTCTACCAGCGGGTTTTCAGGTCCGACAACTACCATATCGATATCGTTTTCCACTACTGCTTTTTTTATGTTCTCAAATTCAGTAGTTTCAATGGGCAGGTTAACTCCCAAAACACCGGTTCCCGCGTTTCCCGGGGCGATAAACAGCTTATCTGTTTTCGGACTTTGGGCTATTTTCCAGGCAAGGGCATATTCGCGGCCTCCTGAACCTAAAACAAGTATATTCATATTATTTGGTTTGTGGTTTGCTGTTTAATGTTTTATCGATAGAGTGCCAAAGGTGGTCAGCTGTTTTGTTCCAACTAAACTTTTGCTTTTGCACTTTTCCTTTTGCAATCAAACTTTGTCGCAGGACTTCGTCGGTTGATATAATTTTCATGGCTTCAGCCATTTTGTCAATATCAAATGGGTTGATGATAAGGGCTGCATCGCCTGCCACTTCGGGCATTGAGCTGGTGTTGGCGGTAATAACGGGAACCTCTGCATTAAAGGCTTCGATGATGGGGATTCCAAATCCTTCAAAAATAGAAACGTAGGTAATGGCTATGGCCGACCCAAGCACTTTGCCAAGTTGATCGGGCTCCAACCTTCCGGTGAATATTACATCGTTCCGAAACTCCATGGTTTCGTATGCCTCTTTAATATCGCGCGACCAGTACATTCTTTCGCCTACAATGACATATTTAATGTGGCTGCCGGTAGCTTTTTTAAACAAGTCGAAAGCGTTAAAAAGGCGAGCCAGGTTTTTTCGTGGGTTGAGTGCACCGATGAAGATAAAATAGGGGGCACCATTGGTGTAGTGAGCCTTTGTTTCGGCCTGCTCCTGCGTTGTGATGGGTTTAAACTTGCTGTTTGAACCATTGTACACCACATCAACTTTATCCTGGTCGATGCCATAATGTTTTACGATGTCCTGTTTTGAAAAGGTTGAAACAGTGGCAATCCTGTCGGCGTTTTTAACAATTTTTGGCGTGTAATATTGGTAGAGTTTTCGGTTTAACAAGGTCATTTGCTCCGGATGGTGTTCAAAGTTAAGATCGTGAATAACCGTAAGCTTTTTTACCTTGGAGTGCAGGGTGTTAAAAGCATCCGGTGAAACTAACAAATCGGGTTTTATCTTTTTTAGTAAGCGTGGTAAAGAGATTTCGTACCATGACCAGATTAAAAAAGGATGGCGTGCCGGGGGACTGATTTTGTGGGGAATTATGTTGTTCCCAAAAATAAACGTTTCATCCCATGGTCGGTCGAAAATAAAGTGAAACTCGTGTTCGGGATGATTTTGCACGATTCTTTTGAACGATTCGTAGGTGAACCATCCAATCCCCTCGAGTTTGTTTTTAAGCAATAACCTGGTGTTGACCGCTATTTTCAAATTAACTGTTTTAAAGAACAGGCAAAGATAAACATACTCGGGAAACAGCAAGCAACCCCTGCACTAATTGGTGTAGTTACGATAAAAACCGGCTGTAGCACTAAATTGTTTTCCTCCTTTAATAATTGCTTCATAGCAAGCGTTAGCCCAGTAATTCCGCAGTCCACCGCCTCCTGCGGTTCCGGTAACAGGATAGGATAACAATATTTTTTTAGTGAGGTTATCGAAGAATACAAAGTGATAATAGGCTATAGCGGTAGTTTTGTCGTAAGCATCGACTATAAAGATCAGCGAAACTCCTTTTTCGGGTGTATCGGGATAGCTGCTTACGATTGTTTCTAAATCACTTTTGGTAAGATGCGGTAACTCGATGTGTTTATCGGTTACGCGGTTAAAAAAATTGGTTTGGTTGTTTCGTGTGCTAACGAGGTTGAGCCGGACAGTAGTTAGAACATGAAACCATTTTTGAATGTTGTATTTATTGTGTTCGGTAACAAAGAGGCTGTTCCACGATTGGGTCAGCGGTTTTAGGGCTGTCGGATCACTAAAGCCGTTGGTACCAATGAAAATGGCGCCCGTGTAATCAAGGCCTAAAAAAGTAATCGAATTTGTTTTATAGGCCTCAATACTGTTTTGAGCTTTGAGGTTAATACTGAAAAGTACTATTAACATCACTAATAATATTTTTTTCAAAAGGTTTATGCTGCTAATCATTTTAGTGACTGAATTTGAATTTTTACCTGATTTATTTTCTTTTGTCGATAAAGGTAATGGGTTTTCGGTTTCCTGATGGAAATTGTTGCTTGCGAATTTCACTTATATCATAAAATGAAATTTCAGGGGCTACCCGCAACCTGGCTCTAAAGTGATCTTTAATACTTTTCTCCGAAAGAGGTTTATCCTGATTACATCCTGCCTTAATTAAGATTTGATCGGTTCCCAGACTATTAGTTGAGACTTCGATAATGTAGTTTTCGATGCAGTCGATTTCGTTTAAAACATCGTAAATAGCAGGTGGGAATAGGGTAGTACCCTTAAATTTTAACATCTGCTTTTTACGGCCTATCACCGGACCCAGACGTAGTGTGTTTCTTCCGCAGGTGCAGGGTTCGGTATGATGGTAACAGATATCGCCGGTTTTAAATCGTAGCAGCGGCATGGCTTCTACCCCAAGTGTGGTAATGGTTACCTCGCCCGGCTCATCTTCACCAACTGGCTGATTGTTTTCATCTAAAAATTCTACGATAATCATTTCCGGGTGATGATGACCTCCTTTACCGGCATCACACTCCGTAAAAGCAGTCCCCATTTCGGTGGAAGCGTACGTAGAGTAGAGCTTAATATTCCATTTATCGGTAATTTTTTTGCCAAGGGTATTTAAGGTGAAATCGTTGTTGCGGATAGGCTCGCCAATACAAACAGCTTTTTTGATGCTCGTGTTGTTGTAATTGATACCTTGGGCTTCAGCGTAGCTTATCAGTTTAGGTAAAAAAGATGGAACCGAAACCAATCCCGTGGGTTGATGCTGATGAATGCTTTCAAACTGTAACTCTTGCAACCCCGGGCCGGTTCGGATGATGCCGGCTCCCAGTTTTCGCAATCCCAGATAATAGGCCAGCCCTGCCATAAAGCGTTTGTCCATAGTAACCATCAATTGAAAAGTATCTTCGTTGGTTACGCCGGCGCAGGCAAACGATATGTACTCGTTGTAGGCCAGCCGTTCCAAGTCGTTGTCGGTTATGGCAAAAGTTACCGGTTCACCCAATGTGCCCGAAGTGGTAACATAATCAATTATCTGCCTTTTGTCAACGCAAAGAAAGTCGTTGGTACGGGTTTGAAGGTCGTGTTTGGTTGTGGGAGGAATTTTAGTCAAATCCTCCAGCGTGGTAATATCTTCAATACTAATGTTGTTTTCACGAAACAGCGCACCATAAAAGGCCGAGTGAGTTTTGAGATAGGGAAGCAGTTTTTGCAACTCTTTTTCCTGATACCTCTTGATATCTTTAACCGATTGTTTCTCAATATCAGGAATAAACATAATTTATTTTTTTGTTTACTATTTACTCTTCACTACTATTTGATGAGGAGCTTGAACTTGATCGCGAATGATGGTGCTTGCTATGACTTTTAGTATGTTTGAAATTCAAGCCCATATAGATAATGTAAACCCATCCAGCCAAAAACGAAAGACCGCCCATGGGAATTAAAAACGACATCGGCCCTAAGCCTAAAGCTGTATATTCGGTGGTTGATTGGATGATAAGCCCAAACGAAAAAAGTACAATCCCCACGAAGAAAAGTACATAAACAACGTTTAAAAACGATTTGGAGAACATTTTATGGCCAAACGAAAGGGCTAACAGTGCCAGTGTGTGATACATCATGTATTGGACGCCTGTTTGAAAGCTTTCCAGGTTGGCTGTAATTAGTTTATCTTTTAAGACGTGATTACCAATGGTGCCAAATATCACCGCCAAAAAACCAAAAACCCCGACTGTAACCAAATACCTCTTCGTCATGTTGTATAATTTATATGAAATATAATAATTGCAAAAATAAAATTATTGTCGATGTGAAGCTTATACCAGAATGCTTTTTTTTACACGTTATTTAATTTACTTTTGCCGAGTTAAGAATCGAGTTAGGATAATTTATTGAACTTGTTTAAAGTTAACTCGCCAATTGTTTATGAAGAATATTGAAAATCAGAAAGCAAATTCCATTGAATACCGATAAATGAATGTTACGATGAAAATTTCAGTAGATATCAGTTATTATCCGCTAAAGGATGAATTTATTCCTCCGATTTTAGATTTTATCGACAGAATGAATAAATACAAGACGCTTACGGTTCAAACCAATGGTATGAGCACGCAGGTGTTTGGCAATTATTTTGATGTAATGAATGCCCTTACCAAAGAGATACACCAATCGTTTGAGTTGCCACATTCGGTGTTTATTTTAAAAATTATTAATACCGATTTGGAAAAACATTAATAATCTAATTTAATGAGCGACCTGATTCATTTTTTTATCGCGCCCTACGAAGCCGCGGCATGGTATAACATTCTGTTAGAGTTATTGGCCGCAATTTTTGGCGTGATTAGTGTTTTTTATGCACGCAAAGAAAACATCCTTGTCTTTCCCACCGGTATTATCAGCACGGGCATTTATGTTTACCTGCTCTCACAATGGAATCTCTATGGCGATTTGATTATCAATGTTTACTATACACTGATGAGTATTTACGGCTGGTATCAATGGCATAAGGCAGTTGATGATAACAATACTCATATTGTCATTTCCAGAACGAATGTTGCTGATAAACTAAAGGCCATCGGAATTTTTATTTTTACTTCCATATTTGTCATCCTGGTTTACCGCCATTTTGATGTGATGCCCAACAAGCTGGGTTTTAGCGAGAGTGTTGACTATGCTTTAAAAAAACTTACCTCCGGAAACCTGACCGATTTCAGAATGGCCACACCCTTTTTAGATACTTTTACTACCGGCGTGTTTTTTTCGGCCATGTGGCTGATGGCCAATAAAAAAATTGAAAACTGGACGTTGTGGATTGCTGGAAATATCGTTTCTATCCCGCTCTATTTTGTGAAAGGTTACGGCTTTACCGGAATTCAATACTCCATCTTTTTAGTACTGGCCATCATGGGTTACTTCTCATGGCGAAAAATTATTGAGAATCAAAAACAGGTTGATGCTTAAAAGAATTGCCATAACGGGTCCGGAGTCAACGGGAAAATCGTGGCTGGCGAAAGAGCTGGCCAAACATTTTAACACAGTTTGGGTACCCGAATACGCACGTGAATATCTGGAAGTCAACGGGCCAGAGTACGATTTTGACGACATTGTTTTTATCGCCAAAGGGCAGAAGGAGCGGGAGGAGTCGCTGGCTAACGTGGCTACAAATTTGTTGTTTTGCGATACTGAACCCTTGGTGACTAAAATATGGAGTGAAGTGGTTTTTAACAAATGTGACCCCTGGATAGAGTTTGAAATAAAGAAATATCCTTACGATTTGTACTTGCTCTGCTATCCCGATATAGCATGGGATCCTGATATTTTAAGGGAGAACCCGGATAATAGATTGGAACTTTTTGAGTTGTATGTTAAGGAAATGAAGGTACGTAACCTGCCTTATACTGTCATCAGGGGGCAGGGAAAGGAGCGTCTTAAATACGCTTTGAATGTGGTAAGCCGGATGTTTAACCATTCAACGAGTTAACATTGTTAATATGAACCCAAAAAACCTGAAAGTGCTTTTTCTGGCTCGGTGGTATCCCCACCGCTACGATCCCATGCTGGGCTTGTTCGTGCATCGCCATGCTGTCGCTGTGAGTCGGTTTTGTGCCGTGGGAACCGTTTACACTCATGTTGATACGGAAAAAACCATTGACGGTTTTGAAATTGATTACCAATTAGAGGATGGGGTGCAGGTAGCGAGGGTTTATTACAACGCTTCTGCTAACCCAATGGGAAAAGTCATTAAGTTTTGGAAAGCCAACCGGTTGGGAATGGCCAAAATTCGTCATGAAATGGGGACTTTTGATGTGATTCATGTACACATATTAACAAGGCTCGGATTGGTGGCTCTCTATTACAAATGGATGAAAGGAATTCCATTTATGATTAGTGAACACTGGTCACGGTATTTACCGCTTACCAATGGTTTTAATGGGTTTTTCAGAATACAGTTAACGCGGCTGGTGGTAAAAAAGGCTGAAATGGTTACGGTGGTTACCCAAAACATGATGAATGCCATGAAAGCACACCGTTTGTACAACAACAAGTATCGTTTGTTGGCAAACGTGGTGGATGATCCTTTCTTGAACACGCAGCCAATGACCTGGAAGCCCGGAAAAAGAAAAAAACTATTGCATGTTTCCTGTTTTGAAGATGTATCTAAAAATGTTTCAGGAATAGTGCGGGTGTTAAGCAGGCTGGCTGATCGTGATGGTTTCGAGTTTCACTTTATTGGCGAAGGAATTGATTTTTCGCGAGTTACAGATTTGGCTTCCGAATTAAAACTGGACAAATCACGCATCTTTTTTCATGGTTTGATGGATAGCCGGCAAATTGCTACCGAAATGGCTGATGCCGATTTGTTGGTGATGTTTAGTAACTACGAAAACTTTCCGGTGGTGATTAACGAAGCCTTCTGCATGGGAGTACCCGTGTTGGCTACCGCTGTGGGGGGTATCCCCGAAAGGGTTAACAAAACCAATGGTATTTTAATTCAACCGGCTGATGAAGATGCTTTGGAACAAAAACTTAGAGAATTTTTAGATGGTAATATTATTTTTAATTCTGAAAACTTATGGCAGCAGTCAAGAAAAGAATTTTCGGCAGAAGCAATAGGAGGAGAGTTGTACCATATTTACCAGCGAGTTGCGTTAGTAAAATAACAATTTATTAAAACTACTTATGTTATTACAATAAAATAGAATAAAACAGATATGAAAAAATTTAGAGTAGCACAAATACAATATGCCCCGGTGTTGGGTAATGAAGAGGGTTCGATGGAGAATTTCAGAGAGTTGATTTTTTCAACCCGTCACCGGGCCGATTTAATTATTTTGCCCGAATTGGCTAATGCGGGCTATAACTTTCGTGACAGAAACCACGCGATGCAACATGCACAAACCATTGAAGAGAGTGAGTTTATCGATTGGCTTCGTCGGTGGGCGCTGATGCACGAAACCAACATTGTAACCGGATTTTTGGAAAAAGAGGGCGACAAACTTTATAACTCGTCGGTTTATATTAACAAACGTGGTAAAAAAGAGGTCTATCGAAAGGTGCACCTTTTTATGCATGAAAAGAAGATTTTTGATCGTGGCGATAAAGGGTTTCCGGTGTTTCAAATGGGGGAGTATAAACTGGGAATGCTCATCTGTTTTGATTATCTTTTTCCTGAACCCTGGCGCATCATGGCACTAAAAGGTGCCGATATTATGGCACATCCATCAAACCTTGTAACCGATAATGCTTTTAAAATAGTGCCGGTGCAGGCCATCATGAATGGCTACTACATTTTTACAACCAACAGGATTGGCTCGGAAGGAGATATCACGTTTGCCGGAAAATCTTTTGCCGTTGACCCGAAAGGAAATCAACTGGCCATTGCCTCGGCTGACCTGCCCGAGGTGGTAACAACAAAAATTGATCTCGAGCTGGCGAAAGATAAAATGATAACTCCAGATAATCACGTGCTAAACGACCGGTTTCCGCAGGATTATGGTGATATCCTGAAATAAATAATGTTTTTCTGTGTTTTCTTGAATGCGCCAAAATTGTGATAACTTCTGCAAACCTAAATTTGGATACCATGCTTTTTTGGTTATTTTTGTTGTTTTTAAAATAAGTGAAACTTATAAATTAATTAATAATTAACATTTTAGCGTATGTTTAAAGGACACCCTAAGTCGTTGTATGTTGCATTTTTTGCCAACATGGGCGAACGTTTCGGATTTTATACCATGATGGGTATTTTGGTCTATTACCTTACTGCAAAGTATGGGCTTACACCAACAAAAGCTGGTTTTATTTATAGTTTATTTTATGCCTCAATTTACGGTTTGGCGTTGGTGGGTGGTATTTTTGCCGATCGTACAAAAAACTATAAAGGAGTAATTTTTATTGGCCTTTTAACGATGTTGATAGGTTATGTGTTGATGTCGTTGCCGGGTTTGGGTCTTGCTTTTACTATTTTTGCTCTTTTTGTTATCGCCTTTGGTAACGGCTTGTTTAAAGGAAACCTGCAGGCTGTTGTGGGACAGATTTACGATGATAAAAGGTACTCTCATTTAAGAGACTCTGCTTTCAACGTTTTTTACATGGGTATTAATATTGGAGCCCTTTTTGCTCCCCATGCTGCAGCAGGAACCATTAACTGGTTCATCAAACGTCAGGGTTTAGAAAGAAACGACCTCTTGCCTTCGCTTATTCATAAGTTTAACGACGGAACTCTTACCGGTAAGGAGGCCGACGACTTACAGCAAATTGCCAACCAGGTGTCGCATAGCACCGTGGCCGATCTTACTACCTGGTCAGCCCACTATATGGATGTTTACAGTCAGGGATTTAACTGGGCTTTTGCCGTGGCAGGATTAACCATGGTATTTTCATTTGTTGTTTACATGCTGTTTAAAAACAGGTTACCCGATGTTAAAAAACAGGAAGAATTAGGCGAAAGAGTTGTGGAGCTGTCAAAAGAAGAAACAAAACAGCGCATGACCGCACTATTTTTGGTGTTTGGTGTGGTTATCTTTTTCTGGATGTCATTCCATCAAAACGGGCTTACCATGAGTTTCTTCGCGCGTGATTATACTGTGCAGCAGGTTGCTCCTTCTGCGTACCTGTTTTTCGATGTTTGGTCGTTGCTGGGGCTGATTGTAGCTTTTTATGGTATTTTAACGGCACTCGATAGAAACAGTAAATCACTATCGAAGATAATAGGCGTGGCCATGGTGGCCGTTGGCGGTGCGGTAGCTTATTACAGGTATGCTTCGTTTAACGATATTAATCCCTTCTCACCCGAACTATTTCAGCCTTTTAACCCATCGTTTATTGTTATCTTAACCCCTATTATTGTAGGTTTTTTTAGCTGGTTGCGAAAACGCAATATGGAGCCCTCAACACCGCGTAAAATCGGGTATGGTATGTTGTTGACTTCGGTAGCTTTTGTGGTGTTGTTGATAGGCTCACTTAACCTGGTTCCTTACCACGAGTTAACCCCGGAATCTCCGCGAGTGGGCGTTCAGTGGCTGATTAGTACTTACTTTATCCTAACCGTGGCCGAGTTGTTTCTTAGTCCCATGGGGATTTCTTTTGTATCGAAGGTTTCGCCACCCAAATACCAGGGAATTATGCAGGGGGCATGGCTTGGTGCTACTGCCGTTGGTAACCTGTTTTTGGGTATTGGAAGTTTCCTTTACGAACGTATTCAGATTTGGCAGGTTTGGGGTGTTTTTGTGATTTTAACACTGATTGCCGCCGGATTTATTTTCTCTATCATGAAAAAGCTGGAAAAGGTATCGTAACTTTTTCACGGTAAATATAAATGTTAAAGGCTGCCCTTATAAGGCAGCCTTTGACATATCTTACAAAAAAAAATGGAAACTTATCCCTGGTTACATAATCGAAGGTTTAATGCATATTCCGATTACTTTAAGCGCACCTTTGGCAGAAGGGTGCAAAAGATAAGTGTGGATGCCGGGTTTACTTGCCCTAACCGTGATGGAACACTGGCAAAGGGCGGTTGCACCTATTGCAATAACAACGCGTTTAATCCATCCTATTGCAATCCGTCCAAGCCGCTAAAACAGCAAATTGCCGAAGGGATTGAGTTTCACAAGGTGAGATACCGGCGGGCGAAAGATTACCTTGTTTATTTTCAGCCCTATTCCAATACCTACGCCCCGCTGGATCAGCTTAAGAAGTTATATGAAGAAGCGCTTTCGGTGGAAGGGGTAGTGGGCTTGGTTATTGGTACTCGTCCCGATTGTGTTGATGAAGAGAAACTGCGCTATTTGCTGGAACTTTCAAAGCGCTATTACATTATTGTTGAATACGGTGTGGAAAGCATTTACAATGAAACGTTAAACCGAATAAACCGTTGTCATACTTACGAAAAGTCGAAAGAAACCATTCAGATGACAGCTTCCATGGGATTACCGGTGGGGGCTCATTTTATTTTTGGGTTGCCCGGCGAAACTCCCGAAATGATGATGGATTCAGTAAATGAAGTTTCATCGCTTCCACTTACCACCATCAAGTTTCATCAGCTACAGATTGTACAAAATACCGCCATGGGAGCGGACTATAAAAAACATCCTTCCGAATATAACCTCTTTTCTTTTGAAGCGTATGTCGATTTTATTGTTCGTTATGTTGAAAGACTGAATCCCGCTTTTATTGTGGAGCGTTTCGCGGGTGAAGTGCCACCACGTTATCTGGCCGGACCCGGTTGGGGTCTTATTCGCAATGATCAAATAAACGTAACCATCGAAAAAGAGTTGGAAAAGCGAGACACCTGGCAAGGGAAGTTGTTTTCTGTTTGATAGCCTGCCGTTTGGGTAGCGCTGCTAATTCTGAACAACTGACCTAAGCGGATTTTAATGCTACCCGATAATCAACATGTTAGAATTACTGGGTCAGTTGTTCTGAATTAACGATATTCCTGTTTTTAATCTGGATAATCTTTGCCAGGATGCTGACGGCTATCTCGGCTGGGGTTATGCTGTTGATGGGTAGTCCGATGGGGGCATCAACTTTTGATAGCTCCTCTTTTGTAACTCCTTCGTTTTGCAACGTTTCAAAAATACTTTCTACCTTTAGCTCACTGCCCATCATACCCAAATAGCGAACCCGCTTTGGTATCATCTGCTTTAACACGTCCCTATCGCTTTGATGGGCAAAAGTCATGATGACAATATAAATATGGTTGCCTTGTTCCACAAATCGGGCAGCTTCGGTATAATTGATCACCGATTTCTTAACAGCATAATGGTTGGCATCAAAGGTGTTAATTCCTTTCCGGTTATCAAAAACCACCACATCAAAGCCTGTATCCGAAGCCATTTTACTCAGTGTCAGGCTTACGTGGCCGGCACCAAAAATATAGAGTCTGCTTTTAAGTCCTGGCTGTTCAGTAAAACGCCAACTACTGCCGTTGACAACGGGATTGGGAAGCTCATATTCACTCGTGGGTTTTGATAGCAGAATGCCCGTTTCTATATATGTTACTACATCATCCTGCCGGTTTTCTTCGATGGTAACCAGTTGTTGCACAAGGGTCAATTTATTGGGAGTGAGCGGGTAAAAGGCAATCCACTGTATGCCCGAGCAAATCATTCCTGAGTTACCCTCTTTTGAGTCGGGATGATGATCTTGCTTTTTAATCAGGATGGTTGCTTCTTTCTTCTCTAACATCCTGCGGCACTGCTCGGCAAGCCGGTACTCCATGTTACCGCCCCCTATCGATCCCCATAGGTCACCATCTTCGGAAACGGCCATTTTAAAACCGGGTTTACCGGGACTTGATCCCTCGCTTTTGACAACGATCATCAAAATAACTGAATGTCGTAAATTCAATTTTGTAACGATATTTTTCCAAAAGGTCATGGTTGTTTTGTTTTTGTTGAAACTGCTTTGGTTAGCTTCTCTATCATTTGCTGAACATCGCTTTCGTCATTTTGATGTAGTGTGATGGCCGTGGCAAGACTCTCCAGCTCGTGCGATACGTAGTTGATGGCTTGCTGCTGCATCTCGTCGATGATACGGTTGATGTTATCGGTAAGCTGGGCAATGAGTCGATAGCTGTTTTTTTCTATTTCGTATGGAATTTCATTCAAAAAATGTTTTTTAATACGCTTTTTGAAAATGGGCATGGGCACGAAAAACCAAAGCATGTCGATGTGTGAGTCGAAAGTGCGTGAAATGTGAATGGGCGGCGATTGCAATGGAGTAACTTTGATTTCGATTTGCCCTGCCGGCATGTCAATATTCAGTATCTTTTTAATGTTTTGATTTAATCGTTCCCTGAAATTTTTCAGGTAGCTGTTAAAATGATGGTAAGCCTCCCCGGGATGGCCGGCAATATTTTTCCATTCATAAAGCTCCACCTGTTTAATGGTTGTTATCATGGTTTCCCTAATCCATTTTTCATACTGATGTGTAACTTTGGCCAGGTTTCCATGCCAGGTATCAAATTCTCGCGTTAAACTGTCCGAGAGTTCTTTCGAAAGGTTTTGGGTGTGCTTTTCTAAAAGCAGCGTTTTTAAAAGGTCGCGTGTAGCCTCTTTATAGCTGTTCCCAATTTGGGTAAGCTCCTGCCTGATGTATTTTAAATTCAGCGTTTCGTCAATTATTTGCGACTCCAACTGCTTGCGCTCATCCTCTTTTTGTCGCAGTACCTTTAAATTAATCTCGAGGTAGCTGATGGCTTTTTTTGCCAGAAAGTGTAGCTTATGATGGTAAACCTCTTGCTGAACCTGCTTGGATGTTTTTGCCAGCGGATTGAATATTTTATCGAGGATGGCCTGTTTGAGGTCTGCTCCACTACCATTGATAGAGTAAGGAAAAAGTTCAAAATCGTGCTGAAAGGTGCTTTGAAGTTTATCTTTGATAAAATGACTTATCTGTATTAGCTCATTAGCTGCTACCAAATCGGTTTTGCTCAGCAAGATATATACTTTTGGACTTTGCTCAGCTGCTTCTGCAATAAGCTTTACATCGTTTTCCGACAGGGGTTGAACGGCACTGATGACCACGATCGCTGCCTTTATCCTACCCATCCAGTGGTGGGTAACCTTGCTATTATGGGTAAAGATACTACCAAGACCCGGCGTATCTACCAGCCTGATAGGATGAAGCGGTTTCATGGCCGGAAGAAAAACATCGACCACCGAAACCTTCTTATTATTTTCAGGGTTTTCCGTTTCGCTGATAAATTCAGTAAGGCGGTTTATTGTAATCTCTTCACGGTTTTCATCAAAATAACTAACCACGGCTTTGGTTTCTGACCCATAACTAACTCGCGTGATGATGGCTGTAACCGGTAAAACACCCGTGGGTAACAGGTTGTTCGATAATAAGTGGTTAATAAACGAACTTTTCCCAGCCTTAAACTGACCCAGAACCAATATATCAAGATAATCTCTCTCGTGGTTGGCCAACCTGATATTTTCTAACTGGCTTAATACCGAAACCATTTTTTGCTTGGAGGCAATGGTTTCTATCTGTTCAAAAAGGTTCATGGCAGATGCACTTTTTTAAAAGGTAAAATTATCTTTTTCTATTTAAACGGAAAGATTATTTTTGAAAGGAATTTGCCGGCCATTTAACAACCGTTTTAAGGTGGCATAATAATCACTTTCAAAGATACTTAGAATATGAGATACCTGTTTTCTTTCTTCATCCTTGTTTTTTCAGCCTCTTTTTTAAATGTAAATGCGCAGCAGTACAACGGTCAGCAGTCCATGAACCGTTGGGTTGATTCGGTATATTCTTCCCTTTCGGTGGAACAACGGGTGGCACAACTAATTTTTGTAAGAGCCAATTATCCTTATCAGCCTTATCTTAAATCATCAGGTAAGTACATTCGTAAGTACAACCTTGGCGGGGTTTGTTTTTTTGGTGGCGACCCGGTGTCGCAGGCAAAGCAGTTTAATGCCTGGAACAAAAAAGCCCAAACCCCCTTGATGTCAACTATCGATGCCGAATGGGGGTTGGGTATGCGCCTTAAAGGAACGCTGAAATATCCTTTGCAGATGACCCTCGGTGCCATTCCTGACGATTCACTCATTTACGAAATGGGCAGACAGATTGGCGTGCAGTGTAAAAGGGTAGGGGTGCACATTAATTTTGCCCCCGTGGTGGATGTAAACAGTAATCCGCGTAATCCGGTTATAGGAATGCGCTCGTTCGGGTCGAACCCGGAGGTGGTTGGCCAACGCGGTGCTCTTTACATGAAAGGCCTTCAGGAGGAAAATATCGTGGCTTGTGCTAAACATTTTCCCGGTCATGGCGATACCTGGCAAGACTCGCACAAAACCCTTCCCGTGGTGACGGCGTCGTACGATAAAATTGAACGCGAAGGGCTGGTTCCCTTTAAAAAAATGATTGCTGAAGGGGTGGGCTCTATTATGATTGCCCACTTGTCGGTTACCGCCTTTGATACCCTTAAAAATCATCCGGCTACCTTGTCGTACCCCATTGTAACAGAGCTTTTAAAAGAGAAGATGGGGTTTGATGGTATGGTTATTACCGATGGCCTCGATATGAGAGGGGTTACTAACAACTATGGCAACGATAGTGTGTCGTACCTGGCGTTCGTGGCGGGTAACGATATGTTGCTGATCCCGGATGATGTTCCTTCGGCCGTTAAAACTATTTCGGACGCTGTAAAGGAAGGACGGATACCGGAACAGAGGTTAGAAGAGAGTTGTAAAAAAATATTGAAATATAAATATCTCACGGGAGCATGGAAGAGAGAAAAAATTGAAACGGACGATCTAAAAGATGATCTTAATAAGCCTGAATATGCCGTTTTAGCCAATAAACTTTTTTCCGAGTCCATCACCCTGGTGAAAAACAGGGGCGATTTACTTCCCTTAAAAAAGGATAGAAAAAAAACGCTGTTATTAATTATCGGTGAAACAAAGCCGGTACCTTTTGAAAAGGCGTTGTCACCCTTGAAAATAAAAAGAACCATTCGGCTCGCGCATAACGCTGAAGCAAAAGATATTAACTGGGTTTTAAAGCAGGCTCATAAGTATGATCGTGCCATCGTGGCTATTTTAAACACAAATATCCTAGCCACCAAACATTTTGGTATTGCCGATGCTGATATAAAATTGGTGGATTCACTGGCACAACTTACTAACGTGATACTGGATGTTTATGCCAGTCCTTATTCGTTGGCCTACTTTAACAATTTGGACAAGATACCGGTAGTGATGGTATCCTATCAGGAAAAAGTTGCTTGTCAAAAAGCATCCGGGGAGATAATTAAAGGAAAGCGAACGCCCGTGGGTAGTTTGCCGGTTAGCATTGCAGGGTTTGAAGCCGGAACAGGAATTAGTAATTTACACACAACGATGGACTTTGTAAAACCTGAAAAACTGGGTATCAATACCGATATTTTAAAAAAGATTGATTCAACAGCCCTCAATGGCATCGAAATAGGAGCCTTTCCCGGTTGTCAGATACTGGCTGCCAAAGAGGGACATATTTTTTACGACAAGACCTTTGGATTTCAAACTTACGATAAAAAACAGGCTGTAAAAAAAGAGGATGTGTACGACCTGGCATCACTCACTAAAATACTGGCCACCACCATCTCGCTGATGAAGCTGGAGGAGACAGGCCGTATTAACCTTGATAAAAAGATGGTAACTTATTTACCTTTTTTGCGCGGTACCAACAAAGAAGATTTGCGGTTCAGGGATGTGCTTACTCATCAGGCGGGCTTAACGGCCTGGATACCCTATTACGATTCTACGCTGCGCGATTATGGGCCGGATACTTCTGTTTATCATAAAACCATTTCGGAGGGCTATCCAACCCGTGTGGCAGAAAAGATGTATATCAAAAAAAATTACGCCCACGAGATTTACCGTGAGCTGCTGGAATCGCCCATGAGCGATAATAAGGAGTATCATTACAGCGATTTGGGTTTTTATCTTTTCCGGACTATGGTTGAAAATATCACCAACCGGCCATTGGAGGAGTACGTGCAAAAAACCTTTTATCAACCCATGGGGTTAACGCATCTTACCTATCTGCCCCGCCAAAAGTTTCCGTTGAGCCAAATAGCACCCACCGAAAACGATACGGTTTTCAGGAAACAGCAACTCCGGAGTGATGTACACGACCAGGGAGCCGCTATGCTGGGCGGGGTTTCAGGTCATGCGGGATTGTTTGGCAACGCGTGCGACGTGGCTTCTATCATGCAGATGTTGCTTAACGGCGGTGTCTATAATGGCAGGCAATATTTGAAAAAAGAGACGGTAAAGGAGTTTACCGCTTATCAGTTTCCTGAACTGGGTAATCGTCGCGGATTGGGGTTTGACAAGGCCTTGCTGGAGTACGAAGACCACCGAACCAACTGTAAAAGTGCGTCGCCGGAAGGGTTTGGCCATTCGGGGTTTACCGGAACCTACACCTGGGCTGACCCCCAAAACGGGCTGGTTTACGTGTTTATCTCCAACAGGGTTTATCCTGATATGCACAACAACAAACTCTCGGAACTCGATATCAGAACCAATATCCATCAGCTGTTTTACGACGCGTTGGGAAAATAGAATGAGGAAAAGGGCTGTTACTTCTTACGTTTTTTACTTTGGAACTAAAATTTACTATGATTTTATAGATGTTAAAAGTTTAACGAAATTGATATTTTTCTAAAACCGGTTACCTTTTAATAAACTTTTCACGATACAATAATTTGTTGTTACTGTAAACTATAACTGCATATAGTCCGCTTGGTAAATCAGACACG
>QMPP01000007.1 GCA_003650425.1 Bacteroidota bacterium | reverse complement strand
TATATTTTTACAGGAGTAACTTTATACACCTTTAATAAATGTGCAGCGCAGCCAGCATTCAAATAAAAAAAGGGTTGCCGTTACGGCAACCCTTTTCTTCTTTTAACCTAATTATTAAACTAAATCTGCTTCTCTTTTTTAAGTTCCTCCTCGGCGAGTTTTTTGTCGGTTTTATCAACTATGAATCCCTCAACACCAACCACTTTATTCCCTTTAACAACAGGAGTCATGGTAATGGAGTGATAACCAATGTTTCCATCTTTACAATACCGGCGTGTAATGCCTAACGGAATAGTTTCGCCTGCCAGAACTTTATCAAACGATTCTTTTAACTTAATGAAGTCTTCCTTTGTACGGCTCAATGAATAGTGTTTACCAATAATATCGTCTCTGGAATCGTATTTATACAATTTTAGCCAGGTATCGTTTACTTCTTGGTAAAACCCATCTTTTCCAATTCTGAAGTAGCCAACATTGTCTGATTTAGCTATTTGCTCGTAAAACACATTGGCATTGTTATTAGATTCCAGTTTCTTTTCCAACGCTTTTTCGGCTTCCACTTGCGAAGTGATATCAATAATAAATCCTTCCAGCGCAACAATATTTCCATCTTTATCTTTTACCGGTGTTGCCGAAACAGTATGGTATCCGATAGTACCATCTTTGCAAATCCTTTCTACCCGTTCACCGGTGACGGTTTCGCCAGATAGAATTTTATTTACCAACTTCATTATTTGCTCTTTACCTTCGGGAGTACGGTCAAGGGTAACGTGAGAACCTATTACCTCTTTTTTATTGGTACACTTATAAAGTTTGAGCCATACATCATTAACTTCCTGGTATTTACCATCTTTTCCGATTCTGAAATACCCCACATTAGAAGACAACAGCTTCTCTCGAAGCCGGGTTGATTCGGTATCGATGCCAAGTTTTTCGACAACATCTTCAAAAGCGGTTTCAAACATTCCCTCTTTTTCGATACTTCCTTTACCGCTAATTCCTTTGCGGCTTTGGATAAGTGCCACCTTAAGGTTTTCTTCCAAAGCAATTTCAGCGTCTTCATTCGACATTTCTTCCCATCCGGTAAGCATTGCTTTTATGGCTGAAAGAGGTTTGTGTCCGGTGGTTGTCAAATATACATGCCCGATAACAAATCCCAACAGCAAAAAGGCACCAATGGTGTGAAAATAGGCTACAGGGGCAAGACTTCCAATGGCACTTTGATCGACCAACGAAACGTAATACATGTATCCAAGTCCACTAAGCACTACAATTGGAATAATTAAAATCCGAAGTCCAAGATAAGTTAGTCGCTGTAAAGGGTTGAACTTATTATAAACGGTTTTACGGGTTGGGTGAGGTGCATTACTAAAAATACCGGTAATATAGTATTTAATCTGCGCTTTTAGCATTTCGGTAGATGGAACATATTGTCGCCACTCGCCCGTTGTCATATTCCAAAATTGTGTAAAAATAATGAGAATAATAAAGGCCCACGCAAGATTACGGTGGATTAAAACGGCTTCTTCGTATCCCATCAAGGTATAGGTTCCATGAACTTCAAAACCGGTAACTGCCAAAAGCAATATCAACAATGCTTGTGTCCAGTGCCAAAAGCGTTCGTATCCTTTATATATTAAAACTTTTTTCATTTTTACTTACTTTAAAAATTAATGTTGTTTTTTTGATCCTGTAATTCTAAGGAACCCATGAATACTAACGCCTAACAATACCAATATCAGGAATAATAAACCGGCGTTGTCGAGTAGTGAGTTGTTATCTCTTCCAGGTAGATAAAACCCGGTTAGGTTTTTAAGCCTGCTATCGTTGGCATTGTGACAATCGGCACATTGTAATGCTTCTTTTGATTCGGATACCTCATGGTTTAACGGCCAAAATGTTTGTGTTTCGATAAAACCATATTTTCCACTATACGGGAGGTTCAGGTAGTTCATCCCTGCCGTTATTGATGAATCCCAATCATAGTCGGCCCAAAGTGCGTTACTCCCTTTAATTTTGCCAGCCAATTTAGGCTGAACTAGTGTCATATTTCCGACATCATAAGGCTGTTTACCGCGCATAATTTTAACAGGCCATATTTTTGACGGACAGGAAGAATCAGAAGGAGCGTAATGATCTTTGTAGGAACCAAAGAGAGGATTAAGAACCACCGGTTTGGTTGTATCTTTTACCTTGTCAGTAATTAACAAGTGGTTGGCAGTACCGTTAAACCAAATATACTCCGGTTTAACATTCTTTTTCAAAACAGCTGTTCCATGACGTGAATCGTACTCAACTTCTACATCATGATATGTTTTTCCATCGAATGTATAGGTTGAGTCAGGTAACATTTTTGCAAAGATTGGTTTGCCGTTTTTGTCCATTTTAGCAGCCGTTGACCAATCCCAAATAATTTTGGTTGGATTGAGTTTTGCATACTCGGTAATGTGGCATGTTTGGCATGCAATGGTTTTATAATGGTTGTTAAGTAACTTGCTTTTGTGGGGGGAAGCAGTATGACACTCTTCACAAGTAGCACGGTTACTGTTTGAGGATGAAACCGAATAAAGTTGACCCGAAATTTGGTGTTCGTGTGTTTTGTGGCAATCGGTACACTGCATATTTTTGCCATCTTTACCAACGCTCATGTGAACATCTACTGCGCCATCTAATCCCGTATGGGCACTAAGCAATCCCATTTCAAGATCACCGTGTTTGACATTGTTACCGCCACCACCTGTAAAATGACAGCTACCACAGTTGTTTCTTTTCGGTAAATCTACATGTTGGGCAACGAAACTTAAATCTACATCTACACCAGATGCTCCCGAACCGGGAAGATTGGGCCCTTTACAAGGATTTGATTTATGATAGGTTTTGGTTCCATCGTGACAAATTAAACAGTCGATGTTATTTTGATTGTTGAAATCAAAATTTTTATCACCGTAACCATATCCGGCATGGCACATCGAACACAATTTTTCATTTGAATTGACACCAATGCAGAAGTTATTTAACAGGTTCTTTTTACCGAGATCAAAAGTTCCTCTTCCGGGAATTGAATCTACTTTATGCCATTTCCAATGCTCGGTTTTCATAAACTCTTTACCCCGTCCGTTATGGCAGCTCAAACAAGCTTCGGTAACCTCCGGGCCACTTTTAAAATCTTTTTGCAACACGGCAAATTTTGAGTGATCGACCGGTATTGAATCGTGTTTCAGGCTAATTTCTGAAGAAGGGTAATAATCGCGGTCTTTATCACCATTGTAGTTAAAAACAATCCATAGAATAATAATCCATGGAATAATGATGATAAGAATTATTTCTAATACTTTTTTCATAGGATTTTGTATTGTGTTGACGGCTACAAAAATAGAATCGTACTTGTTTAAATCCTAACGAATCAATTATTTATATCACATATAAATATATCTGACACAATAAAGTGTTACGCATGCATAATATTTTGCTTTACTGTTAATTACAAACAAATAGGGAGGCAATGAAAGTTAGAAAAAAGATGTTGTCTAATTTAGAAGAGCTTCTAAATATGTTTATCAATATAGGATTTAAATTCAGGAAGTCTCTTTTCGTCGCAATGTTTAGAATAGATTGCCACAAAATTCATTACCTCATTTCGCTTTGGCAAAGTAGCATAGGCAGTATTAAACATATTGAAGCCGCAATTGTTTTTTATCTTTTCCACAATGTTTTCAAACTCTTCAAATTCAATACTTTTTTGAATCTTGATAAAATGACGATTTTTATCGTTTACATCGGCATAAATACTATTCTCTAAAGGAATTAATTCGGCATGTTTTTTAAAATGCACTATGCTATTGTATGGACGTACATGTTTTGAGTGCTTAACAAATTCAACATCCAACTTCTCTAAATCTTTTAAAAACGGTTTAATACTTTCAACCTCCCGGGTTCTTATTCTCAGACAATTATGTTGTTTATTCATAAAGGTCAACTGTCCCGGTGAAATATGAAGGTTAATCTTCAATTCATCCCGAACTGTAAACGAATGTTGAATAACCCAATCCTGAAAACACGTTACGGGATGTTTTGTAAGAATGTAAAGGTGATGATCGCTGGCATGAGCAAGGTTTTCGGGAAATCCGTTTTTTGAGAAATAACCGGGCTCGGGATCAGCCTCAAGAATTAGTACCCCATTTTTAACTGAAAAAGGAGCCAGGGCTAAATCTAAGCGCTCGGCAAAACAAACATAACCTTCAATATTTTTCATAGTGTGAATTGTTAACAATATAATTCACACAAATATATTGTATATTTAACTAAAAATGAATCTAAATTAATCAGCCTCCGGTTCCGATAGCTCACCCTCTTTTAGACCTTCCATATCCAGTTTTTTTAGAATATCCAACGTAAACAAGGCATCTTCCTCATCAACTATACTGATGGCGCTGCCTACATGAACCAAAACATAGTCGTCTATTTTGGCCTCGGGGAGCATGGCCAGGTTAACTTCTTTTACTACTCCGTCAAACGACACTTTGGCAATTCGGAACATGGCGTCCTGCTCGCTATCGATACTGATTATTTTTCCGGGTACTGCTAAACACATGAGATGTTATATTTTTGATGTATTATTTTTGATGTTAGTCGTTTACTGTTAACGATTTTATTCGAAGCTCTTTCCCTTGTATAATATCTTTAAAATAACCATTACACTTTGGGCAAGGATCGTAAAGATTATCTATTTCGAAAACGGCTCCACAATGTAAGCATTTTGCTTTTCCCTGGACATGATGGATAATTCTTTCCGCTTTTTCAAGTATTGTTCCTTTTGTAGCAACCGGCCAGGCAAAATCCAGCGCATCCATCATTATTCCCGAAACAGCCCCTACTTCCAGCTCAATAACGGAAATGGTGTCAGCCCCGGCTTTGGCAGCTTCTTTTTCGGCTAAGTCAACAATTCCTACTGCTATTGAAAGTTCATGCATTTTTTCGTTTTCTTTCAGCAAAAATAGTATTTTTGTTAATTAATAAACAGTAAACATCAAGATTATTAATTTTGTTAAATAATTATCACATACATTTCGAAGGAATCGTACAGGGCGTGGGTTTTCGTCCGTTTGTTTACCGGCTGGCAAAAAAGTATAGGTTAACCGGTTGGGTAAACAATACCAACGATGGGGTTCACATCGAAATAAACAGCGATAACAAACAGTCCACTCACTTTTATTATGCACTACTTAATAGCCTGCCACCGTTGGCAACCATTACACGAAGTGCTATATATAAAACCAAATTTACCGCTCATACTGATTTTTCCATTGTAAAAAGTGAAAATAGTATCAAACCTAAATTGTTACTTACACCTGATGTGGCTTTGTGCGATGATTGCCGCAACGAGTTGCGTAACCCTGCCGACAGAAGACACGGCTACCCTTTTATCACCTGCACCAATTGTGGACCTCGTTACTCTATCATCACCAAACTGCCTTACGACAGGCCCAACACAACCATGGTCAGGTTCAAGATGTGTAAAGTTTGTAATGAAGAATACAACAACCCCATGGAGCGAAGGCACTTTTCACAAACCAACTCCTGCCCCGATTGCGCCGTGGAGATGCAACTTTACGAAAAAGGGAAGCTGACACAAAATTTTACTAATCTCGATTACATTGTTCATCAGTGGCAGCAAGGAAATATTGTTGCCATTAAAGGAGTGGGAGGCTATTTGTTAACGTGTGATGCCGCCAACCCGAAAGCCATTGCAAAGCTTCGCAAACGAAAACACCGCCCTACCAAACCCTTCGCGTTGATGTATCCCGATGTGGAAAGCATTAAAAAAGATGTTGTTTTAAGTGAAGTTGAAAAAGAAGAGCTACAAAGTATCCATGCTCCCATTGTCTTGTTAAGAGCAAAAAGTAATCTGGAACTGCTGAGTCCGGAAGCTGTCAACGAAATCAATCGTAGTTTATCGAGGTTGGGCATTATGCTGCCCTACACTCCATTGTATGATTTACTGCTAACAAAATTTAAAAAACCCATAATCGCCACCAGCGGCAACATAACCGACTCAACCATTATTTTTCAGGATGACAAGGCTATTTCAGCACTTTCTAAAATTGCCGATATTATTTTACTTAATAATAGAGATATTGTCATTCCTCAGGATGATGGAGTAGTGCAGTTCAGTAAAAAACATCAGCAGAAAGTTACACTCCGCCGGTCGAGGGGCAAAGCACCAACCTATATCAACCCCAAACTGCAACTCCCCTCTAAAACTGTTTTGGCAACAGGCTCTATGCTAAAAAGCGTGTTCGGGCTGATTAATCAGCAAAACATATACATCAGCCAATACCTTGGCAATACTGATAGCTACGATGCCCAATGCAACTACGATCAAACCTTTAACCATTTTGAAAAACTCTTGTCTCCCGATTTTGAAGCCGTTGTTGTTGATAAACATCCCGATTATTATTCAACACGATTTGGAAGAATGCTGGCTAAAAAACATCATTTGGGTCTCTATGAAATTCAGCACCATAAAGCGCATTTCTATTCTGTTCTTGGAGAAAATAACCTGCTTGATTCAGAAGAAAAAATATTGGGAGTTATATGGGATGGAACCGGTTTGGGCGATGATGGTAATATCTGGGGAGGTGAGTTTTTTGTTTACCATAACAAACAAATGACCCGTGAATATTTTACGGGTGATTTTAATTTTATCCTCGCAGACAAAATGGTTCGGGAACCAAGAATAGCCTTGTTATCTATTGCCGGCGAAACAAAAGAGATTGAAGAACTCATTAAACCAAAATTTACTGAAACAGAATGGAAAGTTTACACCAGACTATTGCAAAAGCCCGATAACCTGAAGTGTTCAAGCATGGGTCGGTTGTTTGATGCGGCAGCCTCCTTACTATTTGGTTTTGATGTTCATTCCTTTGAAGCAGAGGCCTCCATGCAGCTTGAAAACAGGGCTTCCAAATACTATTATTACCATCCGGTTTTGATGCAGGACAGCTACCTTGATGATGATATTCCCGATAACTTATTCACTTTTTTAATGAAAAAACTCATCCACGATATAACATTACAAACCGACAAAAACCATATTGCTGCAAAATTTCATATCAGTCTGGTAGATTACATTATTAAAGTAGCACGTAAATTTAACATTAACAAAATAGCTTTTAGTGGTGGGGTTTTCCAGAACACTCTGCTGCTTGACATTATTTTAGAAAATATGCCCGTCGATTTCGACCTCTATTTTCAAAAGGAATTTTCTCCTAACGATGAGGGTATACCTTTTGGCCAATTGATGTATTGGGCCTGTCAAAATAAAGCAAACAATAAATAGATGAAATATTTAACTGAATTTAGAAATCCGGAGCTGGCAAAAAAGGTTCTGAAAGAGATTGAAAGCACTATTACCAGGCCGTGGAAAATTATGGAGGTGTGTGGCGGACAAACACACAGTCTGGTAAAAAACGGAATACTAACCGTGTTACCTAAACAGATTACCATGCTTCACGGACCCGGATGCCCGGTTTGTGTTACCCCGTTACACCTGATAGATAAAGCCGTATATCTGGCACTTGAAAAAGAGGTAATCTTATGTAGTTTTGGTGATATGGTCAGGGTTCCAGGTTCCGTCAAAAGCTTGTTGGAGGCCAAGGCTGCCGGGGCAGATGTGCGTATATTATATTCACCTTTGGAGGCAGTAAATATTGCCAAAGAGAATCCTGACAGGGAAGTTGTCTTCTTTGCAGTGGGCTTTGAAACCACCGGTCCTTCCAACGCCCTCTCGGTACTTCATGCACAAAAGCTGGGGCTTACCAACTATTCAATCCTAACATCACATGTGTTGGTACCACCCGCTATCAGTGCGCTAATGGAAGATCCGGATGCTCAAATTGATGCATTCCTTGCGGCGGGTCATGTGTGCTCCATCATGGGTTATTGGGAGTATTTGCCGTTGGCAGAAAAATATAAGATTCCCATCGTGGTTACCGGGTTTGAGCCATTGGACTTACTTCTCGGGATTTTGGCAGCCGTAAAACAACTGGAGAAGGGTCAACATAAAGTTGAAAACCAATATGCCCGAATGGTACGCGAGGGAGGAAATGTAGAAGCGCAAAAGATTGTAAATCGGGTTTTTGAAACCGGCGACCAGATGTGGCGCGGTATTGGAACAATACCGGGAAGTGGTTGGTATTTAAAAAAGGAATTTACTGCCTATGATGCCAACCGGAAATTTACAATTGAACTGGAAAAAGCCAATGAAAATGCCGAATGTATTGCCGGTGACATTATGAAAGGAATAAAAAAACCTTATCAGTGTCCGCAATTTGGCAAAAACTGTACGCCTCAAAACCCATTGGGAGCACCCATGGTTAGCTCCGAGGGCGCTTGTGCTGCCTATTACAATTTTTCAACTATGATTGAAGAAATAAAACTGACATAAAATGCGGTATATTGAAAACAACAGAAATCATCCACCCCCTGTATCCCCCGCCAGCGGGGGACAGCGCAAAGCGAAGAAAATAAATAACCATGAAAAATAATAAAAGCCTTTTTAAGCTTCAATGCCCGGCACCGAAATTCGATTTTGACATCATCACCCTGTCGCATGGCAGCGGTGGATTGTTAACCAACCAGCTATTGGAATCGGGCGTGTTTGATTTACTGAAAAACGAAAAACTCGACAAGCATCACGATGGTGCTATGCTGGAATTTAATGGCTCGGTAGCCTTTTCTACCGACAGCTTTGTTATCTCACCCATTGTTTTTCCGGGAGGTGATATTGGCGAACTGGCGGTAAACGGAACAGTAAATGATGTGGCCATGTGCGGTGCTATCCCACAATATCTCTCGCTGAGTTTTATCCTCGAAGAGGGGTTGCCCATCAGCCGGTTTTGGGATATACTGGTCTCCATAAAATATGCTGCCGACAAAGCAAGAGTTATTATTGTAACTGGCGATACAAAAGTGGTTGACAAAGGAAAAGGCGATAAAATCTTTATTAACACCTCCGGACTGGGAGCCGTTCATCCCAAGGCTGCCATCGATATTGACAACATCTGCGCAGGCGACAAAATTATCGCCAGCAACAGTATTGCTACCCATGGTATAGCCATCTTATCGGTTCGTGAAGGACTGGAATTTGAATCCGATATCGAAAGTGATACTTGCAATTTAAACCATCTCACTACCGCGTTGCTTGATGCCTTTGGCAATGGTATTCACCTTTTTCGCGACCCTACAAGAGGCGGCGTTGCTGCTACACTAAATGAAATTTCTAAAGAGAGGAACCTTGGCATCTTACTTCAAAATGAAAATATACCGGTTGAAGGTCAGGTAAAGGCTGCCTGTGAAATTTTGGGACTTGACCCGTTGTACGCAGCAAACGAAGGCGTTTTCATGGCTTTTGTCGCCGCCGATATTGCCGACAAAGTTGTTGAAATACTACATCAGTTCGAGGAATCTTCAAAAGCAGCCATTATTGGCGAAGTAACAGAAGAACACAACGGAAAGGTTCTTATCACTAACCAAATGGGCGGCACCCGCGTGGTACATATACCGGTTGGGGAACAGCTGCCGCGAATATGTTAAATTTAATATCAAAGTGGAATCATTAATACATCTCTTTCCGTGGCTTATGGGACTCACGGCGGCTATCGTTCATGTTTTGAGTGGCCCCGACCATCTTGCCGCGGTAACACCCTTGGTTTTTGACACCGACAAAAAACATTGGAAAATTGGCTTTTTCTGGGGCACCGGTCACGTAATTGGCATGCTGTTTATTGGTGTCTTGTTCTATTGGTTTAAGGAGTACATTCCGGTAGAAGATATTTCTGCTCACGGCGAACAACTGGTTGGCGTTATCTTAATCGGGATTGGATTGTGGGCTTTTTACCGGATTAATCATGACAAAAAACACCATGTTCATCCACACAAACATCAAACCGATAAAGAATCCTACATTCATATCCACCCCCATGAGCATATTACTTCTCATCATCACGAAGAAGTAACCGAGCACCAACATCCTCACAAAAAAACAGCCGGGCAAAACAATCTAACCGCATTGTTTGTCGGAGTTATTCACGGCTTTGCCGGGATTTCTCATTTTTTACTGATGCTGCCTGTGCTTGGTTATAAATCGAAGTTTGAGTCGGCGCAATACATTATTGGTTTCGGTATTGGCATTATTACCGCCATGATACTTTATACTATGGTAATTAGTAGATTAAGTAAAATGCAGCTCTTTAGTAAAAGTAAATCGTTGTTAAGCAACCTCCGCTTTTACGGGGGACTGGCCGCCATCCTGATTGGAATTTATTGGTTGGTAAGTAATTTATAATACCGTTTTCTTTTTGTTAAACACTGATTGTTGTAGCCAGTTATTTAATTGTAATTTCACTATTTATATCGAGTATAAATCCATTTGTTTCATTATAAAATCTTTTCTTATTCTCACTTGATATTACTACAAACTGAGGATGTTTTTTATTTGATGCAAAAGCCTTTTTTTGTTTAAACTCATCTAAATTATGATTTAGACCTAATAATTTAATGGTGTTTAGCAGTTGTTTTTTTGCTTCTAAAATCCAATTAGCACGCTTATTTTTTAATTCAACGAGATTGATATTATCTAAAAATCTCAACATTCCATCACAAGTACTTTCATCATCATTTGTACCTTCTTTTTTAATTACAATACAATTATCAACAGCTGTGAATAAAATTTCCCTATTATTAGGATTTAAAACACGAGCAATCCATTTACTTTCATCAGTTGTATTGGTATAAGCCTTATTTCCATTTTCATCATCGCAAATACCAAATATACTTTCCGTTATTGAATTTTCTGAGCAATTATTGTTAAAAAAATCGATTTTCATATTTCTTGATCTATTTCTAATAATTGACTAAAGATTTCATTACTCATTGAAAGTGACTCATTCAGCAAATTTCTGTCGGAAGGAATTCCTTCATAAGATTTTAATTTCTTTACACTACCTTCTATTTCATCAAATTCATAAATTGATACATCTTCTGCATTAATCGTAGAATCAATTGTAATTATTTTATCTAATTTTTGTAATAAGTTTGGGTTGTTTTTAATCTTACTTTTAATAAAATTGGCTTCTATGGCAATGCTAAGGTAATTTATTATGTATGGGCTATGTGTTGTCATCAATAGTTTGTTTCTTTTATTTAAATTGTTGTATTTAAGAAGACTAAAAATGATTTTTCTTTGAGAAGCAGGAAAAAGATTTTGTTCAGGTTCTTCAACAATATTAAAAAAATAATCATTTTTAGTAAGAGAAGAAAGTAGGTCTATTGCCGATTTTTTTAAGTCTTCATTTAGATTTTTATCCAATAATATTTCTAATAATTGTTTTCTTAGCTTTTGTTTTTCATTGAGGCTTAATTTGTTTTTTGTAAAATCAAATTCTTTTCCTATTCCTTCTGCAAGATTTTTCGTAACAATGAATAATGGAATAAATGATTGAAGACCACTTGATGCTTCTGATAATATTACTTCATAATCCCCACCAACTAATTTAGCTTCCTTTTTTTTCTTTTCAAATTTAAACGATAGATTATTTATTGGCAATTCAATAGGTTCGGATATTTCAAATTTTGATCTTTCAAACTCATCTAAAAATGTATATAGAGGCTGGGGCAAATATTTCAATTTATCTGGTTGGGAAACAGCACTTACAAAATTCCTTTCAGCGGGCACATACATTACCTTAGGCATATAGTACTTGGGGTTATTTAATGTTTTAATTTTTAAATTACCACTCCTATATGTAAAAGAATATAATTTCCCAACATATTCAATATAAGTGTTATCTTTAAAGTAATTGTGAATATTCTGATATGCACAGTGTTTTTTTCTAAAACGATTATACCTTTCAAAATCACTAATTTTCATATCTCCTCGAGAAAGTGCTTTTTCCATCCAAGTAAAAGTTGAAATAAGCTTAGCAACAGCACTTTTACCACTTCCCTGATTCCCTATAAAAATAGTTATTTTACTAATGTTTATCCATCCATTATTTTCAATTAGTCCCATTTTTATAGGTCCAAAATTCTTTATTCGTATTTTACTCATCATCAATAAAATTATATATTATGCAAAAGTACTAATATCTGAATATTATTTGTTAATATCTTTTCTGAGAGTATAATTGACTACATCTGATGATAGTTTAACAATTAATGGCTAAAGCCAATTCTATTAATATTTATTTCTTTCGGGATAAATCCCTGAGCAAGAAAACCAAGATAAATCCATCACTTGTTTTCAATTCTTTCAATAATACCAATGTAATATTTACTAACAGGCTATTATATTGCCGGTTATCATGGTAGCAGACAATGTGTGGCCAGTTTGCCTTAATTTAACATGAAATAATTGCCAATAAATTCCGATATTTGTATTTTATTTTACTTATGATATGAACTTTCAAAACAACCCTCAGCTTAAACTTGCGCACGACTTTGTACAGCTAACGGGCAGAAATGTATTTCTGACCGGAAAGGCCGGAACAGGCAAAACCACTTTTTTACACAACCTCAAACAACATTCTTCAAAACGAATGGTGGTGGTGGCTCCCACGGGAGTAGCGGCTATTAACGCGGCAGGCGTTACTATTCACTCATTTTTTCAGCTTTCTTTCGGGCCACAAATTCCCGAGTACATCCATGCACGCAACTCCGAAGAGAATCAATCAAGGGCAAACCGGTTCAATCGTGAAAAAATTAACATCATTAAAAGCATGGATTTGCTGGTGATTGATGAAATTAGCATGGTACGTGCCGATTTGCTTGATGGCATCGATGCTACCCTGCGCCGGTTTCGTGACTACAATCGGCCATTTGGCGGGGTGCAGCTGTTAATGATTGGTGACTTGCAGCAACTGGCACCGGTGATAAAAGAAAATGAGTGGCGCTTGCTGCGAAACCATTACGACACCCCCTTTTTCTTTAGCAGCAATGCCTTGAAAAAAACACATTACGTAACCGTAGAACTAACCTTTGTTTATCGTCAAAAAGATGAATATTTTATCAAGTTGTTAAATAAGGTACGCGATAACCAGATTGATGAGGAGGTACTGAATCTGTTAAATAAAAGGTATCATCCCGATTTTAATTTTGAAAAACCCGGTTACATCATTCTTACCACCCACAACGCCAAAGCCAAAGCTATTAACGATGAAAAAATGGCCAAGCTGAAAGGCAAGGAGTATAAATTTGAGGCCGACATCAAAGGTAACTTTCCCGAGTACATCTTTCCTACCGAATCGGTTTTACGTTTAAAAAAAGGAGCTCAGGTGATGTTTGTAAAAAATGATCCTGATCCTGAAAAGAGATTTTATAATGGAAAAATAGGAATCGTCATCAGTATCAATAATGATACCATTGATGTTCTTTGTGAGGGCGATGAAGAAGCCATAGAGGTGGTTCCCCTGGAGTGGGAAAAGGTTAAATATTCGCTGAATGAGGAGAGTAAAGAAATTACCGAGTCGGTGGAAGGTATTTTTGTTCAGTTTCCGCTGAAGCCGGCCTGGGCCATCACCATTCATAAAAGCCAAGGACTTACTTTTGAGAAAGCCGTAATTGATGCACAAGATGCTTTTGCCCACGGACAGGTTTACGTGGCACTCAGCCGTTGCAAGTCGCTGGAAGGAATGATTCTCAGTAGTAAAATCACTACTACCGGTATCAAACACGATACCACAGTGGAACAGTTTACCAAAGATTTTGAAGAACGGCAACCCGATGACAACGAGCTTATTCAATCGAAGCAAGCGTATCAAAAACAGCTTCTTTTTGATCTTTTCGACTTTCAATTGTTACAACGACGACTATATTATGCAATAAAACTCTCGAAGGAGCATGCCTCCGGTTTGCAAATCGATTTAAAAGAACCTTTCTTCGAAATAAGTAACAAACTAAAAGAGGAAGTGGTAACTGTTTCCGAAAAATTTCAACACCAGCTCAAAGCTTTACTGGCAGAAAATCCGGAAGCAGAAGATAACAAGGCATTACAGGATAGAGTTATCAAGGCTTCTGATTATTTTTCGGAGAAAATCCGCATGTTAGTCATTGATAAAATAGACGAAGTTAATGTTGAAACTGATAACAAAGCCATTCGGAAATCGCTTAACAACGCCATTAAAAACATTAAGCAAGAGGCCAGCCATAAGTACCATGTGCTACGGGCTTGTAAAAAAGGGTTTGTTGTTAATGAATTTATTGATGCCAAAGCAAAAGCCGCCATTGAAGAGCCTGTAAAGCAAAAGAAAAAAAGGGCTTCGGGTTCGGTGAGTGCTCACGTGGAACACCCCGAGCTATATGAACGAATAAGGCACTGGAGAAATGCCAAGGTGGCGGAGCTCCAGTGGAATCATTACATGGTAATACCGCTTAAAGCCATGTGCGAGATAAGCAACAAGTTACCTTTAACACTTCCGGCTCTTAAAACTATCAAAGGCATTGGGAATAAGAAAATTGATCTTTTTGGAAGCGAACTGTTGGCCATTATTTCAGATTATTGCGATGAAAAGAATTTTGAACCCGAACCTGTTTTCATCCCCGAAGAGAAACCGAAGAAACCTAAAATACCCACACGGCAAATAAGCTTCGAGATGTGGCAGGAGGGAAAAACCATTGAGCAAATTGCCACCGAACGCGGCTATGTCGTTAATACCATCGAACGGCATTTAACACCCTATGTTGAAAGCGGTGATATTTCCATCGAGAAACTGGTAGCACCTAAAACTATCAAGCTTATTGCCAGTTATTTTACAGAACATCCCGAAGCCTTTGCGGGCGAAGCCAAAGAAGCACTGGACGACAAGGTTACCTGGCGAGATTTGCATTTTGTAAGAGCCTGGGTAAACAGGAAGGATGAGGAGTAGCCATCCTTTTAGAAGTAGCGCTTTTTAGCAAAACCCAGAGTTATTAATCAAAAAAAGCGACGCCAATGGCGTCGCTTTTTGTATTATAAGCTCACGGTTACAAACCGTGAACTAAATCAGAGATAGATATACTCTGAAATAGAACTGCTATGAACTATTTACTCAAATATTCATCAATGGCTTTGCAGGCACGGAAACCGTCGGCAATAGCCGAAATAGCATCAGCAGTACGGTTAACGGCATCGCCACCGGCAAATACTTTCGGGTCGCCGGTTTGCTGTTTTTCGTTAACAACAAATCTACCTCTTTCAATTTTGATCTTATCTTCAAACTCTTTGGGGAGGAAGCTATAGTCACCCATCTGTCCGATAGCAGCCATAACAGCCGTTGCTTCAAGAATGGTTTCACTACCTTCGATGGCAACAGGACGCGGTCGACCGCCTTTATCGTCGGCAACCATCTTGGCTTTCAGGTATTCAATGCCAGTTACATGACCTTTGTCATCTTTGTGGATTTTAGTTGGAATACCTTGTGGAATGATATGAACACCTTCGTCTTCGGCACCTTCAATTTCTTCCCAATCGGCCGGCATGTCTGCAACACGACGACGATAGAGAATGGTAACCTCAGCGCCAAAACGACGGGAAACTCTTGCTGCATCGATGGCAACATTACCACCACCAACAACAACAACTTTATCGCCGATATCTACTTTATCACCGGCATTAATCATATACAGATAACGGAATGCCTGCATGGAGCCTTTGGCATCATCACCATCCACACCCAATGGCCACGCATCAGGGAACCCAACACCCATAAATACGGTGTCATATTTATCGTAGATTTCCTTAAATGAAATGTCCTTACCAACTTTAGTGTTGAAGTTAATTTTAACCCCAATACTTTGGATGTAGCCAATCTGTTTATCCAAACTTTCGATTGGTAAACGATACTTAGGAATACCATACATGGTAGCACCCCCAGCTTTAGCGCTGGCTTCGTAAATCGTTACATCGTAACCACGTAATGCCAGATAGTAAGCAGCCGTAAGACCTGAAGGGCCTGCACCGATGATACCAACCGTTTTGCCATTAGCTTCCTTAATCTCGGGATTTACAATTTCGTGTGTAAGGTCAGCCGTGGCAGCAGTTTCAGTAGCATAACGTTTTAGCCAACGAATAGCCACGGAATCACCGCGGGTGGCAATGGCACAAACATCTTCACAACGACGGGTACAAACTTTACCACACATCTCCGGCAACGGGTTGTTGTCGTAAATAATTTTAACGGCATCTTTATCGTTACCACTAGCAATAGCATTGATATACTCAGGAATATGCATGTGGTCGGGACAAACTTCGGTACAAATACCGCAGCTGATACAACGTGATGCCTCTTCACGAGCCTGCTGTTCGTTATAACCCAGCACAACCTCAGCAAACGACTTAACTCTTTCTTTGCCTTCTAGTTCAGGCATCGGAATACGGTTGAAATCGTTTAGTGAGTGATCTTTATCACTAACGAATGATTTACGCTCGGCACCATCAGGATTATCAACCCCCGGCGTCCATAAAAAGGCATCCGGATCTTCGGTTACATAAATATAATCTTTGGTAAGACTAAGGCTTCCTGTTGGGCAAACCTCTACACAAAGGGCACACCAGCAGCATCGACCGTTGTCGACACGTGGGCGCAATCCCGAGTCACCTTTTTTACCTTCAATGCCTTCGAGATGGATCATGTCGATGGCAGCGTTTTGACAAATAGTAGAACAGTTACCACAGCCAATACATTCATCCAAGTCGTTAAAGTGCAATCCTCTGTATCGGTCAGAAGCTTCACGCTTTTTCCATGGAATATCTTTTAGTGTATGTGGCTTTTTACCGAACTGTTTCAGCGCGGTAAGCGGTTTAAGTGTTCCTTGCAGATCGAAAAAACTCATATCTATTGATTTTTGTCTTATTCTAAATTATTAACGTTCAATTTCCGGCGCACAGGTTCCAAGGCTATTCATAATAGCCGAAACGTCGGCAATATTCTGTCCTGGAAGAATACTCTCGAGTAGTGTAATAGCGTGAACGTAAGCAGCTCCTCTCAGGTGCATTCTTCTGGGATGAATGGTACCATCCGATACGGCATAAAAGCCAACTTCTCCACGACCTGATTCAACCCTTACATAGGCATCGCCTGCAGGCACAATCCACTTTAAAGGATTTGGAAACTTGTTGAAATATTCTCCGGATGGCATTTGGTCGATAACCTGACGAATGATACGAATGGACTGGTGTACTTCAGCACGACGAACCAATGCTCTGGCCCAAATATCGCTCCCTTCCTGTGTAGGTATCTCGAAGTCTAACTTATCGTAAACTTCATACGGTTCATCAATACGGATATCGCTACGGATACCGGCACCACGAAGAACGGGACCCACGACACCGTGCTCAATAATGTTCTCTTTTGGAACAATACCAACACCCTGGGTTCTTTTCTGGAAGATAGAGTTGGCGAACATAAGGTCATCGTAGTCCTTCAACCGTTTTTCGAGGTAATCCAAAGTACGGAGTACCTTATCGGTAAACCCTTCAGGAAGGTCACGGCGAACACCGCCCGGCCACTGATACATGTGATAAACACGACCGCCGGTCAGCTCTTCAAAAAGATCCAGGATATAATCCCTATCACCAATCGACCATTGCCCCATGGTATAAAGACCCAGCGAGCCGTTTTGCCCGGCATACCACATCAGCTGCGTGGCTATACGAGCCAATTCCAAAACCATAACTCTGATGTATTTACCTCTTTCAGGCACTTCACGACCATCGATGGCCTCTACCGAACGAGCATAAACATTTTCCATAGGATCAGATTCGGGAACACAGAAACGGCACATCAGGGTAAAACCCTGTAACCAGTTTCTTCTTTCCTGTAGCTTTTCAAAAGCACGGTGCAGGTAACCGACCTCTGTTTGAGCACTAACGATAGTGTCGCCAATAACTTTCAAACGCACCATCATGTTACCGGTAATACCGGGATGCTGAGGTCCTAAATATATTGTTGTTGCCTTTTCTCTCATAACTATCTGGAGTATTTTTTTGCAAAATCAGGAATTTCTTCACCCGAACGTTCGGAAATGGTTGAACGAACATCTTGTGCATCTTCTCTTCCCGGACGATGCCAGAAAGTGCGATTTACATATTCTAAGGTGTCAAAGTCTTTACGAAAAGGAGGTATATCGTCCCAATCTTCAAGGATAAACTCATCAGGAGCTACTAAGCCGGTAAACTCAATACCCAGCATTTCCCTGATTTCCCTTTCGTAGGTATTCGCCTGACGCCAAATCATGTCGATATTTTCTATCACAGGATTTTCGCGATTGATGCGAGTATGGACATATAGCTTTACTTTATCCAAAGGTGACCAGAGAATATACACCAGTTCAAATTCACCTTGCTCAATCCAATCAACATAGGCAATATGTGAAAGATGCCTGAAACCCATCGAATCTTTTAAATAAAGCAAGACAGAAGGTACAGCCTCTTTGTTAACCGTCAAATCCAAACGATTACCATCATAATCTTTGTTTACCGCCTCCGGAAACACAGCTTTAATTTGAGCAATCATTTTATCTTTTATCTCTTTCATAACTTTTTCTTTATCGTTATATTACCAGTTTAAATCAGGAGCTTTAGCTATCCAGTTAGGAGCAATTTTGCGCTGATTTTCCTTATACCATGCAAGGTTTTCAAGGTACTTTTCAGCACCATTGGCATTTCCTTCGCGGATAATTTGCTGTAGCTTACTCAAACCGGCAAGAACGGCTTCGGGACGAGGCATACAACCGTTGATATATACATCCACGGGCAAATATCTGTCGAGCAGATTAATAGTATTGTACGAATCGTAATACATACCACCATTGATGGTACATGAACCAAATCCCACAACATATTTAGGACTTTGCATTTGCTCGTAAACACGAACCACCCGTTTTACTGTTTTAACCGTCAGGTAACCGGTAATGAGCATTACATCGGCCTGACGCGGGGTGGCAGCACCCCTGAAACCAAGCCGTTCTGCATCGTATCTCGAAGTCATGGTAGGAGAAATTTCAATGGCACCGCAACCGGTTCCGTAAGCTAAAACCCATATGGAGTGGCTTCGTGCCCAATTTTGAATTGTCTCAACTATCTTTTTTGAATTCTTATCGTTATACATTCTTCAATAATTTTTAAAACATAACAGCATATAAAATAGCCAGTAAGCCAATAAAGGTTGGCCATCCCCAAAACCATCTTACCGCTTGTTCGGTACGGTAACGGGGACTAACTATGCCATATAAAACGGGAATCATATAAAGTAGAAATGTTTTTACCACGAGCATAATTAGATTGTTGGCTCCACCCATAAACAAATCGACATACAACACCAGTTTGGCAAAGGTAAATACCGATCCTGACGACATCATGGTAAACAAAAATTTACCTCCATTTTCAGAAACAGGGCCTGATGCCAGCTCGGTTGGTGCGCCCACGATATCAAAAGGAGAATATCTGAACATTCCCAACATGGCCAGCACGGCGGCAATAAATGCAAACGGGTTGGCAAACATAAGCCAAGTGCCTGTTTCGCGCTGAATGTTCATAAAGTCAACAATAGAAGTTGTTTTATAAGTAATCATCAGCGCTACCAAAGCCATCACCCAGGGAATTTCAAACCCTACCATTTGGCTCAATCCACGGGTTACACCAATAGATGAGTTAGGGTTACCGGTTTGGCCTGCTCCCATGGCCATACCCAACGGACCAAAGGTCATAATATAAATCAGAAAAATCAGGTCGCCATTAAAATTCAAATTAGTAAACCAGCTGTTGTACCAGGCATGTCCGCCGGGTGCCAAAATCGGGATAATCATCAGCGAAACTACCGAAGTAACCATTAAAAAGGCAGCTCCTAAAAAGTGCATAGCACCATGGTGTATTCCACGAGTTTTTGAAAAAAGTTTAAAAGCATCGATAAAGTTCTGATACCAGGGAGGTCCTAAACGGTTATGAACTCTTCCGGTAATTTTTCGAACAACTCCTCCGTAAGTCATTCCCACGATAAACGCGAGAACAAAAGTGGCCATCGCCTCTAACACTTTTATTAATATATATTCCATTTGTCTATAATTTTTTATCCGAACAAATTAACTCTGAACAGCAACAGTAATGCTAAAAACAGTATAGCATAAATAGCATAAGTTTGACCATTTCCGGTATGAATACGTCTGGTAAATTCAAACAGGGCTTCCATTCCGTTACCAAAGGCCGTATAATATTTATCGATTTGTCGTTTCAGAAACGGTTCGATAGCACGCTCGAAAGGTTGCATAAAGTTAACCTTAAAGGTAAGGTTTTCCCACTCTTTTGGAAGCTCCCCCGAGGTACTAATATCTTTTGTAGATACGTAACGGGTTCCTTTTGTTCCTTTAAACCACAAGAAAAGTGCAAAGAATACAAAAACAGCTAATACCGCGTACAGTATTGGTTGTAAAGTAACCACATCACCCCACTCGGTAAACAAAACCGATTCGCCCCACAAGCGACCACCGGTAGCATCGTAACCTGCGAACTGCATGGCTGCATCAATGGGTTTAAATATAAGCTGTGGGAATGTTCCTAAAACAAAGTTCCCCAATGCTAACAACACCATAGGAATAACCATGGCTACGGGTGCTTCTTTTACATGAGCCCATTCGGGTTCTTCCTGACCCAGAAAATAGCCGTGTAGAAATTTGTAACAATAAAGGAAACCTGCCGTGGATGCAAAAAACAACAAAATAACCAAAATGTAATTGTTGTTTTGAATCAGTGCCTCGTACAGCATCCATTTAGAAACAAATCCGGCCAATGGAGGAATACCTGCCAAGGCGATAACAGAAATCAACGCTGAAATAAAAGTCCAGGGCATTTTTCTAATTAACCCGTTTATTTCGGTAAAGTTAGTAGTGCCGGTTTGCTTTTCGATAGCACCGACCACCATAAACAAACTACCTTTAAACATGGCGTGAACAACAACAAGGAACATCGCAGCCAGCATAGCCAGCGGGGTACCAATGGCAACCCCTACAATAATGTAACCCATCTGCCCAACCGAAGACCATGCAAGCAATTTTTTACCGTCATCTTGGGTAATAGCCCACAAAGTTGCTGCTGCAGCGGTAAAGCCACCTATCCAGGCAATGATATCTCTAATCAAAGTACCTTCCGGCAGTTGATTAATCATGGTAACCATAACCAGTACCATTCCGTAAATACCCATCTTGGAGAGAGCACCCGAAAAAAGTCCGGTATAGGCCATGGGGGCATTACTATATGCATCAGGAGCCCAAACATGTAGTGGCATCATGGCACTTTTAACACCAAAGGCTACCAATAAAAGAATAGGTATCAATATTTGATTTCCCGTGGTTAAATGTTGGAAATTATTGAACGTGTCGGCCAACAAAAAGCTGCCCAACTGACTGTTCATTATCACCATGGCCATTAACATAGCATAAGCGCCAATGGCTGAAAAAACAAAATATTTTATTCCAACTCGCTGTACATCTTTACCATTAAGTACTACCATCAGGTATGATGACCATGTCATAATTTCCCAAAAGATAAAGAAGGATACCCAATCTTTACTTACGAGAATTCCCAGCATCGACATCACCGACAGGGTAAAGTTAAAATAAAACGCTCCTGTTTTTTGTTTCCCTTTCATAAAAGGTACAGCATAAATAGCCAGGAGGATACCAAGACCAACCACAATCATTGAGAACAAGTAGCTCAATGGAGTTAAGCCCCAGGTAAGGGTAAGGCCAAGTGCATGCAAATGTGTTACTTCGCCAACCGTAACGCCTGTAAAGAACATCCCGGCAGGAATAATAATGGTAGCCAAAAACAGCAGGTCGCCAACGACAGGGCTTAATTTATTACCTAACCAGGTAACGATAGCCCCACCTAAAAATAATAATAATATTAATGTTAACATATCCATTTCTTTGTTCTCCTATTGTATTGTTGCAGTTAACACACTATGAATATACTGAGACTTATCGAATAAGCTGTTGGCGGCATTATGCAGATACATTGAAACGCTATCGGGGTAAAAACCGATAACCAGAATCATCAAACCTAAAATAATCATAACCACGTAAGCATTAAAAGTGGGTCGTCTTGTCAATAAACTTGTTGTTCGTTTAAAGAAGAATATTCTATTAACAACACGCATATAATATACAAGTTCAACCACACTTACCGAAAGAATAAGACCGATAACCAGCAGCATGTTGCTGTCGGCAGCGGCCATTAAAAACGATAACTTACTCCAGAATCCTGCAAACGGAGGAAGTCCCACGATGGCAAAAGCACCTAAGGTAAATAAGATGGAGGTTAACGGAGCAAGTTTGCCTATACCGTCAACATCCGAAATCATTTTTTTCTTGGAATGATAAACCAGGTAACTTCCGCTAAAGAAGAGTAATGGTTTAATGATGGCGTGGTTTAGCATAATAAACAGGGCGGCAAAAACACCTTCCTTGGTACCAATACCAAACGAAACCAACACCAACCCCATTTGTCCAATAGAAGAGTAAGCAAGCATCCGTTTCAGTTTTTCCTGACGAATAGCAGCCACCTCGGCAACAACCAGCGTAATTAATCCAATAATGATTAACAGGTTGAAAGCGCCTGACAAGTCGAAAATAGTGTAGGTATAACGAATCAGGGCATAAACACCTGCTTTAACAACAATCCCTGAAAAAGCAGCACCTACCGGGCCGGGCGCTTCTGCATAAGCATCAGGTGCCCATCCGTTCAGCGGGAAAACCTCTGCTTCAATGCCCAAAGCAATAACAAACAGTATAAATGATACTGCTTTTAACTTGGGATCCATCAAATGCATTTTCGATGCAACGTCGGCCATGTTAAGCGTTCCCAATTGTGAATAAATAATCATGATGGCCAGCAACAGCATAACCGATGCGATGGAACCCATCATTAAATATTTAAAGGAAGCTTCGGCACTATCGCGGCCGGTATAAAAGGCTGTTAAAGCATATCCCGAAATACTCGTAATTTCGATAAACACGAACATGTTAAAAATATCACCTGTTAAAACGATGCCTACCGAACCGGTAATAAGCATCATTAATAAAAGGAAATATTTACGGGCAGCTTCATATTCCACGTTACTTTTAAAGCGATAGCTGTAAAGCCACACCAAAAGACCCATAAAAACCATAATCGTAACCAAAAATCCCGAGAAGGCGTTGAATACAAGGTTAATTCCTATGGGAGGTGCCCATCCGGCAATTACCTCAACAATAGGTCCATTAACTGTAACATAGCTCAAAAGATTGATGGCCAATACTAATAGGTAAGCAAGAACCAGTCCGGGTATAATCCTAACCGACTCTTTCCAAACCATCCCAATCAGCGGTATTAAAAAGGCCGCCAAGAGGGGAATTGCTATAAATAAAACCGGAGTTCCTACCATTTTAAATTCTTTATTTCGTCAATATATAATGTATGATGATGTCTCCAAAGACGGATTACGAGCGAAAGGGCAACAGCAGTAACACCAAACCCAATAACAATGGCTGTAAGAACCAATGCCTGCGGAATGGGGTCAACCATTGTTTGCGTGCCATTATAACCCGAAGAAAAAATAGGAGCTGTACCGCCTTTTAAATAGCCTAACGTAACGATTAACAAGTTTAACCCCGAATCGACAATTGAAAGACCGATAACAATTTTCAGCAACGACTTTTTAACCAGGGCAGCATACAGTCCGGTTAACATAACCAGTACTGCTGTGCCGTAAATGGCATAATTTAAATATTGAAAATAGGCACTATCCATTTTGCTCTCCTTTCTCGTTTAATACGGTATAAATAACACCGGTAAGCTCGGCGGCCACTTTAAACCCTACAGCAATATAAATAATGGGAATAATACCACCACTAAACAAATTGTTTAACTCGCCTGTGGGAAGGAAGTTTTGAAGGAAAGTTCCGCCATTCATAAATCCCAATAAGCCAACACCGACAAAGGTGATACCTGCCAACGATTCAACAATGGAAAGTCCGTTGTGGCTAACCGAGTAGTTTTCGTAAGCCAGCAGCATCAGCAAGAATCCGGTGGCTATAATAACTCCACCCTGAAATCCTCCGCCGGGAGACAAGTGACCGTGGATAAATACGTAAGCACCAAGCAAAACAATGGCAGGGAACAATAGTTTTGAGCCGGAAGTAACAATACTACTAGCCGAAAACAATACCGAACGCTCACCCACGTGGTGTCTTTTCTTATATAAAATACTACCGAGTGCAGTTACCGAAAGAAACAGAACCGTAACCTCTCCCAATGTATCAAATCCTCTAAAGTTAACCACAATGCTGGTAACCGCATTGGAAACTTTTAACTCTTGAACTGTTTGTTGCAGATAGATATCTTTAACGGGTTTTATGGCATCATTTTTTACAAAATGAGAGTTTCCAAAACCGATATCAAAAAAGGTTCCGGCCAAATAAAACCCAACAACAGCCAGCAACAATAATACTAGTATCTTTTTCATTTCGCCGCTGATTTAGTGTTATTCTTTTTATCATTTTCAACTTCCATTCTTTCGGTATTACGAATGGTAATAACAAAAATAATGGTTGTTAAGGCCACCCCGATAGCTGCTTCGGTAAGCGCCACATCGGGTGCCTGAAGCAGGTAAAACAAGATGGACAGTATAAGGCTAATAATACCCGTAGCAATAACGGCGTACAACAAGTCTTTTTGCCTAACGGCGTAAACTGATGCAGCAATCATCAACACAAGTAAAACCAATATCAGAATTAATGCTATCATACCTTTTCCTCCTTTTCTTTTTCGTGAGGGACTACTTCCTGGTAGGCATCCATATTTTCTTTATCATCGCTTAAAATAAGCGGATAATGACCACGACGGTAAGTTGCCCGTGCTAGTGCATGTGAACTGATAGGGTTGGAAAAAGCAATAAAAATGATTAAAACCAAACTTTTCAGTATCCATGAAGGCTCCAGAAAACCAACACCAAGAATTAAACTCATTGCTCCAAGCGTAGTGGCTTTTGTGCCTGCCTGAAGACGATTATAAATGTCGGGCATACGGTAAATTCCCAAGGCTCCGAGGAACAGGAATATGCTACCAATAATAATTAGTATGCCGCCGATAATTTCCATAATACTCATAGTGCACCCTCCAAATATCTGGCAATTACAATTACTCCTATAAACCCGAGTACTGCGTAAACCAATGCTACATCAACGTAAATAAAGCGTTGAAATACATAAGCAAGCAGCACCAGTGCTGATACGCCGATGGTGGTAAGTGTGTCGAGCGCTACAACTCGGTCGCCGGCGGTAGGGCCTTTAACGAATCGTATGGCTGACATAATCATACCTAATGCCATGAGCGATAATGCTATATAAATAATGTATGTCATCATTAAAATATTTTTAATAAAACTTTCTCAAAAGATTCGGCAATTTCCGTGAACGCTTTCTCCGGATCGGTAGTTTTCACATCAATCCAGTGTATATAAAAGGTATCGTCTATAACGTCAATGGTAAGCGTTCCGGGAGTCAGGGTGATACTGTTGGCTAAAACCATTTTTGAATAATTGGTTTTCAGTTTGGTTTTAAATTTAACAACACCCGGGTTAATGGGAAGCGAAGGGGATATTACCCTGCGGGCAACATCGAGGTTTGCCTGAATAAGTGCTACCAAAAATACACCAAAGTAATATACCATCCAAAATATCTTAACAGGACTAAGTAATGATAAATCACAGCAGGTGAACAGACGAATGCTTAGCAGCGAGATAATCATGGTAAGTAAACCACCAACTATCAACTCCTGAGCAGCAAACGTACTGGTAAACATAATCCACAACAACATCAGGAATACCCAATTTACGATAAACCTTCCCAGTTTTTGATTTAATGTTAATGCTTGCATAAAAGTAATTATTTTAATTAACCGAGATTGTATTTTTTATCTTCAAAGTAGCGCATAAACTGAACTCTTTCGTACTCGGCAGGGTTCGGGCTGTTTACCTGGCTCATTTTACCTTTAAAGTCATCAATTTTATTAAAGCCATGTTTTTCCATCCAGGTTTTCACCTCTTCCAACATATCCTCGATTGATTCGATTCCATTTTTATAAAGTGTTGAAACCACCTGTACCGCATCGGCACCGGCTAAAATCTCTTTAATAACCGAAGCGCCGTCGTGAACACCGGTAGAAGCAATAAGGTCACTGCTAAGGCGTCCTGACAAAATTGACATCCAACGCAACGAGATAGCGAGGTCAGATGAACGGCTTAACACGTTGGAAGGAATAATTTGAAAGTTTTCGATGTCAAAATCAGGATGGAAGAAACGGTTGAACAATACCACGCCATCTACACCAGTTTCGGATATTCTTTTTACAAAAGCAGCCAAATCGGCAAAATAATAGCTAAGTTTAACAGCTACCGGGATATTTACCGCTTTTCTGATTGCTTCAATATGTTTTAAATATGTTTTCTCAATTCCATCACAGGTTTTTGTAAAATCCGAAGGAAGTATAAACATATTTAATTCAATAGCATCGGCACCTGCCTCTTCAATCTTTTTGGCAAAAAAGCACCATTCCCAAGAACTAACGCAGTTGCAACTTGCAATAACCGGAATATTTAAAGCATTTTTCGCATTCTTAATTAGTTCAAGATACTTTTTTACATTATCCTGTTTGATTTTGTAATCATAGTAATCAAGATACTCGTAATTAGGGGTGTCTTCCTCTTTTTCTTTTTCAAGAATACTTTTATATTCGTAAAAAATTTCTTCTTCAAAGATGGATTTTAAAACTACAGCACCAGCTCCGCTGTTTTCCATTTTTTTCAGGTTTTCAATCGATGCGGTTAAACCGGAACTACCAACCACGATCGGGTTTTTGATTTTTAAACCTAAGTAACTGACTGACAAGTCCATAATACTATGTTTTTAATTTATCATTAGCTAATTATGGTGACAAAATTACTTTAATTGGTTTCGTATAAAAGCCCTCCTTCTATGTTGCCTGTTAATTTATTTTCAGTTTAAATAAATATGACCATGATAAAACCGGAAAACGGGTGCTAATTATTGATATAAAATAACGATTAGTGTTGTTTTTCATTGTTTTTACTGTTAAACACATCACGTTAAATCTCCTATTTTGAATCTTTAAAAAATATGACCAGCATGGTAAATAAATAAAATTACGTGATTTTCTTAAGCGGGGGATAGTGCTTCTTTCAGGGAAGCATCATTTCACCCATCCCCTACGGGTTACGAAGCACCCGAAGCCAGCAGGAGTGTTAAACACATTGATAATATAAACGACACATTAACTTTTGTTACTAAAATTAACGGAGTTGATACCCCCGGTGCTTATGTACTTGAACTCACCAATGGTGCCGATTTGGGAATGGAAGTGGGTGTTAGCTATTATCAAATTCTGAGCATTGATGACCAATATCTTTGGGTAAGAACCAACAGTGCACCTCCTGCTAACCGGTATGATATTTATGGCAATCCCGATGATTTGGAAAGCCATGGTATTAACGCTGCCCAGCAAGAATGGAGATACATGAGATTTATTCGCGAATCAAAATAAATTGTTTGTAATTATATAGACAATTGTAAAAAAGAATTTCCACGAACTCCTGATGTTTTGACTAATTTGATTGATAATTGGATTAAGTTTAACGTAACTTAAAACAGTATTAATATAGTGTAATTTCTTTTGGTTAATGAAACTGTACCGGTTTAATAGACTGTACCGGTTTAATAGTTGGTGCAGTTTTTTTGTTGCCATGATTGTTTTAAACAATAACTTACAATAAACAACTTCATAAGAAAAGTGTAAGAATTGTCAAATTAAAAGTTCATCAGCCGCTTTACCCCTTTTGAGGAAACTTTAAACTCATATTTTTGAAGCACATCGGATAGCATTACTGTTTTAGTTTTCCGGTTAAAACTGTCAACATAATCCAGATTGACAAGTGCCGAACGGTTAATTCTTACGAAGTTTTCTTTATCAAGCTTTTTCTCCACCTGACCAAGCTGCATGGTCAGCAGTTCTTTTCTGCCGTCAGTTAACATTATTTTACAATAATTACTATTCGCTTCACAATAGATTATATCGTCTGTTTTAATAATAATAAATCCATTATAGTTGTTCAATTTTATTTTTCCGCGATTAAAAAAACTATTCAGGCTTTCCAGCTTATCGGCAAGGGAGTATTTGTGCCGGTTGGCAAGATACCTGCCGATGGTTTCTTTAAGTATGTCCGGGTCAACAGGCTTGGTGAGAAAATCGAAAGCGGCATGTTTAATGGCCTCGATGGCGTACTCATCGAAAGCGGTAACGAAAATGATGCAGGGCTCGGTTTGCAGTTTACTCAGTTTATCCACCAGCCAAAAACCATCTTTATCCGGCATCTGAATATCCAGAAACACTATTTCGGGCTCCTTATCAATAATCATTTCCAGCCCGTTTTGGGCATTAACCGCTTTGCCGGCAATGGTGATTTCGGGGAGTTCGTTGTTTATCAGCCATTCAAGGTTATCGATGGAATCCTGCTCGTCATCAACTATAATGGCTGTTAGTTTAGTCATGGTGGGTTGTTTGATTTACAAAGTTATAAAAATATTTTTGATTTGTACCCGGCGGGTTGCCTTTGGCACGGAAAATAATGTTGTTTTTCAAGTGGAAACAGGATCCACTTTAATATGTCCTCCTATTGCTTTTAAAACCTTCATAATTGTTGCAAACTGAGGCTTGGCCCCGTTCGATAGAGCTTTGTACAAACTTGTTCTGCTTAAGCCTGTTTCTTCCGATATTTTGGTCATTCCAATTGCTTTTGCAATATGCCCTATGGCAATAATTACATCTTCTTCATTTCCTTCTTCCAAAACAGTATTGAGATACGCTGCAATCATTTCTTTACTATCCAAGTAATCTGCTATTTCAAATTTTGAAGTTTTCATTTCTCCTGTTTTTTTAATTTTTTCCAGATTTCCTTTGGCTTTTAAATCTTTTAATTTTCTGAGCCATTTATCAAATTCCGTTGTTTTCTCAATAAAGAACATAAATACTGTATCTAAACGGATACAAAGTTACATTATTTTTTTAATTGTTCAGAGATTTCATGTTGGTTTAACCGGTGCAGCGATTCCGATTGAACGAATGAAGCTTGCGGAATGAGTGAATAGAGGAATCTCCTGAGTATAATGGGCTGTTCCGGGGAGATTCCTCCACTACGGTCGGAATGACGGGGGTATTGCTTTGAGGTGCTTGTTTTATGCTTTTGAAGGTTTGATTTACGATTTACGAGAATACCTGCCAGTTCCTTCGCGTCTTAGCGTCTTCGCGGTTTAGAAGTCTCTGATTCCACTATAACCTCCACCCTTGTCCCTGCTGCATTGCCACTATCATCGTAAAGGTCGGTATAGTTAAGGGTAATTTGTTTGCCCCCGAGTTTTCTGTTAAGGCGGATCATATCTTTAATAAGTTTCATCCCTTTGCCGGTGTCGTGGGTTTTTTGCATGGCTTCTTCACGGCCTACCCCGTTGTCTTCAACAATAATGGTTAATTGGTTGTTGTTTAAAGATACGGATACTTTAAGTTTTTTAATTCCTGTTTTATTTCTTAACCCGTGTTTGATGGAGTTTTCAACCAACAACTGAATCAGCATCCGGGGCAGCCTGATCGTTTTATCTATTTGGTCGTCAAAGTGAATATCAAACTCAAATTGGTCTTTAAACCTGAATTTTTCCAGCTCCAGGTAACTCGTGATAAATTCAATTTCTTCTGAAAGAGAGGTGTCAATCCGGTCGGTTTTTTTCATCAGTGACCTGAGTAACTTACTGAACCGCAAAATTTGATTGTAGGCATCCTTTGAATTTCCCACGGCCACATTATGAGCCAGTCCGTTCAGCACGTTAAACATAAAATGCGGGTCCATCTGGCTTTTAATGGTTCGCATTTGTAAATTGTTGATGGTATCCTCAATAAGCTGCTTTCGCTTCAGGTTTATTTTTTGCATACGCTGGGCAAACCATAAAATCAAAACCGCCAAACCGTAAAGCAGCAGCCAAATGGGGTACTTCAGGTAGTAAAGCCTGTTTAAGTTATATGTAAAAAGGTAAAGGTGGTGGAGGTTTTTTAAATACAGCTCATTCTGTTCATTACCATTGTGTTTTATTCCTGAGTTAAGCCAGCCTGATGAAAAAGGTAAAAGTCCGGTATTGAAAGAAGTCGGATTATTCAAATTGTTATCGTACACCACGATTTCGTTATCGGGCGACATAAAAACAAATTCTTTTTTACCGTCTTTATTCAGATCCGCGATATTCATTAATGCATATACCGCTTTATAAACATCTTTTTTTACTATTTCCAGTTTTTCATTAATGAGGATGAACTGATTGTTTTTAATCCCAAGCAAAATATAGTTTTTTCCATCTGTCTGAACAGGTCGCATTAACGAAACAAACCCTGATTTTGACTTTTTTGATTTTACAAACTCTTTGAAGCTAATTACTTCATTACCTTGTTTGATAAATTTTATTGTCAGAAGTTTTTTGATGTTATTTATAAAAGATGCCGCGATAAATTGTTCGCCTTCATCATTTTCAAATTTACATACATCAACTCTTGAAGGATAATAAACATTTTTTACCGGATTGAATAATAGCTCAAGCTTGCTATCAAAGCCCAAAAACCACGAATAATAATCGCTGTATGGAATCCCCATGCTGTCAGATATATTGGCGGGTGTAAAACTGCCAACATATAATTCTGGAATACTTTGTTTGTTTTTTATGAGTGTTAAGGTTGTTAAATAGGCTCCATACGATTTACTTGTTGAAATGCTGTTTTTAGCAAAATCATAAGCAACAATCATTCTGGGTTGCAGCGAATAGCCAGCCTGTAACAAAAACAGAAGCTCTTTGTTTCCATCCCGGTTTAAATCTTCCGTATTATAATTACTGATAGAATAATCAATTTTGCCGTTGCGCTTCCAGACTGTTGTGATAAGTTTTTCTTTAAAAATGATTTTTTTATCAGGATAGGGCTGAATAACAGTCATAAACACTGAATCACTCCTGTAATAAAAGGCAAATATTTCAGTAAAACCATCCTCATTAATATCAGTACAGTAAAAATTTACAGAGCTTTGTCCTTGAAAATAGCCGTTAAAATTCCATGCATCGTAATTAATCTCGTCGTGGGTCATTACTTTAATGGAAGCCGTTTTTTTTACGGTATTATGATAGGCAATTATCCTTTCATCTTTTCCGTTACCGTTCAAATCACAAAACTGAACATTTGATTCGGGTTTATTGGCAACTTGTTTACTTACCAGCTCAATTTTATATTTTGATGACGGGTTGGGAAGAAAGATAATAATAAGGAGTGTTACCGGAATTGCCAGAAAAAAAGGGCTGGCAATAATGTTTAGTAATAAAGTTTTGTGCTTGTGGTTAAGCATAAATAACAAATAATAGTTTTTGGTAAAAGTAAAATTATTTTTTGCTAACCATAGCAATTGAAAAAAAGAACTTTCACGAACTCCTGATGTATTGACTAATTTTGATTGATAATTGGATTAAGTTTAACGTAGCTTAAAACAGTATTAATATAGTGTAATTTCTTTTGGTTAATGAAACTGTACCGGTTTAATAATCGGTGTAGTTTTTTTTGCTTTCGCGATTCGAATGATGTATGCTTCGGCTGTCGAAGAACCGGCGAGGAAATCGGCAATTGGTCGAAATACACCAATGAAGAGAAAAAGCTGTGATTGAAAGATCCTCAAAACGAACTAACAACGTACGGGGTGAATCGCCTCCGGGAAACTTTCTCAGATAATTTTGATGGTTCCTTTTCCTGTTTCTGTAAATTTTCCGATTAGGGTAGCATCTTCTACTCCGTTTGTCTGGAGGTCGGTTAATAGCTGTTGAGCCAAATCGGCCGGAAGAGCTATCAGCAATCCGCCCGAAGTCTGAGCATCACAAAGCAGCAACTGGTCGGTACGAGGCAGGTTGCCGTAATCGACGAAACCGGCTACATAGTCCATGTTGTTGTAAGTTCCTCCGGGAATGACGCCTGCCGTGGCCAGATTTTTCACCTCACGCAGGTAAGGCACAGCAGCATATTCAACCGTTACGTTGCATTCCGATCCCACGGTCATCTCTTTTAAGTGGCCCATTAACCCGAAACCGGTAACGTCGGTACAGGCGTGAACCGTATAATTTTTCATCACCTCTGCGGCAGTTTTATTTAGCGACGACATGAGTTGTGTTACCTCTTTTCTTAATGACTCTTCTACCATTCCGCGTTTAATGGCAGTCGAGAGAATTCCTGTTCCCAATGGCTTGGTAAGAATCAACACATCACCGGGTTTTGCTCCGGTATTTCTAATAATCTCGGTTGGTTTCAAGCTTCCGGTAACCACCATCCCGTATTTGGGTTCAGGGTCTTCAATAGTATGTCCGCCAAGAATGGGAATGCCGGCTTCGGTAGCTTTATCCTGTGCTCCTTTAAGAATGAGTTCCAACACCTCCATGGGTAGCGTATCCTCTGGAAAGCCCACGATGTTGAGCGCAAACAAGGGTTTGGCTCCCATGGCATACACATCACTGAGGGCATTGGCAGCAGCGATAGCGCCAAATTCGTAAGGGTCGTCAACAATGGGCGTAAAAAAGTCGAGCGTTTGCACGATAGCCAAATCATCGCTCAGCTGATAAACGGTGGCATCGTCAGCAGTTTCGGTTCCCACCAGCACGTTTTTATCAAAAATGGGATTGAGTTTTTGAAGCACGCTTTCCAGGTGTTGAGGCTGTATTTTACAGGCACAGCCAAGCCCATGTGTGTAGTGGGTAAGTTTAATTTCGTCAGCTTTGGGCTTTTCGGAAACAGGTACCGATTCTTCCTTGGGCATTAACTGTTTAACCGTGCGGATGATTTCGTCGGCAGCCGTTTTGATATCGGCCATGGTAAGGCCTCGTCCTGTTGAAAACCGGATGGTTCCCATGGCAAAGTCGAGGGGCACCAGCATGGCTTCTAACACGGCAGAAACATCCACGCTTTCGGCATGACAGGCAGCGCCCGCCGAGGCGGCAACGCCATCCAGCCGGTCGATAAGCGTGTTGGCTTCCACCTTGGGAAAGGAGATACTTAAAGTGTTGGGAAGCCGTTTTTCGGGATGGCCGTTTATTTTTACATTCGGCAGCGCGTCGGTTAATAACTTTTGCAGGTAATTGCGGGTGGTTTGGTAGTGCTCCATGTTTTTATCGAGGTGGTTTTTGGCCAGTTCGGCGGCGGCTCCAAGTCCTACAATTTCCAGCACATTTTCGGTTCCGGCACGCAGGTTTTGCTCGTGGTCGGCACCATGAATCAGCTTTTCCAAATGAACCCCCTTGCGAATATAAAGGGCGCCAATCCCTTTGGGTGCATATAGTTTATGGCCGGCAATACTCAGTAAATCAACTCCCATTTCCTGTACATTAACCGGTATCTTTCCTAGCGACTGAGCAGCATCGGAGTGAAGGTAGATGTTGTGCTCTTTAGCCAGTTTTGCCATTTCGGCGATGGGCTGTATGCTACCCACCTCGTTGTTGGCATGCATGACGGTAATCAGTATGGTTTCGGGACGGATGGCTGCTTCCAGCTCATCCATTTTAATAATACCGAACTCATCCACCGCGATGGTTGAAATTTCGAAACCGTTTTTTTCAAGATAACTGCATACCTCAAAAACTGCCGGGTGCTCCACCGATGAAGTGATGATGTGGTTTCCCCTGTTCTTATTAGCCAGGGCAATTCCCTTGATGGCATAATTATTAGATTCAGTGCCACCGCTGGTAAAAATAATCTCCGAGGGGTCGCAACCAATAAGGTCAGCAATCTGACGACGCGATTTTTCAACCGCCATTTTGGTTTTAACACCATAGCTGTGAACGCTGGAAGGATTTCCGAAATAGTGTTCCAGATAGGGGCGCATGGCATCGGCTACCTCTTTGGCAATGGGCGTGGTAGCATTGTAATCGAGGTAAATGGGTTCAGGGGTATTCATAGGCTGAATTTTTGTAACCGGGTTTAAACAACTTCCTGACAAAAGTATTCTTTTTCAAAATCGGGTGGGGATAAAATATCAACGAAGTTGTGTAAGGTTTTATCTTTATGAATATTCTTAAACAGGAGAAATTGTTCAGAAGAGTTACGACTCAACGTTTATATATTTTCCGTAATCCTGCTTTACTCACCGTAAAAACCACTACTTTTGCAGCCTGTAAAAAAGTACATTATGGCACAAAAACCTTCCATACCGAAAGGAACGCGCGATTTCTCTCCCCTTGAAATGGCACGAAGAAATTACATTTTTAGTACCATTCAGGATGTGTTTAAGCAATACGGCTATCAGCCCATCGAAACCCCGGCCATGGAAAACCTTTCCACTTTGCTGGGAAAGTACGGTGAAGAGGGTGATAAGTTGTTGTTTAAAATTTTAAATTCCGGTGATTTTCTCAAAAAGGTAAAACCCGAAGATTATGAAACTAAAAATCTGAACCGCGTGGCGTTGGCTGTTTCCGAAAAAGGACTTCGTTACGACCTTACCGTGCCTTTTGCCCGATACGTGGTACAACACCGCAACGATATAACTTTCCCGTTTAAACGTTATCAAATTCAACCTGTATGGCGTGCCGACCGTCCTCAAAAAGGGCGCTATCGCGAGTTTTACCAGTGCGATGTGGATGTAGTGGGATCAAACTCATTACTTAACGAAGTAGAGCTTGTTAGAATAATAGATGAAATTTTTTATCGCTTGAAAGTGAATGTTACCATCAAGCTCAACAACCGGAAAGTATTGAGCGGGATGGCCGAAACCATTGATGCCTCTGATAAACTGATTGATATTACCACCGCTATCGACAAGCTGGATAAAATAGGAATTGAAAAGGTTTACGAAGAGCTTCTTTCCAAAGGAATATCGCAAGAGGCTATTGATAACCTGGAGCCCATTATCAACCTGAGTGGAGAAAACGATTCTAAAATTAATTGTTTGAAACAGTTGGTGGGAGATACTGAAATTGGCGGCAAGGGAATTCTCGAACTGGAATCGGTATTGAACTATTTAAAACCGCTGGAGATTAAATCAAAAGTGGAAATTGACCAGTCATTGGCACGCGGACTGAATTACTATACCGGCGCTATTATTGAGGTTAAGGCTAATGATGTAAACATTGGGAGTATTTGTGGCGGTGGTCGTTACGATAATTTGACCGGTATATTCGGTTTACCGGATGTTTCCGGAGTGGGTGTTTCGTTTGGTGCCGATCGTATTTACGACGTAATGAACGAGCTGAATCTTTTCCCTAAAGAGGTTGAGACTTCCACGGAGGTAATGTTTGTTAATTTTGGCGAAAAGGAGGCAACGCATGCGTTGGAGGTGCTGGCCTTTTTACAGCAAAACGGTATTCGTGCCGAGCTTTACCCCGATGCTGATAAAATGAAAAAGCAGATGAAATACGCCAACCAGCATGCCATCCCGTTTGTTGTTTTAATTGGTGAGCAGGAGATGGAAACCAAACATTATACCTTAAAAAATATGATGACCGGTTATCAGGAAAAACTCCCGGCAGAACAACTTGTTGAGAGGGTAAAAAATTAGCTGATGGTATTGGTTGTTTAAATAATAAAAACGCAGAATCCTACATAATTATAATTTCATGAAAAACGTCCATTATATTTCCCCCGAAAAACTGACCTTTAAAAAAGTTTTTGATATTTTTCATAACGGATTAACATTGGCGCTTTCAGAAGAGTCGAAAGCATTAATTGTAAAATGTCGAAACTATCTTGATAAAAAAATTAAAAGTCAGGACGAACCTATTTATGGCATCAACACCGGTTTTGGAGCACTTTACAACAAATCTATATCGAAACAGGATTTGGGTAAGCTGCAGGAAAATCTGGTTAAATCGCATGCCTGCGGAACGGGTGATGAAGTGCCTACAGAGATTGTTAAGTTGATGCTTTTGTTGAAAATACAGTCGCTATCCTATGGGCATTCCGGGATTCACCTGGATACGGTTCAACGGCTGATCGACTTTTTTAATAATGATGTTATCCCTATTGTTTATCAGCAGGGATCGTTGGGTGCTTCGGGCGACTTAGCCCCTCTGGCACACATGTCGTTACCCCTGTTGGGGATGGGAGCCGTTAGTTTTGAAGGAAAATATATGGATGCTGCCAACGTGTTAGCCAAATTTGGCTGGAAACCGCTTAAGTTAAAATCGAAGGAAGGGCTTGCTTTGCTTAACGGTACTCAATTTATGAGCGCTTACGGAGTTACTTCTTTATTAAAAGTTTTCAGGCTTTCGGAGTTGGCTGATATTATCGCAGCTCTTTCGCTGGATGCTTTTGACGGGCGCATTGAGCCCTTTATGGATGAACTACATCAAATTCGTCATCATAAGGGACAGGTTCAAACTGCCGAGCGGTTCAGGGCTATTTTAAAAGATAGCGAACTGATTAAACGTCCTAAAGAACATGTTCAGGATCCCTACTCTTTCCGCTGTATCCCACAGGTACACGGAGCATCTAAGGATTCGGTTAATTACGTGGCGTACGTTTTTTCCAACGAAATTAATGCCGTTACCGATAACCCGACCATATTTCCCGATATGGATGTAATTGTTTCGGGAGGGAATTTCCACGGACAGCCGCTGGCATTGGCGCTGGATAATCTGGCCATAGCGGTGGCCGAGTGGGGGAGCATTTCAGAGCGACGTACCTATCAGCTGTTGCATGGCCGCAGGGGATTGCCTTCGTTTTTGGTGGCTAATCCGGGATTGAACTCAGGTTTTATGATTCCGCAATACAC
>QMPP01000006.1 GCA_003650425.1 Bacteroidota bacterium | reverse complement strand
TCAAGAATAGTAGTTTCTGCATCTTTACGGTACGATTTTATCTTTTTTCTTTCGGGAGCAGCTGCAATAATCACCACGTTTGGAAGCTTCCAAAAATCAACTATTTTTTGTAAGCCATCTTTACTGGCAGGGGTGAGGCCTTTTACTGTACCGGGGCGGTCGAGCGTATTTAACTGAATTTCATCGGGCTTTATTTGCTCAAAGGCTTTTTTCATTGCTTTTAAATCGTCAACATTATCATTGTATCCGGGCAAGATAAATACTTCAAGCCATATCTGCCCGGTATATTCTTTTCTAAACTCAACAAGACCCTTTATATACTCATTAACCTTGAGCTCGTTGGCCGGGCGGTTTATTTTTTGAAAAGTATGTTCAGTCACGGCATCAAGCGATGGGAGAACGACATCGGCATTGACAAGCTCACTGCGGACTTTTTTATCGTAAAGCAGTGTTCCGTTGGTTAATACAGCCACTGGGATTTCTGGTTTTTCGTGCTTAACAAACCGTAACACATCCCCTATTTTCGAGTTTAGGGTTGGCTCCCCCGAACCTGAGAAGGTAATGTAATCGGGATTAGGATTATTATGAAAGTAATCTGTCAACTCAGCTATTACCTTATCGTAAGGAATGTATTCCATTCTTCCGGTGGTGAGCTTCGTGGTATGGCCCACTTCACAATAGACACAATCGAGTGAACAAACTTTTTTAGGAACTAAATCTACTCCCAACGACATTCCCAATCGTCGTGATGGCACAGGGCCGAAAAGGTATTTATACATATCTCTTTGTTTTAAAATAAATTGCTTTTCAAAGTGAACTCACTCTTCAATTTTAGATTTCATAATGCCTGAATTTATAGTAAACAGGCTATAGTCTGAAGTGTTGTTATTTAATTCATCTTCAATCCAGTGTATTTGTTTTTTTATAATCTTTATCACTTCATCCGGGGTGTTATGCGAAACGGCGACTGGAATAAAACTTTTATTTACAATGGTTAAATTTCTACCAAATTGCATTGATATTAGTACATTGATTTCATGCTTCTTTAATAATTCAGTAATACTGTCGCCTTTGTTTTTTGTTCCGTGAGGCAAGTTCTTATAAATATTTATTTGTTCTGAAACTAAGTTAAACGAGTCATTTTCAGACTCGTAAATTAAGAATTTATAAGTATCTCCAAAATGTCTTTCTTCAAATTCGTTTGTTTGATTTACTGCAAAAGCTAATTTTATTTTCATAATACTATTTTAAGTTAACATTTATTATTCCGTTAGGCATCATATTATCAGGATGATATATTCCCGCTTCTTCTTTTTGATAGCGGACACACTTTTCCCAGTTGCCCTGACAATACTTATCTACCCAATAACGATCCAATTTACCTTGTTCCAAAAAAAATTTCATGGGGCAAACGGGAAACCATTTACATTGTTTTTGTCTCTTCATATTTAGTCGTATGACAGGCGGGTTTTTTTATCACAAAGTGTAGAGGCAATCATTTTTTGCCACACTTCTGTTTTCCATGTACCTAATTTTTTATGGACTTTTAAATACTTCTCAGGAATAGGATGGGTTCCTATGACAACGGGGATTTTATAGTTTTCTTCGATAAACGATTTAAAATGACTGATGTACGGGCAAGGGGGATAACCCACCACAAACCCTGTTGCAAAATGAATAACTTCCACTCCGTTTTTAATCATTTCGGCAGGAGCATATTCGATGTTTCCACCGGGACATCCTCCACAGGAGGTGTAGCCTGCAATTTCCAAATCAGTATCGCTGTCGTATATGCTGAAAGCTCCTTCGTGGTTTTTCATGGCACGAAAACATTTACCGCCGGCACAGTTTCGATAACGATCACAAATGATAATTCCTATTTTTTTTGTCTTCTTCATCTGCTTATCTTTTATTCTGTGAGACCTTTTAAATTTTTATATTTTTCGATGGTCACTGCTTCAAACGAGGGGTTGTAAAGTAATGCCGACGGGTGGGTTAGCGGATAAACTTTTACGCCGCTAAAATTTAATAGCTGTCCGTTAATGTTTTTAAAACTCATGGCAGCGTAATCAGGATTTGCATTGAATTTTAATAAAATTGAACGGGTGGCATAATAGCCTAAAGGAACAATTATTTTGGGCTGAATAATGGCTATTTCATCATTTAAAAACAGGCTACACGATTCAATTTCATCGACTTTGGGTTTTCGGTTTCCGGGTAAGATGCATTTTACCAGGTTAGTCATAAAAACCCTGTTTCTGTCAATGCCTGCGGCATACAGTAACTTGTTAAAGACCTTTCCCGAAGGGCCTACAAACATTTTGTTTTGGACATCCTCTTTTGCTCCCGGTGAAAGCGCCACGAACATGATGTTAGCATTAATGTTTCCTTCGCCGACAAGAGCATGTTTGCGGGTAGTGTGCAGTCCGCATTTTTTGCACGACCTAATTTGATAATTAAGCACATCCAGTGATTCCTGTTTTTCTATAGGGCTGAATTGTTCCATTTGATGTTAAATATCACAAAAGGGTATCAAAACAATATTTGTTAATGATGAGTGGACTCAATGATATCGCTTTTTACATGATAATTAATTAATGCAACAAAGGTACTCTATGGCAGATGAAATATCAAGAAAATCGGCAAGAGTTTAAAACATAAATTTTATTGGAGATAAAGAGCCCTGACTGCTTTGGTGTTCGATATTCAAATATTATTTTACAACAACAAACCGTTTAACAATTTTTTCTGAATTTGTTATTGAACCGGTTTCTATTTTGGCATGGTAAACCCCGGCTTTGTATTTTGAAGTATTAAGTACTATTTGTTGTTTGTTGCCAAGTGATATTTGCTCAACCATCTGACCTGTAGCATTGAATACAGTCAGTTTTTCAATTCCCCGTGTTGATGTAATGGTGATGCTATTTGTTGCGGGATTAGGGTAAAGTGTGACGGAACCTGCTTGTAGTTCATTTACTCCGGTTACAAAAATTTCAACAAAATCTTCCTCAGGGTTTAGTTGAGAATTGGCAAATCCCGATTCACAATTATCCAGATCACTTGTCCAATTCGCGCTTACTTTATACCAGTAAGTTTGCTGAGAGTTGACATTCGGATACATATCCTTTAAGTTGTAATGAGTAGTACCCTCTTTGTACGGAACCGTCTTGTAGGGCACGTAATCTCCTTTATTTCCTGTCTCACTTCTATAAATGGTAAAACCACTAAATTCTTTAGAATTACCGGTCTTCATTTTTACCGGGCTCGGATTCATTTCACTCAGCGACAGGGTTGCTCCCGGAGTAGTATAAACTGTACCATCCGTTTTAGTCTGTGAGCGTGAAGAATTAAAGTAAATCGTTTCAATATGCATGGCTATGTTCCAGTTCATATCATAACCAAAATCGGAAAGATTTTCCCAGGTAACGCCATCAGTTGTTATTTTGTCGCCATTTCCCGTAAATGCAGGCCCGGCATCAGTTCCGGCTGGACAAACCCCGAATGCTTGTCCAAGAATGGTATAACCAACCCATATTTCGTCACCCTCTTCAATTAAAACCGGTGAGGAAAGCGTAAATTCGTTAAAAGTGTTTGCTACAATCGAACTCGTTACATCTTCACTATAAACAAGACTGGATGCTTCAGCTCCTTTCCATACCTTAAGGATGAGGTTGGAATAATCAGTATCCTGAATATAGATTTCCATTTTGGTAATACTACCCCCTACATATTCAGCAATTTGATTACTATCCCATCGTGCAGCCACCGAAAAATCACCGCCATCTGCCAAGCCAATTGCCGAACTGTTTTCTCCATACCCCCAAAATATCCATCTTGGCCCCATGGGCATTGTGGGAGCTTCCCACTCAAGTTGAACCCCATAACCATTTGCACCCGGGCCTTCCCAAAAATATTCTCCCGTAAAATCAGAAGGTGCATCACAAGTTCTGTAAATGTTTATGTTATCAATAAACCATGAATTGATGTCAGCAGAGTTTTGCCCTGTTGCTTTAAACCTTATTTGAAAAACTTTACCTTTTGTATAATCGGAAATATTAAGATGAATCTGTCCTTCATCAAAATCAAAACTACCGTGGTTTGCCACATCGTAAACCTGATACCACTGTTCGCCGTTATATACTTCAACGACAAGATGCTCTTCGCCGGTTTCGTTCAGGTCGTCAAGTTTCAGGTTGCCATCGAGCCATATTTCGCCTTCGGTAATGCTGTCGGCCTTAATGGGAGAGGAGGTTAAGCATGATTCATAGTCATTCGTTAAATGAGGTGTATTGATAAATTGAGCTGAAGGGGCATTGTCGCCTGAAGTGCTGTTGATAATCCAGTTATTTGTTTCAATCGTCCAGTTATTAAAATTAAATGAACCCAGATCCCAATTTTCGCTAAAAGGGAGGTCGTATCCCCATATCACGGTAATGGTATCAACGGGAGTAATCATTGACTCGCCGATTTCACCGGGATAACCAAATTGTGCCAGATCGTACAGGGCAGTAGCCTGATAATAATAGGTGCCGGGCATTACAAATGGGTCGGTATAAACATATTCGGACGTATCAGGTTCGTTGTTGTAAGGCGTGTTACTAATGAGTGCTCCGTTGCGAAAGATGTTGTAAGACAGTAAACCGTAAGGAACATGGCAGGTAGTATCGCATTTTTGGGGTGGCAACCATAAAAAAGAAACGACACTGGTATTATAGGTATAGTTTTCGTGTGCATTTCGCGGTGGATACAAATAACGAGATATCCACTGATACAAAACCTCTTCCGACATAGTACATTCTCCTGTTGCCTTCAGGCTGGCGGTATAAGATGTGCCATAAATCAGATCATTCAAAAAATATGAAAACTGATCGTGAGGCAAGCTGTCGAAGAAGTTATTATTGAAATACAATTCAAACCCTTCGTACCAGGCCTCTTCTCCATGTATGTTTACATTGTCAATAGCCCAGCCGTCGTATAATGGCCCGTTTCCGGCTGTGAAGTTAAACCGGATTTTAATGTTTTCTATCCCGCTTTGGGTGATGGGTGATAAATCAACAGTATCTTTTTGCCATATCGTATCGGGCGAAAGTTGTTTCAGCAGTTGCCACGTAGCACCGTTATCGGCACTATATTCAACCTTTGCCGTTCCACCGTAAAGCGAATCGTAATAGCTGTCGAAACAGAGTTTAAGCTGATTGCTAACCCTTACATCGATTTCAGAGGTGATAAGATAGTCGTAACTACCTCCCTGCGTTGAGTAGTCATGGTTGACTATGGCATATTGGCCGGGCCATGCCGGGATAGTCCAGTTGTTAAACAGACTGTCGGATATACTTGATTGATACCATCCTTCACCGTCTGTTTCAATTTGCCAGTTTTCGGGGGGAAAGGTGGCTGCTTCAAAATCTGTATTTAAAGCAGTAATAAGCGGTTTATCCCAAGTTACTTCCGAGGTTAATGAATCTACATGCAGATTGCGTACTTTGTAAAGCTTTCGGTCAAGTGTAATATGGGTCGTATAGTTGGAGGTAATGGAGATGTTTTGTAATTCGGATTCCTGGCATCCCCTTTTAAAAGCAACAATATCGTAAGTGCCGGTGGGAATGGTGTCGAATTGTACAAAACCGACAGTATCGCTTAGGCTTGTCCATGTTTGATAAGGCGAATCCTTTTGTATTAGCTTTATCGATACGCTGTCGATGGGATTGCTTAAACAATTTTCCGTGTAAACGGTTATGGTTATCAGGTCGCGATGGATGGCAGTTGGCCGGCTTTCGAGGGTAAAGGCCGTTACAATTAACAAAACTAGGGTTAATAGATTTTTCATAATGACTGGTTTTTAAACTCGTTACACTTTTCAAAGGTAATAATCTTACAGTTGAATAAAAATATTTTTAAGGAAAATCCGAAAACAAAGCAACGAATCATTTCCAAAAGTTTCCTATCTTCGCTTATCAACTTAACTTGATTTATGGCCAAACACATTGAAATGGGAAAGAAGGGGGAAGCTCTCGCAGTTCAGCATCTTAAATCGAAAGGGTATGAGATTTTGGAAACCAACTGGCGCAGTATCCACAAGGAGATTGATGTTATTGCCATAGATAACGGTGAGCTGGTTATCGTGGAGGTTAAAACACGTAGTACCGACTATTTTGGCTACCCCGAAGAGGCGGTGGATGCTAAAAAACAAAAACTTCTGATAAGCGCGGCACAGGACTATGTTGATAAAACAGACTGGGAGGGCGGCGTACGGTACGACATTGTTTCCATTGTGCTAACCAACCAATCCCATACCATTAATCATATTATCGATGCATTTACACCAGGCTTATGAAGTGGTATGACAGACTGATAAAATCAAAAAGGTTTCAGCAATACCTAGGGTGGATAACCTTGCTGATGCTGGTTATGTTGTTGGTGTTAAAGCTAATAATTGGGCATTGCGAGCTGTGGCTATGCGGACTTTTTGTTTTGACGGTAACCGGGTATTATATTTTGTCGGATTTAGCTTCGCGAAAGCGATAAGTCTGCCTTACCGGGCGTGATACACCAGTAGTGGTATGCCTGTTTGATGTAAATAACAGTGGCTTGAATCGGGTATAAAAAACCTGAGCAGCACATTTCGTTTTTGAGTTGAAAAGGCAATGATGTCAACACCCCGTTCGTTAATAAATTTTTCAAGGCCTGACAACGGGTTAGCTGTTTCCAGAATGCCGCATTCCAGGTTAGTTACCCCCAACTGTTTAATAATATATTTTTTTATTCCCCGCATCTTTTCTTCATCTGATTCGTTACTTTGGATGGTGGAAGTGTGGACGCAAAGTATGCGGGCATCAAAAAACCTGGCAAAACCTGTCAGTCGTTCAAGGGCTGAGTAGTCGGTATTATCGAGACTGGTGAGGTAGAGTACTTTTTGGGGTTTTGTAAATTGCTCGGCGCTATAGCCTATTGGCACGGCAATTACCGGCATATTGGCTTTTTCCATGATTCGGGTGGTAACTTTTCCAAAGGCTGTGGTACCACCCGGCTTTTTCCCCGGTGATCCCATCACAATCACGTTGGGTTTAAACTCATCGGCATACGATAGAATTGCGTTAACAGGATATCCCTGAACTAAATCGTAGGCAACTTCAACATTTGAGATGCCCTCTTTGTTAATTCTCTCGTCAAGTAGCTGCTTTAATGCCACAAGGTTAATGTACGCCTCCTTTTCCAATGCTCTGATGTCTTCCTCAATACTAACAAGGTTCGAATATGGCTCGAGCATTCCCGGAACATACAGGGCGGGGTTAAAGTAGGCGTTCAGTAATACAATGTTGGCATTGATGCCTGTGGCTATTTGCAAAGCGTAAACAGCACCGTTTTCCGCCTCTTCTGAAAAGTTGACGGGAACGATGACCAAATTTTTATTATTGTACATAGAATCATTTTTTTCAATTGTTAAATATACTGAAATTTGACACGCTATGCAACTAATCAACCACTTTTGTGTACTTTTGCAGGTCAAATATTTGATTAACTATGGATAAGAAAAAAGGTGGATTTGATAAATTCATTAAAAAAACCACCAAAAAGCGAAAGAGCTTCGCTCCCAAAGCCGACTCAACCGAACACAAGTTTAAAAAGAAAGCAAGCCGGACGCAACAACCCAAAATAAATTCTGACGGATTAATACGGTTAAACAAATTTCTGGCCGATGCAGGGGTATGTTCACGTCGTGAAGCCGACAGACTCATTGAAAGTGGGGCTGTAACCGTTAACGGAAAAGTGGTTGTTGAGATGGGTACAAAAGTAAAACGTACCGACAAAGTGATGTATGGCGATCAAACCCTGAGGGCTGAAAAGTTGCAATACATAATGCTTAACAAACCCAAAGACTTTATAACCACCTCCAGCGATCCACAAGACAGAAAAATTGTGATGTCGCTGGTACAAAACGCCTGCAACGAAAGAATTTATCCTGTAGGACGTCTTGATAAAAATACTACCGGACTTCTGCTGTTTACCAACGATGGCGAATTGGCTAAAAAACTTACCCATCCCAGGCATGGGGTTAAAAAGTTGTATCACGTGGTGTTAGATAAACCGCTCACCAAAAGTCATCTTTTGGAAATTGCTGCCGGCATTGAGTTGGAAGATGGTGCCATAAAGCCCGATAAAATTGCTTATGATCAAAAGGCTCACGATAAAACGGAAGTGGGAATAGAGATACACTCGGGTAGAAACCGGATTGTTCGCAGGGTTTTTGAGCATCTTGGATACAAGGTTGTTCGTCTCGACAGGGTGATGTTTGCCAGTCTGACCAAAAAAGACATCCCACGAGGAAAATGGCGTAAGCTCACCGAAAAAGAGGTGAACATGTTAAAGATGCTTCCATAGCTAACCCGATTTATTAAACATGCCTGATCTTTTACCACAAGATTTTGAAACACTTACGCGTAACCAGCTAAGGAAAAAGAGGAGAAGAGGTTAAATAAAAAAAGTCCGGCTGCGTACGCAGCCGGACTTTTTTTTCAGATTCAGATTGTTTTTGCCATTATGAGATTTTAATCTCGCGGGTAACCTTAGTTTCCTCTTTTTTAGGCAAAACAACGTTCAAAATCCCATTTTTGTAATCCGCCTTGATGTTTTCCACATCAACGGTTTCAGGCAAGCTGAACGAACGGCTGAATGAGTTGTAATAAAACTCACGTCTTGCAAAATCATCTTTCTTTTCTTCTTTTTCCTCTTTCTGTTCTGACGAAATGGTTAACACATCTTTTTCAAGATTGATATGAAAATCGGCTTTCTTCATTCCTGGTGCAGCCATCTCCAACGTGTATTTATCGTTGTCTTCTTTAATGTTCACTGCAGGAACGGTTCCTTCAAATTTTTCTTCGTTGTTGAAGAAATTTTTTTCCAGACTTTCAAACAAATCGGTTAAAGCCGGATACTGATTAAATCTTACTAGTGCCATAACTTTGTCCTCCTTTATTTTTTATTAAACATCTGTTTTTTTATCATTTCATCAGCTTCTTTTCAAATGGCGTTCCAATGCTGAAAATGGATGAAAATAACCTCAATAACTGCCTATATGACGCTATCACCTTGTAAGTGCTGCCAATATGGCCGTTTATGATAATTTCACACTTTCTTAGTCCAACTGTTTTTATCTTTGTCATATATTAAAATATTTGAATGGACAGAATTGTAAAAAGCTTAAATACCAGAAAAATTGTGTGGCCAATACTGATTGGTCTAACAGTTAGCGGGTGGCTTTTGTCAAGGAATTTTAATCCTGACACCTTTACTTTTGTAACCTTTACCTGGCACACGTTGCTTTTTTTGGTGATTGCTGTTTTGATGATGTTCCTCAGGGATATCGCTTACATATATCGTATTTTGGTGCTAACCGATTATCAAATAGGGTGGAAGCAGGCTTTTAACATTATCATGCTTTGGGAATTCAGCTCTGCCATTTCACCATCAGTAGTAGGAGGAACCGGGCCGGCCATCTTTTTTTTATACAAAGAGGGTGTTAGCAGCGGAAAAAGTACAGCGGTTATTCTCACGGCTATTTTTTTGGATGAGCTGTTTTTTATTTTATCGGTTCCCTTTGTTTATTTTTTATTTGGAAACAATATCTTTCCACCCGATTCGGCTAACATTGAAGAAATAAGATGGGCCTTTTTTGGCGGGTACATTGCTTTGTTTGTTTACACCATGTTTCTTGCTTACGCCCTGTTTGTCAATCCTCAACTTTTTAAGTCGTTCATTTCATGGGTTTTTCTTTTCCCTATTTTAAAAAAGTGGCGGATACAGGCTCGCAGGTCTGCCAATCAGTTAATTTATACCTCAAAACGCATAAAGAAAAAACCCTTTTCATACTGGTTCAAAAGCATGACGGCTACTGTCTTTTCTTGGGGTGGCAGGTATTGGGTGGTTAATTTTATGCTGATGGCTTTTTTCGGGAACATTTATAGCTTTTCCGACCATTTACTGATTTACGGGCGGCAACTTACCATGTGGATTATTCTTTTGGTAAGTCCTACACCCGGGGGCAGCGGTATTGCCGAGTTTATATTTTCCAACTTTTTAGGCGATTTCATTCCTGACGCTTCCTGGTATGCACTATTGGCAATATTGTGGCGTCTTATTAGTTATTACCCCTATCTGTTTATTGGAGCCATTATTCTACCTATTTGGCTGCGACGCGTTTTTAAAAACGATGTCACTTACAAAGAAATTTAATTATGAATGAATATTTAGCATTGACATTTGCCGTGCTGGCAACTTTTGTAACTAACATCCCCTTTGGGTTTTGGCGTCAGGGGGTTAAAAAATTTTCGTGGCAATGGTTTTTGTTTGTCCACCTGCCCATCCCCATGGTGGTGGCCTACCGTTATCTGTTCGGGATGGGTTTTCAACTTTATACTTATCCTTTCATGGTATTAGGATTTTTTGGTGGGCAGTGGGCTGGTGCCAGAATCAGAAAAAAGAAAATAGCAAGAGAAGCCGAAAATATTACTAAATAGTCGTGTAATTCGTAGAATCTGCCGTTCGTAGTCAGACTTGATTAAAATCATGGAGAATAAAAAGATGTTTCCAATGGTATTTTATTAGTTTTGTATTGTCAATGGAACACAAAAAAACCATATTGGTTTGCCCTATGGATTGGGGTTTAGGACATGCAACCCGTATGGTTCCTGTTATCGAGGCGCTAAAAAAGAAAAAAAACATTCGGATTATTTTGGGTGCCGACAACCGTCCGCTGGAATTTTTAAAACAGCGCTATCCCGAATTAGAGATGATTAAGTTTCCTGGCTATGCACCGCGATATCCTGTTAAGGGTGCCATGGTTTTAAAGATGCTTTCCGAGATGCCTGAAATGAAAAAGCAGGCAGATAAGGCACATCTGTTTTTGGAAACACTTATCGACGAAATGAAAATTGACCTCGTTATTTCTGATAACAGATACGAACTTTGGTCAGACAAGGCAAAAACAGTTTTTATTACTCATCAGCTTAATGTTCAAACACCGAGGTATGGAGGAGTAGCTAAACCTGCCTTGCGCCAGATGATTTACAGCTACATTAAAAAATATGATGAACTTTGGATTCCTGATGTTGCCGGTGATAATAATCTTTCCGGTGCGCTCTCGCATATCAGTAATTTTCCATTAACCAATTATCATTTTATTGGCCCTTTAACAAGGTTTCAGTATGTTAAACCACAGCTTCCCGAACAGAATATTGATTTGTTAATTTTACTTTCGGGTCCCGAGCCTCAACGAACCATTTTAGAAATTAAACTGAAAGATCAGGCGTTTCAGTCGGGTTTGAATACCGTTATCCTACAAGGCCGCACCGAGGAAAGCCATCAGATAAAAATGGGGAATGTTGAAACTTTTTCGCATCTTCCTGATAATCAGTTTTCCGGCATGATACTAAAAGCAAAAACCATTATTTGTCGTCCGGGCTACTCCAGTTTGATGGATTTGGCATGGTTTGGAAAGAGGGCGGTTTTTATCCCCACGCCAGGGCAGACCGAGCAGGAGTTTCTGGCAGAGTCGTTAAAACAAAAAGGACTTTATTACTATCAAAATCAAAAAGAATTTAACCTGCAGAAAGCGTTGTTACAATCAGAAAACTATTATGGTTTGAAGATGCAAAACAACGGGCAGCTTCTGGAAGAGAGAATAGCGGCACTTATTGAAAACAAGGAATAAGTACGCAAACAACTTCTTTAACCTTTAATAATTTGCTGAATAATTCAAAACGGCTATCTTTGCAGCCGCAATAAAAAAGCCTCCTTAGCTCAGCTGGTAGAGCAGCTCACTCGTAATGAGCAGGTCGCGGGTTCGAGTCCCGTGGGAGGCTCTTTGGCTTTTCTTTCAATCTGCACGTCTTGAGCTGATTAGTATCAAATTACTATCTTATTTATCCATCGTTTGGAAACTATTTAGTGTCGATTAATTGTTAAATTAACGGTAGAAATACTATTCTTCTTTTGCCTATTTTTGTCACAAAATAAATAAGTATGCAACTTACCAACCGACAGCTGTTTTTGCAGCATGTTGCTTTACCCTCTGTCGATCCTGAGGCTTTGGAAGTGGTTAAGGCAAAAGGAATTTATCTTTATACCGATGATAACAATAAATACATCGACCTTGTATCGGGTGTGTCGGTGAGCAACGTGGGACACCTTCATCCTAAGGTGGTGAGCGCCGTTAAGGAGCAGCTTGACAACTACATGCACCTGATGGTTTATGGAAAGTACATTCAGTCGCCGCAGGTTAAGCTGGCGGCGTTAATGGCTGATAATCTGCCAAAATCGCTGGATAGCGTTTTCTTTGTAAATTCAGGTAGCGAAGCTATTGAGGGGGCATTAAAGCTTGCCAAACGTGTTACAGAGCGAACGGAAATAGTTTCGTTTAAAAATGCTTATCACGGTAGTACGCATGGTGCCTTAAGCGTGTTGGGTAACGAGGAGATGAAGTATGCTTTTCGTCCTCTGTTGCCCGATATCCGGTTTATCCGTTTTAACCAAAAGGAAGATTTGGCGTTAATTAGCAGTAAAACTGCCGCTGTTATTGTTGAGCCGATTCAGGCGGAAGCCGGAATAATTATCCCGGAATCGGATTATTTGAAAGCGCTCCGGCAGCGTTGCGATGAAACAGGAACCCTGCTTATTTTTGACGAAGTGCAGATGGGTTTTGGGCGAACCGGCAAGCTTTTCGCCTTTGAAAACTTTGAGGCGATTCCCGATATCCTATGTCTTGCCAAAGGGATGGGAGGGGGAATGCCCATCGGTGCTTTCGTGTCGTCAAGAGAAAATATGAGTCAGCTGACATTCAACCCTGCCCTGGGTCATATTACTACTTTTGGAGGACATCCGGTATCGGCAGCAGCAGCGTTGGCAAGCCTGAAAGTCATTCTTGATGAAAGCCTGGCTGAAAAGGTAGTGGGTAAAGGCAGGCAGATTAAAGTGGCACTGCAAAGTCATCCGGCAGTAGCCGAAATACGACAAATCGGTTTGATGTTGGGTATTGAATTAAAAAAGGAATACACTGCTTCCGATATGGTCAGTATTCTTAAAAAGAACAAAATGATTGTCGATCAGTTTTTGTTTAGCGAGCACAGCTTTCGCATTGCACCCCCATTAACCATTACGGAAAAAGAGATTGATGAAGTAGTTTCAAGAGTGATAAAATCGCTGGACGAGTTGATGAAAGCTGCCGGATGACATTGGCAGACGAATATAACGAGATACAAAATTACCGATATGACAGGAAAAGTAATGCAACAGAAAACTGCTGGCGGTAACCGAAGAATTGAAATAAGCGGCCCGGTTACACCCGGGAGCTACCTGCTCCTTTTGAAAACCGCCCGGGAAGTACAAAGCGTCAAATTTATAAAACAGCTATAATGCCGGTATATCTGTTATCGGATGAACCATACTTTCCCGATCCTAACCTGGCGCGGGAGGACGGACTGCTTGCCATTGAAGGGGATCTTAAGCCGGAGCGGCTGGTACAAGCTTATGCCAATGGAATATTTCCATGGTATGCTGATGGAGACCCCATTTTATGGTGGTCGCCTAACCCGAGAATGGTACTCTTCCCGAAGGATTTTAAGCGACATAAAAGCTTGAGAAGAATGGTTAACAAAGAACTGTTTGAAGTAACTTTCGATACTGCTTTTGATGAGGTAATACAACAGTGCGCACGAACCCGGCAAACCGATGAGTCGGGAACGTGGATTACAAAAGAGATGATAGAGGCTTATGTTGCTCTGCATAAGATGGGACTGGCTCATTCGGTGGAAACATGGCAAGGGGACAAACTCGTGGGAGGGCTGTATGGTGTTTCGTTGGGAGGAACCTTTTTTGGCGAGTCGATGTTTTATGGGGTAACCGATGCTTCTAAAGTGGCTTTGTGGCATTTGGTTGACAGGTTGTTATTGTGGGATTTTGATATGATTGATGCCCAGCAGGAAACCCCGCATCTGGCCAGTTTGGGTGCCATTGCCATTGAACGAAAAAAGTTTTTACATTTGTTGAACAAAAGTTTGGACAAGCCGACAAAACAAGGTCGTTGGACAAATCATTGAAAAAGGATATATCATGGAAAAAAATAGAGCATTTATGGCCAAAGCTATTAGTCTGGCTGCCAACAATGTTAATAGTAGTAATGGTGGCCCGTTCGGGGCGGTGGTTGTGAAAGATGGGGAGATTGTAGGAAAAGGTGGTAATAAAGTAACTACGCAAAACGATCCTACGGCGCATGCGGAAATAGTAGCCATTCGTGAAGCAGCCAAAAATCTTGGTACTTTCGATTTGTCGGGTTGCGAAATTTATGCCAGTTGCGAGCCCTGTCCCATGTGCCTTGGTGCTATCTATTGGGCAAGGATTGACAAGCTCTATTATGCTGCTACCAAAGATGATGCTGCCAAAGCTAATTTTGATGATTCGTTTATTTATGCCGAAATTGCCAAACCAAAAGATCAACGCCAACTTCAGTCGGTTCAGCTAATGCGCGAAGATGCCGTAAAGGTTTTTGAAGAGTGGATCGAAACAGAGAATAAAATTCCATACTAGTAAATTAGTTGGCTGTTGAAGTAACTTCCAATATGAAGTTGTTTAAAGTTAACCTGAGTTCGATAAAAGTTTACTTACTGTTTCAGGTAATAGATGGCGCATTTTTATTAGTGAAAAGAGTTTTTATTACCTTTGATGTACCTAAAAACTTATCATGGATTCACTTATTAACGAGGCAGCCGGGCTAATAAAACAATCAAAATACACGACCGCTTTCACCGGTGCCGGTATATCGGTAGAGAGCGGTATTCCCCCGTTTCGTGGTGCCACCGGACTTTGGAGCAGATACAACCCCATCGTGTTGGATATCGACTATTTCCATTCCCATTCGCTGGAATCGTGGCGCGTGATAAAAGAGATTTTTTACGACTTTTTTGGCGAGGCAAAACCTAACGAGGCTCATAAGGTATTGGCAAAAATGGAACAGGCAGGCTTGCTGAAAAACATCATTACCCAAAACATCGATAACCTGCATCAGGAAGCAGGGAGCAGGGAAGTGTATGAGTTTCATGGTAACTCGCGTGAGCTGGTTTGTACTGAATGCGGAAAACGGTTTACCATGGGGGATGTCAACTTTGCTAAACTTCCGGTAACTTGCGATAGTTGTGGTGGCCTGGTAAAACCCGACTTTATCTTTTTCGGAGAAGGAATTCCTCCGGCAGCTTATGAAAAGTCGTTGGCAGCGGCCGAAAATGCCGAGGTTTTTTTGGTAATAGGAACCACGGGAGAGATTATGCCGGCCAGCCAAATTCCCATCATGGCAAAAAACAAAGGTGCTAAAATTATCGAAATAAATGTGGAGCCTTCCAACTACACCCATCACATTACCGATCTGTTTTTAAAAGGTAAAGCCGGCGAAATGATGGAGCGGCTTTACGAAAAGATAATATAGACGAAAATCAGTCAGCGGCAGACGACACTTTACTTAAGACCTTTGAAATAGCGGGTTGCAGTCAGGGAACGATGAATAACGTGCTGTTTGGAAACACTACGATATGAATGGAGCGGAACGAGGTAGTAAGGAAAGTAGTGGATTGTTCAGCCTGATGGTCAAATACAAAAACTGGCCGGCATTGCTAACTTTAAAGCTAAAAAGCATGATAAGCTTATTTTACAAACTCCGGGCGGTGGTGGTTTTGGGATATGAATATTTAATGTATTGCTTGTTTGGATTCTTTTGCCTTCCTGCTCTTCCAGCTTTTCACTTGTCGTTCGCGAGCATAAGCATCTGACTTAGAAGTGTAACCTTCAGAGTAAACAATTTCCCAGTCGCCAACTTTCCCGGTAAATCCCTTGTGGTTGGTATTATGTTTTTTTAATCGAACATCAATGTTTCCGGTATGCCCAATGTAATACCGGTTTCTTGTCTTAGAGTAGATGATATAGAAGTGCCACATAGTCAAACCCATAAAAAAAGGATTGCCTTTTGACAATCCTTTTTGTTGTGTGGGAACTGCAGGATTCGAACCTGCGACCCTCTGCTTGTAAGGCAGATGCTCTGAACCAGCTGAGCTAAGCTCCCTCGGCGCTCAAAAAGCGAGTGCAAATATACACTGTTAATTTATTTGTGCAACAAATTTTTATAAAAATTTGATAATATTTTTATCCTTTGTTGAAAACCATTGACACATAAAAGAATAACCCATTTTAGTTATTTAAAATAGTATAGAGTAGTAGTTTTTTGAGACGGATAAATGAAAAATTTATCAACATCAAACTATCGGCCTATCATGGTTACTATTTGGCTTACCTTTATCGAAATCCCTGAAATAACATAGTCCGCCTTATTATAATAAACTTCTCTTTCGTGAAGTTTCTCGTTGATAAACTTCTGTAATTCTTCCTTGCTTTTCTTGGCTACCAGGGGGCGGCGTTTTTTTGCCTTTGTGAGTCGGTAATAAAGAGCTTCGGGTGAAAGCTTAATATAGAGGCTGACACCATTTTGGTTGATTAGTTCCATCCCGTTATGGAAGCAGGGAGTACCGCCTCCTGTAGAAATTACCGTGTTTTCAAAATCAAATGTTGAAACCAGTAATTCGTATTCAAGTTTACGAAATAACTCTTCGCCATATTTATTAAAAAACAGGTCGACAGAAGTTTTGTATTTGTGCTCAAATGCTTTATCAATATCGTAAAAAGAATAACCCAATTGACGGGCTAATTTTTTTCCCAGCGTTGTTTTTCCCGCTCCCATAAAACCGACTAGATAAATTCTGATCACTTGCTATATTTTTTTCAAAGATAAAACTTCGTAGAAATAAAAGGAAGAAGTGGTTTTATATCATATCCAATCGGGCTAATCCGTGCACCCCATTATGAAAACCGGTCGTGCAGCTCCTCCAGCTCCATCCATCTCATGGTTTTTTCATCAATCGATTCGATGATTATTTTTATCTCTTTCGAGAGCTTTTGAAGCTTTTCAAAATCGCTGATCCCTGAATTTAACTTGTTTTCCAGCCCGGTCTTTTGTTGCTCCAGTATTTCAATCTCTTTTTCAAGTTGCTCAAACTCTTTTTGTTCTTTGTAACTAAGCTTGGTTTTAACCGGTTTTTTTTCGGGTACACCGGCTGACTGCTCCCGCTTTTCAGCCTGTTTTAACTCCTTTCGTACTTTCTCTTCCTCCAATAATTGCTGACGATACGCTTTATAGGGGCCATAAAAATCTTTTACCTCACCACCACCTTTAAAAATAAAAAGATGATCGCTCAGTTTATCCAAAAAATAACGATCGTGCGAAACCAACAGCAAACAACCTTTAAAATTCATCAGAAATTCCTCCAGCTTAAACAACGTCAGCAGGTCAAGGTCGTTGGTGGGCTCGTCAAGAATTAAAAAATTGGGATTTTTAATCAGAACCGTTAGCAGATAAAGCCTCCGCTTTTCGCCACCACTCAGGTTAGCAACCAACGCGTGCTGCATCTCGGGAGGGAACATAAAATACTGCAGAAACTGCGATGCCGTCATGCTGTTGCCCTTGGAGGTTTCGATAACTTCGGCAATTTCTTTTACCACATCAATTACCTTTTGGTCGTCTCTTATGTGTGGCAATCCATCCTGCTTGTAATACCCTTGAACGATGGTGTCACCCATCACAACCGTGCCTGTGTCAGGCGTTTCCGTCCCTGCAAGGAGGTTTAGGAAAGTAGATTTTCCCGTGCCGTTTTTCCCGATAATTCCAATACGTTCCCCCTTTTTGAAGGTGTATTCAAAATTGTTAATGATGGCGATATCACCGTAATGCTTTGCCAGCCCTTTTACCTCTAAAATTTTCCCGCCCATGCGGCGATTCACCGAATCAAGCAGCAACTCCTCTTCCCGCTTACCAGAAGACGCCTTCTTTTTAATATCATAAAAAGCATCAATACGCGACTTCGATTTATGGGTTCGAGCTTTGGGTTGGCGGCGCATCCAGTCCAGTTCCTTTTTCATCAGTTTTTTAGCCTTGTCAATTTCCACGCTTTGAACCTCTTCGCGCTCGGCCTTTTTTTGTAAAAAATAACTGTAATTACCCTGGTGATTATAAATGGTACCATCAGTCATTTCAACAATATGGTTGCAAACCCTGTCGAGAAAATAACGATCGTGGGTTACCATAAAAAGGGTGATATTGCTTTGTTGCAAATATTTCTCCAACCACTCAATCATATCGATATCCAGATGATTGGTAGGCTCATCAAGCAGCAAAATTTCGGGCTCATCCAACAACACCAATGCCAATGCCAGTCGCTTTTTTTGCCCTCCGGAGAGGGTGGATACTTTTTGGTCGAGACGGGTAATCGAAAACTTGGTAAGCACCTGTTTAAGCCGGCGTTCGTAATCCCATGCCTGCCACAAATCCATGTTCTCAGTCGCTTTTTCAACCCGTTGTTGAGCCTCTTTGTTGTGATTAACCGCCTGGTAATCTAAAGCCTGCCCGTAAGCTTTAATAACCGCCAACACCTCAGAATGCGATCCCGTGATAAGCTCGTTGATGGTTAAAGATTCGTCAAAAAGAGGCTGCTGTGGCAAGTAGCCCAGTTTGATACCATTTCGCAGCACCACCTCTCCCCCATCGGCATCCTCTTTTCCTGCAATAATTTTCAGCAGAGTCGATTTTCCCGTTCCGTTGTTGGCAATCAGGGCTGTTTTTTCGCCCTTGTGCAAACCCAGACTGATATTCTCAAACAGGATTTTTTCGCCATAGCTTTTCGTTAGCTCTTTTATGGAAAGGTAATTCATAGATAAACCAATAATCTGTTGTAATTTTTTACACCACCGTTAACATCGCGAACGCGTACGAAAACCTGGCACTTTCGGGAACCATCAGCATAATCCGGTTTCCCTTTTTAAGTTTTCCGGAATTGAAAAGCTCTTCCAGCATCAGCATAACAGAAGCCGCGCCAACGTTTCCTACTTTGGGAAGGTTTAAAAACCATTTTTTATCGTCAACCTTAAGCCCGGCATCTTTAAATCCCTGACTCAATGGTTTTTTGAAAAACATAGATGAAATATGAGGTAAAAAGTAGTCCACTTTATCGAGGTCGAGGTTGTACTTATCCACAACCATTTTAAGGTGCTCCACCCCTTTTTCGACTATATGCTTTTGCAATATTCGTGCATCTTGCTTTAAAGAAAATACCGATTTTACCTGCTGCTCCCGTGGTGTCATCTCGCGCCATCCTTTCATGCTGCCATCTTTCTCTTTCTCACATCCGGCATACATACAGGTTTCCAACTCTACCGCGTAGGTAAGCACATCAATCCACTCAACTTTTAAGGCAGGCTTTCCTTCTTCAGGCTTTGTTTGCATCATCATGGCAGCAGCACCATCACTCAGCATCCATCTAAGAAAATCTTTTTCAAAGGCAATGTATGGATTCTCTTCAACTTCTTTCCTCCTGTCGATTTCTGCTTCGTAATTTTCGGCTTTCATCCAGGAGGAAAAGGCTTCGGAACCAGCGACAACTGCCCGTTCCTTATCACCCGACTTTAAAGCCAGGTAAGCATATTTCATCGACAACATGCCCGCGTTGCAAGTGCCCTGAGCCGATACCGCTTCGATGGGTTTGCCTCCCAGTTCACCGGCCACCATTAATGCGTGAGCGGGCTGTATTACATCGGGTGAAGAGGTGCCGGCAGTCAACAAATCGATGTCATCGTATTGAATTTTATCGTCAAAGAGTTTTTTTATTGACTCGGCAGTAAGCCGTGCATTGGTGTGGGTAACCTTCCCCTCTTTGTCTAGTGCATAATATCTGTTTTTGATACCGTTACTTCTCAGAATCAGCGCCCTCGACTTTGACTCCTTCTCATCAATCAATCCCAAAATACTTTCCATCTCATCGTTGGAGACGGGTTCGTTGGGCATAAATTTTTCGATGCGTGTTATGTAAACGTTATTCATATTTAAATTAGTTCATCATTTAAATCAACCCCCTTAAAATAGGCCAGTTTGTTTCTAAAGTTCCACCAAGTCAAAGGTAAAAACAGATAGAACAGCAAAATGGCAATGGGCGAAGCGACAAAAATAGCAATAAGCAGATACCATTTAAACATTTTCAGCCGGCCAACCCTATTGGGGTTACCATGCTCTCCTTTTTTCCGAATAAACTTAGCCCATTTATAAAAAAACTTTTTACCCCTCAACTCCATAAAAACAACGTTGGGAATCAAGTCAATGGAGCCAAGCGATTGCAGGTTCTGCTGCAACTCAGTAAACTCGCCCGTTGTTAACGATTCGGAAATGGGCTTTCCAAAGCGGGCGGCAGCGGCGATGTCTTCATCGGAAATACCCGGTTTTGGGAAGATTCCCCAAAGTTTCTCTTTTTTGGCCGTCATCATCCAATAAATAATGGTAACCACACTGGAGAGGTTGTTGGCCTTGTCGCGCAACGCGATGTTTCCCACCAACCGCCCACCATTATTAGCAATCATCTTTTTAATATCCTCTTGCGCATTGACCCACATATTGCGGGCACCAATGACAGTAACAACGGGTTTGTTTTTCATCACTTTGGCTGCCTCCGGCGATTTCAGGAAGGAGGTCATGGGAATGGCCGGTGATAAAAACCACACGGGAAACCCCAGCATGATTAAATCAAAATCCTCGTCCGGATTAAAAGCGAAGGGTTTGAGTTTATGGGGTATTAAACTTACGGCGTCAGGCATGGCATCCCAAAAGCTGATGTTAGTCCATGGAAATGGGAATAGGGGGTCGGGTTGCAGGTGTTCAATCACTATCTGAACATCGCTATTAAACGTTTTTACAACATTGTCAACAATTTCGTTAAGCTGTCCCGATTGGGAATAGGTAACCACAAGAATCTTTTTCATGTGTTTATACTTTTCTTATTATTTGATTTACCTACCTTTTGTTTTGTCATGCCTGCCTGTCATCCTTTGTTCAAAAAACCGGCGGGCAGGAATTTTAAATCTACTTAATTTTTTACGTTGCAATCTATTTCTTCTTCCTGCATTTAAACAAGGTGTGGCTTACGCCAATGTTTTCAAATTCCTTTTCAATCACCATCCCTGATTTTTCAACCAGTTTGCGCATATCGTCAGAATGATACATCTGACTGTTTCCGTTAGCAATAGCAGTAAAGTAGAGCGTTGTAGCATGCAAACTGTACGTAGATGCTTCAAAAGCCTGCTTATCCCAATAGGTTTCCAAAATATAAACCGAACCTTCTTTATCTAGTGCATCGTTGGCTCGTTTTAGCAAAGTGAGTATCTGCTCTTGCGAAAAACAATCCAAAAACTGGCTCATCCAAATGGCATCGTGACCCTTTGGGAATGGGGCTTCAGCATCAAGCAAATTAATAGGAAATAAATTCACCCGCTGTTCAAAACCATTGGCAACAATATTTTTTTCGGCATCCTTAAGCTGACCGGGCAAGTCAAGGATAGTAACCTCAACATCATCAGAAAATTTAGCACACTCGATAGCAAATTTACCAGTATTTCCACCCACATCCATCATCTTCTTAACTCCTTCGTTAAAAATCACAGGCAGCACTTCGGGAAAAGCCACATCGGAATAGTAGTGATCGAAACCAAACCAACTCTCTCGTACTTTCTCCGGCAACTCCGACAGTGCTTCATAAACCGTGTCCCACTCACCAAAGACTTTCAACCCCTCAGGTTTACCATTTTTTATGGCCTCCTCCAGATGAAACATGCCAAGATAATTAACATCGTGTGTAAAATCCATATTAACACGGGTAAGCTTATCGCTCAATAAAAAATAACCGGTTTTAGTTATAAAAAATCTATCCTCACGCACCAACACCATTTCAAGGCTAATGGCAGCTTCAAGCAACACCTTTACTCCATAAACCGACAGGTCAAGTGCCTCGGCAACCTCTTCAATGGCAGCTCCTTTCCGACGGGTTTTCATCAGATATTCCAGGATTCCCAAATCGCGAAGGGCTTTTGCCGCTTGAAACATAATGGGACCAAAAGTGATTTTTTGCGCATCAAACTTAGCCAGCAACGCTGATTTAGTATCGTTTCCGTAATCTTTCATCCACTTTTTATTAATATACAATTATTACATCATCACGAAGTCTATTATACCCCGGGGTTTAGCCCGGGGTAAAACTCAAGCTAAACCTTTCTACATAGGGGTTTAGCCCGTGGTAAAACTCAAGCTAAATCCTTTCTACCCCGGGGTTTAGCCCGGAGCAGAGCTCAGGTTAACCCTTTCTACCTAGGGGGTTAGCCCGGGGTAAAACTCAAGCTAAACCCTTTCTATCCCGGGGTTTAGCCCGGGGCAGAGCTCAGGTTAAAGCCCCATCTATCCCGGGCTAAACCCCGGGGTAGAGCTTAATATCTCCTGCTATTTTGTACAATAGTCCAACTTATTTCAAAAGTTTCCAAAAATAATAATAATTAAACCACTGGTAGGGATATTTTGCAACCTTATCTTCGAGCCAGGAAATATAATCAGACATAATCAGGGTTAATTGCTGTTTTCGCTGTGGCCCCGGCTTGTTGGAATATACTTTCGGAGAGGTGGCCATAAAATGGTAATGCCGTTTTGTCTCCTTCACGGCAGTAACAAAGGTAACCGGCTTATTGTATTTAGTTGCCAGCTGAAAAGGCCCTAGTGGGAAATCGGCTTCACGACCCATAAACAATTTAGTTACCGTTTTGTTTTCGGGAATGTACCTGTCGCCATGGATTACTACCAGCTCATTATTAAACAAAGCTTCTTTGATGGCGAAAAGATGTTCGAAGCTATTGGGTTTAATCGGAATTATATTGACCTCCCGTTTTTGAATGACAGCGTCGAGTAATTTTTTAATGGCTTGATGTTCGGCATCCAGCATTACAATATTAACGCGGGTTTCAAGGCGATCGAGTAGCTGTCCGGCAATTTCCCAGTTGCCGAGATGTGCCCCGATAAGCATACCCCCGTTACCCTCCAAAGCCATTTTACGTAAATGCTCTTCTCCATCAAAATCAAAAGTAAATTTTGTTGTGACTCCCGACAATAAAGCTACCTTATCGAGCAATGTTTGCCCAAAAATATAGAAGTTACGAAAAAGTCCGATAAAACTTTTCCAAAATCCCCAACCATGAATTTTTCGGAAATAAAACCACAACGATTTGCGTGCCAACGGAGCAAATAGAACAAAATACACCACTACAAAACGTAAAATGAAATAGGCAAAATTTAGCCCAAGATATTTTAAAATAAAAATAAAGGTAAGATATCCGGCTACACCACCTCGCGTTTTACCTTGCCAGGTAGCCATTACTTATTCAGTTGTTGATCAAGATAGTTATAAAAGTCGTTGAGTGTTTTCAACTTGGCCATCTCTTCGGTTTTCATCTGAAAGTTAAACTCTTTTTCGATGATAACTGCAATATCAACAAAATCGAGGCTTTCAATATCCAAATCATCTTTTAACAAAGCTTCGGCTACAAGCTGCTCCTCCTCCAGTTCAAACTCCTCTACCAAAAATAGGTTAACTCTTTCTATTATATCTTCTTTTTGCATTTTTATCGGAATTAAGGTTGCAAAAATAACTAATATTTTAAATATTTAGGTAACTTTGCTAAACCAAAACAGAAATAAAATGATGAGTGAACAGGATTTTGATTCAATCAGGCCATTTAGGGATGATGAAATTGCACCTGCCATTGAGCAAATTGTATCCAACAGCAAATTTCAATCGGTGCTTGATTTTCTTTTTCCGGGAGAGCAGGACAAATACAGGAAAATTTTTGCTAACTCAAAAACGGTAAAAGATGTACAGCAACATTTCATGCACAAGGTTATTCACCGTATTCTGGCACGATCGTCGGACGGGTTAAGCACAAGCGGATTTGAAAATTTTACTGACACAGGCCACACAATTTTAAGTAACCACAGGGACATTCTGCTCGACTCGGGTATTCTGAACATTATTTTAATGGATAAGAACTTTGAAACGGCCGAAATTACTTTTGGTAACAACCTTATCATCTCTCCATTCTTTGAACAAGCCGCTAAAGTAAACAAAATGATAACCGTTATTCGGGATGGCTCTCCCCGCGAATTACTATTTAACTCTATTCGACTATCTAAATACATCAGCAACGAAATAATAAATGGCAATAGCTCCGTATGGGTGGCACAGCGGCCGGGCAGAACCAAAGACGGATTCGACAAAACCGAAATCAGTATTCTAAAAATGCTCTCTTTTTATCAAAAGGACAATTATTACGAAGCCATCAAAAAGCTCGATATTATCCCTGTTTCAATTTCCTATGAATGGGAACCATGCGATATCATGAAAATTCGGGAGACTTACTTATCAAAGCAAAACACATACATTAAAAAGGAAAAAGAAGACCTGCAAAGTACGATTGGCGGAATCACAGGTCATAAAGGAAGAATACATTTTGCCATGGGAATCCCACTTAACAATGTACTGGATAGTATTAAAGCAAAAAAACTAAATAACGCCTACCTTGCATTGGTGGCACAACAAATTGATAAAGAAATATACAAAAACTACAAGTTATGGCCCGTTAACTGGCTGGCTTACGATTTATTGGAAGGAAACAGCATCCATAGCAATCAGTATAATGACTCCACACTCGGGTTATTTAAAAAACGATTTTCAACTATTGATCAATATTTACCGAATGGCAATAAAGATGAATTATGGAATTTGTTTTTACATTTGTATGCCAACCCTGTTTATAACTACCTGACAGTAACACAACGTTAATATTAACCTGAAACCTTTAACAATCCAAAGCGACGTTCATAACAGTAATTTCATGTTTACTGTTGGCATTCCAATTGGAGGGAAAGAGCAGCCTTTTTTTAAAATATTTTTTTCTTCAGAAAATAGGAGGCTAGACGGCTCGCTGCATTTTCGTAACATCCGCCCACTCTGTCTTTAAAACTGTATCCCGAACCAAACATAGAACCGCCGGGTGCTTTGGTAATTTCAAATTTTGCTAACACCTTATCAGGATTATCCTTAGCAACAATTGACACATCCATGGCAGCCTCAGGCCGTTTGCTACTGATGCCCACATTGTATCCGGGTTCAATAAAAGTGGTGTTGATTATCATCGTGTAGTCAGCCTCGGCTCCATCTATGTCAGCCACTGCCAGATGCTTTTTAAACATGTTAAACATATTAACAAAATATCTTGGAAAAGCAGTATCCAAATCAGTCTTAAACTTCTTTAGCCAGATATCGCCAGAGCCGGCCTTTTTTTTATTCTTCTCAGAAACTTTTTTGTTAATGTAATCATCAGCCTTCATCTTACCAATCTTCATGTTATTGTAAGTAAACTCGGCTTTAATCACTTTTTGACCCTTTAAAAATTTAAGGTTTCCATCAACCAGTTTAACTTTTTGGGCGCTTACGCTAACAACAATAGCCATCATGGCCAAAAATACAAATGCTTTTTTCATCTTAATACTAATTTTTTGATTTACAAACTTTTAATCATTCTTGAAGCACGTTAGATTCCAACAAGCTAAAACTAACCGCATTATTTTTATGCAATATGCTATACTTAATCAAGCCGTAATGTTTTGCAAAATAGAAATGATAAAATACCGTATCGGGAGCCGCAGCAGTATAATCTTCTGAGATGGAGTGATAAACACTATCATACACTTTGTCGCTTACCGGCATAACATCCAAAAATTCCTTATTAATAAAAGTACCCTCCTCGCCACCAAGCAAAATTCGCTGTCCGAAAGGATACATTGGGGCAAAAGCAATTTTATAATGGTTATCGTCAAAATAAATCCGTTCCTCTGTATTCGGCACATCGTCGGGCACACTAAAGTTAGTTGAAAAAAGCTCTCCTTTAAGTAACCCGGCATCATTGTTTGAATAATACATCCAATAGGCATTATACGTGTATTGGGAAGCACCGGCTCCACTTTGACGTATCTCTTCGTGTGCCGAGAAAAGTTTTACCGAATAGGCATTCAGGGTACTATCGTTTTGATACACCCAATAACTGTTGGGTAAAAAATAGAGATAATCTTTTGATGACTGCGAGAAATCGTAATCAGGCTTAGAAGGGTCAGGGCCTGGTGTTACACCTCCTTGGTGACAAGCACCGAAAATGGTTAATGCCAAGAAGCCAATCAGTAATAAAACCCTGGTTTTAATATCCATACAATATTATTTAACAATAATGTTATCCATTTTAAAATCGATTCAAAGATAAGTAAAAAAAACTTCAAAAAATGATTAGATTTTCATGACAAAATTAAATAATCCGGTGTCATTGTTAAAAGCCTCCCCTTGCATAAGGGGTAATATCTTGCGAAGTAAACTCTCCATCGAGATATTTAAAATAGCCTGCCACGGCAATCATAGCCGCATTGTCGGTAGTATATTTAAAAGGAGGCAAAAAAGCTTTCCAGTCGCCGGCTTCCGATTCCATTTCAATAGCATGACGCAAACCGGAGTTTGCCGACACGCCTCCCGCAATAGCAACTTGGGTTAGCCCGGTTTGTTTTACAGCCATCCGCAACTTCTTCATTAATATAGAAATAATGGTATGCTGAATGGATGCTGCCAAATCGGCTTTATGCTTTTCAATAAAGTCATCATCCTCTTTAAGCCTATCCCGAAGGAAGTAAAGAAAAGATGTTTTTAACCCGCTAAAACTAAAGTCTAAATTGCCAATTCGTGGTTCAGGAAAAGAAAAGGCCAAGGGATTACCTGTGCCGGCCAACTTATCAATTTCAGGCCCTCCGGGATAAGGAAGCCCCATAATTTTGGCAGCCTTATCGAACGCTTCGCCAGCGGCATCATCAATGGTTTTTCCCAATATTTCCATGTTGGAAGCGCTATTCACCTTTACAATTTGGGTATGGCCTCCCGAGACAGTCAAACATAAAAAGGGAAACTCCGGGTGATTTTGTTGAGCATCATCCTCTACAAAATGCGACAAGATATGCGCTTTTAGGTGGTTAACTTCGATGATAGGAATACCGAGCCCCATGGCAAAGGCCTTGGCAAAAGAGGTTCCCACCAACAACGAGCCCAGCAATCCAGGACCACGTGTAAAAGCAACGGCACTCAACTGATTTTTGGTTATCTTTGCCTTTTGCAACGCCACCTCCACCACCGGTATAATGTTCTGTTGGTGAGCACGTGAAGCCAACTCGGGGACTACGCCACCAAATTTTTGATGCACCTCCTGGTTGGCAATGACACTCGATAGCATACGGGTGTTTTGCAACACGGCTGCAGAAGTGTCGTCGCACGAAGATTCAATACCTAAAATATATATACTCATTTTGAATAACGATAAAGGTCGCAAAAATATAAAAAAGAAGTTATTACAAGGCGTCTTTTGGCTTTTACTGGTATTGTTTTATATTCCTGTGGGATTGGTGTTTCTATCCAATCAACCGCTTTTTCAAACTTTTTCGGCCAGACTTGCCACCAACCTGCTTACGCAATACACGGGCTACCGCTTTAACGTCAACGCGCTTAAGTTATCGTGGGCTAACGGTATTGAAGCCGGTGGACTTGTCCTTTATGATCATCACAATAATCCGATGATAAAAATTGGCGAAATGAAACTAAAGCCTGTTTTTGCCGATGCCAGGGTGTTTGGTATCATTGCAAAGTCCATTGACCTCGACAGCCTCGATTTCAGGCTTGGAACCTACCGCGATGAAGATAACTTGAATCTGGTATATTTTATCAATTCACTATCCGACACTATCCCTTCCAGCGGTCACCGCGCTCCTTTCAAGCTTGAAATAGGCAGCATTGTATTGAAGCAATCACATTTTCAACTCTTCAACCTGAACGATACACTTGGCAACGGCAAAGCCATGGATTATAGCAACATGGATTTCCATGCCATCAATCTAAAGATAAAACATTTCAAACTTATTGACGACTCACTTAATTTTATGGTGGAAAATCTTTCCGCACGCGAAAAAAGCGGCTTAACGGCTAAAAATCTCCACACAAACTTTATTTTAAGCGGCACCACTTTAAGAGGAAAAGGATTAAAAGGACAATTGAACCACTCCAGTATTGATGCAGATTTTCAAATGAACTATCGCAATTGGGGTCAACTAAACGATATTCTAGATTCGGTTCAGATGACAGGAAACTTCCGGAATACAAAGTTGTTAATGTCTGATTTGGGATATTTCTCCGATGTGCTTTTTTCCATGAAAGACACCATTACCTTTAGCGGAGAAGTTGCCGGAACCATTGAAAACTTCAAGGCAAAAAATATGAAAATAGCCGTGGGAAATGCCACCCGGCTTGAAGGTGATTTTGATTTTTCAAAAATTACAGAATACAAGAAAACGCACCTTAAAGCCGACATCAGACACCTAACAGCCAACTTTAGTGATATTCGGAATTTCAAACTCCCTTCGGGCGAAAGTCTGCCAATACCCAAAAACTTAAATGACGGCGATGTGATTCAGCTAAACGGAACCTTTGAAGGAAACTATTTTGATTTCTCCTCTAACCTTGAATGGAAAATTGATAACAAGCCTTTGGTTACGGACATCAGTTTCAAGTATCTGGAAAACGACACCCTGTTATTTTCAGCCAACCTTGCAGGAAAACAACTGGCTTTAGGACATCTGTTTGACCTTAACAACATGATGGGAAGCGGCGACATTAAAGGCAGTATCAAAGGATATGGAAACAGTTTTGATGATGCCAGCATCAGCGCTAAACTAACTACTACCAACCTTCAAATATTAAATTACATCTACGACTCAATAACTTTTACAGGTAACTATCACGAAAACAAGCTCACCGGAATGCTGAATTGTAACGATAAAAACCTGATGATAAAAACAGAAGGGAGCATTCGGTTCGATAGCACAGGAAACTATTTGGCGCACGTTGATGTTGACAGGGCAAATCTTAAAAACCTTGGCCTGCTGACCAGCAACTTTGCTTTTTCCACCACCGCCGATCTTTCCATTCAGGGCAACCAGATGGAAAACCTCGTAGCAGATATGGATTTCGACAGCACCTATTTAAGTTTTGGCGATTCAACCTATTTTATCGACACCATCTCTATCCACAAACACAACATCCAACGTACCAAAACAATTACTTTAACATCCGATATTTTGGACAGCAGGATTTCAGGACAATTCAAGCTTTTAAGCCTTAAAAATGATTTTATTACGCTGGTTAACCACTACTTTGTAATTAATGACGATATTAATGAGAGCAGCGACTCAACAAACTATCTGCATTTAACTGTCAACATAAAAAATGACAAGCTGTTGAAAGAGCAGTTTCTGCACGGCTTCACGATGGAAAATAATTCCCACCTAAAGGCCGACATCGACTTTGCCAGAAAAAAAACCAATCTCACCTTTAAGTCTTCATTTATGGCTATTAATAATGTCCGGTTTAAAAACAATACCCTAACCATTAAAAACAATAGCGACAAATTATCCCTACAGTTTGAGGTTGCTCACCTGATATTAAAAGACAGAACGGGCAACGATAAAGAACGGGTAGGGATGGATAGTTTAACCATCAAAGCCTCAGCTTTACAAAACATGCTTGATTTTGGGGTAGTGTGGAAAAATATTGATACCACCCATCTTGACAAAGGAAACATTAAAGGCTATTTCTTCCAGCAAGACAGTCTGAGTGAGTTAACCTTTGACCAGGCTAAAGTGTACATTTCCGACACGTTATGGTCTCTCGACCAAAACAACAAAATTGTTTTTAACCGGTCAGGCGTTCACTTTAAAAACATAAACCTGACAGGGGGCAGCTCTAAATTATCGGTGCAGGGCGAAGTACCAAAAGTCAACGGTGATTCCCTTATGGTAAAATTCAATCATTGGAATCTCTCTAACTTTGACGCCCTCACCAAAAACACCGGCATCAACTTCGATGGATATATCAATGGGATTTTCGAAGTAAGCATGTTTAACAACAATCCCACCATTGTATCTGATCTCACAATCGATCATTTTGGATTGAACCATGTGCTGCTGGGTGAAGCCCGGCTGATGAATACCTGGAACAATATCGACAACTCGATTTTTATTAAGTCCCAAATTATACAAACAGGAAATGCAGGAAGCGGAAAAGTGTTTTCGCTGGATGGCTTTTACTACCCGTTTAAAGAGGACAGCGCTCTCCAGCTGACCGCTGACTTTAACCGAATAAACATTGAACTTTTAAACCCCTTTTTACGCGACCTTTTTCATGGTATCGAAGGAAAAGGCAAGGGACATCTCGACATTTCAGGAACACTAGCCAAACCGGTTCTTAACGGAAAAACAGTACTCGACAGAGCCAGTTTAATTGTTAATTACTTAAATACCAGGTACTCGTTTTCAAACTTTCTGGAATTTAAGAAAAATGAAATTAGTTTCGACAGCATTGTGGTTTACGACACATTGGGCAACAAGGGGGTGGTTAGCGGCAGCTTAAAACACAACTATTTCAACGATTTTAGCTACAACATCAAGGTTAATACCGACAAGCTGCTGTTTGTTAACACCAGCCGTAAAATGAACGAGCTGTACTATGGCAGCGCTTTGGTTTCTGGCGTTATTCATTTGTGGGGCGATCCCGGCTCTATTCAGCTTAATGCTGATGCTACCACCGTAAAGGGAACCGATTTAAATATTCCCCTGGATTATGTTTACGACGTTTCGGATAACGATTACATTCAGTTTATTCCACCTCCCATGGACTCTTCTCTTTTGGAAAAGAAAAGCAAAAAAATTACCAAGGAGCAGCAACTGAATCTTGAAACTGCCGACAAGAATCTTGAGTACGACATCAAGCTAAAAACGAAAGTTAATCCCGAGGCAAAAGTAAACATCTATCTTCCTTCTGAATTGGGAAGAATAGAATCGCAAGGCGACGGGTTATTAAAAATTGAGACCAACTCAAAGGGTACTTTTAGTATGATTGGAGATTATATTATCAAAAAAGGATACTTCCATTTTTCTTTTAAGAATCTGGTAAGCAAACGATTTGATTTGGTTGAAGGGGGAAAAATATCATGGACCGGCGACCCCACCGGAGCTAACCTTAATATCAGGGGTTTGTACAAGGTAAAAACCAATGTGGCAAACCTTGGAGTGATAATCGATTCAACAGCCTCTTACAAAAATAAGCTGGATGTATATTGTTACATATCGTTAACGAATAAGCTGTTGAATCCAACCATCAAGTTTTCCATCGACATCCCCGATGCCGATCCCGATTTAAAGCGAAGCATCTTTGCCAATCTCGACACCACCAATGCGGCCGTTGTAAACGAGCAGGTAATTTCGCTGCTTGTTCTGGGAACTTTTAATTACAGCAATGCGGGCAATGTCAATCTGGCCACCTCGGGATACAGTATCCTTACCAACCAGTTAAGCAGCATGCTGTCGAAGATGAGTGATAAATTTGATATCGGGGTAAATTACCGCCCGGGAGATGCCGTTTCGCAAGAGGAGTTTGAGGTTGCCCTTTCAACCCAGCTTTTTAACGACCGGCTCACCATTAATGGCAATTTCGGCATGACATACGACCGAACGCAGGGCAATGCCAGCAACATTGTAGGTGATGTTGACATCTCATACAAGATAACCGAAGATGGACGATGGCTGCTAAAAGCTTACAACCACTCCAACGTGAACTCGTGGTACTACTACAATAACTACGATAAAATTTCACCCTACACACAAGGAGTTGGTGTCGCCTATAAAAAAGAATTTAATAATATAAAAGAACTTTTTACCAATAACCGTAAACAACGAAAATCAAAAAAACCATGAAAAAACATATCCTTATTTTAACAGCTGCCGTTATGCTGTTTTCAGGCACGTCCATTGGCCAAATAACCCTGACAAAAGGTGATATGCCACAGCAGAACGACACGGTAAGAATTAGTGTTGGCATTAACCCCGGCATTATCGACCTTTCCGAAACCGGAGAAAACCATACCTGGGACTACTCAGGGCTGATTCCCTTTCAGCAACGCATCGACACCTTTGTTAGCGTGAGCGAAACGCCCGCCGGCTTATTGTTTATGTTCACCTCCGATTTTGCCGTAAACATGGCAGGTACTTTTTCATTTCCAGGCACCGGCATTTCGCAGCCCTACCTCTACTTTAAATCAACGAGCAGCGCATACAAAAACACCGGCTTTGCCTTTACCATGGATAACTTTCCCATTCCGGCTCCCTTTTCAAACTCTGATATTCTGTATCAATTCCCACTAACCTATCCTCATACCGACTCATCAGCTTCCGGTGTAGATATGAATCTTCCCGGCACCGGCTACCTGTTGGTTGACCGTCATCGCCACAACACCGTGGATGGTTGGGGAACTCTGACGACACCTTATGGCACTTTCGATGTGATTAGAATAAAATCGGAAGTAACCGAATACGATAGTGTTTATCTTGAATCGCAGGGAACCGGCATTGGCCTCCCCTACTCTTACACCGAGTACAAATGGCTTGGCAACAATCAAAAAGTACCTTTATTATTGGTTCGCGATATCGCCGAAGGTGCTGTTGTAGAATATCCTGACTCTATCAGAAACAGCTTGGGTGTTAATGAAAAACAAAATATCGTTACAAAATTGGCAATCTATCCCAACCCTGTAAAATCGACAGCAACCCTGCGCTTTAACTTAAAGCAAAAAAGTACGGTGGTATTTACGGCAGTTGATTTATCAGGCAAAGAAATATGGCAGTCGCCACAGCAGGAGATGGTTAGTGGTTTTCACGAAATAACTCTTGACGCCCTTCAAATGAACCTGAACCCCGGCACCTGCCTTTTACAAGTTACGGCAAATAACCGCACCAGCACCATTAAGCTTGTTTTTCTACCCTAGATGAGCCTCGTAATATATAAGTCGTCTGCCGGATCGGGCAAAACCCACACACTGGTATTGGAGTATTTGAAAATTACACTTGAAAATACCGAGAGCTACCGTCATATACTGGCCATAACTTTTACTAACAAAGCGGCGGCCGAGATGAAACAACGCATCATTACCACGCTACAGGAACTCTCCGAAGGCAAACTCATTAGCTCCATGGCAACAACGCTACTCAATAAGCTACACTTTTCCAAAACACAACTGCAACAAAATGCCACTACCCTGCTGGCCAATCTTATCCATCATTACGAGGATTTCGGAGTAAGTACCATTGACTCGTTTGTGCACCGCGTTATCCGTACGTTTGCTGCTGATGTAAACCTGCCCCACGGTTTTGAGGTGGTGATTGATAGCGATGATATTGTACCCGATATTATTGAAGATTTGTACTTTAAGCTGGGGGATGACAAGGCATTAACCGAGGTGATGGTTGAGTTTGTGCTTTCGCTCACCGATCAAGAGAAAAGTTACAATACCGAAATGCCACTAATTGAGTTTATCAACAAGCAAACCAACGAAGAGGGCTTTGAAGAAATAAAAAAACTATCGGAACTGGAAATGACACGGTTTTTGGAAATCTTAAAGCTGATTAGTACCAAGCAAAACAAGTTAAAAGCACTCATTAATAAAACAGCCCGAGAAGCACTTAGCCTAATTGAAACCAATGGGCTGGAAGCTTCCGCTTTCCGGGGAGGCTCCAAAGGAATAATAGCTTATTTTTCAAAAAACACGAACAAACTGGCAACTAAAACCATCGCACCATCAGCAACGATTGTAAAAAACGTGGAAGCTGACAATTGGTATGGCGGCAAAGCCAAGGCCAACGACAAAGCCACCATCGACCTAATCAAAGAGGAGCTGATAACAGCCTTTACACTAATACGGAAAAAAGGCAAAGAATACCTGTTGCTTAAACTTGTTTACAACAAACTCTACGCTGTGGCCTTACTAAAAGAGATCAGGCAGCTTTTCGACGATTTTACCGTCAGAACCAACAAGGTTCATATTTCGGAGTTTAACAAAAAAATCAGTAATTCCATAGCCGGGCAGTCTACACCGTTTATCTACGAGCGGCTGGGGGTAAAATATACTCACTTTCTAATCGATGAATTTCAGGACACCTCGGTATTACAATGGTACAATCTGTTCCCACTTATTGAAAACTCGCTGGCAGCAGGTCATTTTAATATGCTGGTGGGTGATGCCAAGCAGGCCATTTACCGCTTTAGGAGCGGTGAGGTTGAGCTCTTTTCAAGCCTGCCAAAACTCTATGGCAAACCCGATCTTCCAAACCTTGAACAACGGGAGGCACTTTTAGCACAGTCGATGGTTGAAAAACATCTGACAACCAATTACAGATCGTACCGCGAGATTGTTGATTTCAATAACCGTTTTTTTTCGCTGGCAACGGATAACGACAAAACCCTGCTCAGCACTATTTACGCGAACCATGATCAGGAAGTCGCCTCCGGAAAGCAAGACGGCGGTTATGTTTCCATCGACCTTATAGAAGCCGGAAAAGCAGAAGAGTATAAGAAAAAGCGTTTGGAAACCATCAATGGATATGTTAACACGCTGCAAGCAAAAGGATTTAGCTATCGCGATATTTGTGTTCTTACCCATAATGGAAGCGATGCTGTTGAAATCGCATCACACTTGCTAACAAATAATATTCCGGTGATTTCCTCCGAATCGTTGCTTCTGACAAGCTCGCCGGAAGTTCGTTTTATCATTACCGTCATAAAGGCGCTTCTGGAACCAAATAACAGTGTAGTGCTGGCTGAGCTAATCGAAACCAGATTGTTGATACAACATCAATCAGCCGATTTTGAAAGCGTGACACTTCGGTTCTTATCAGATTCCAATACTGCTGTAACCAACATCCTTCAATGGGCAGGCATTGATTTACCATTAGAAATTCTAAAGCAAAAACCACTATTTCAATTGGCTGAATACCTGTACAATTCTATTGCTCAGACAAACACACCCAACATCTATTTCAACTATTTTTTAGATTTTATTACAGAAAAAGAAGCCATCTTTGAAAACAGGCTGGATGCCTTTTTGGAGTTATGGGAAAAGAAAAAGGAGAAACTCTACATCATCATGCCCGAAGGAGAAGATGCCATTCGGATAATGACCATCCACAAAGCCAAGGGGCTCAAGTTTCAGGTGGTAATTCTTGATTATCAAAACCGAAGAACCAAACTCTCAAAAGAGGAATTTTGGACTGATATCAATATTCCGGGTGCACCCGATCTTGCCAAAACGCTGCTTCCCTTAAGTAAGGAACCGCTGGCAGCCCTGGGGTTAAATAAAATCTACGATCACGAATGGGAAAAAACCCGTATGGATTTTCTAAACCTGGCCTATGTAGCCTTTACCCGACCCGTGGAGGCGCTGTTTATGGTTTGTGAAGCTGAAAGTAGTAAAGAGAAGTTCTCAAAAGAGGTTATTAGCTTTTTAAAAGCAGCAGAAATATTTGATGATAACAAGCTACACTACGAATTTGGTGAACTGAAAAAGCTGGATCCCCCTGAAACCTTACAACAAAAAAATATCACCCTAAGCCAGTGGATTAGCAACGGAGGCGATTTTCCTGTACAAGTGGCATCCGCCGAGGAGGTTTACTGGGCGTTGACAGGAGAAGCCTCGCATCGTGCCAGAGGAAAACTGGTACACGAAATCCTTTCCGCTATTCGTACAACAAAAGATATTGAGAGGGCAGTAAACCTTTTTCTGGCGAAAGGAGTCATTGATAATATGGAAGCGCAACAGCTATCGATATCTATTCGCGAGGTAACTAAACATCCGGCATTAAAAGCCTACTTTTCGGACGAAGTTATTGTTAAAAACGAAACGGAAATCTTAGTAGCAGATGGTGAAATCGTGCGCCCCGACCGCGTAGTAATCAATCATGACGAGGTTGTTGTCATCGATTATAAAACCGGTGAAAAAGAGAAAAAACACATCGTGCAGATAAATGGTTACAAGCAGGCTTTTTACCAACTTGGATATAAAACCGTTAAAGGAATATTGGTTTACCTTGGTAATAAGGTTGAATTGATAGAAATATAAATGATAAAACAGGCTGATGGATTTTAAGCAGCGGCGCACGGCCGTGCGCCGCTGCTTAAAACCAACTACTGAAAAAAGAGATAGTCATGCCCGGAGTAGGCGTGAAAAACATAATTATAACACAAACAATAAAAAATAAAATTCTAAAAAAATGAAAAAATTATTCACCCTCATGCTGGCCTCACTCCTCTTCTGGAGCATAAGCCTGGCACAAAACGACGAAACCAAATTACTCAGGTTCCCGGCCGTGCACGGAAACCAGGTAGTATTTACCTATGCCGGCGACCTTTACACCGTACCTTTAACAGGCGGTGTGGCACGTAAACTAACATCATACAGCGACGGATACGAAGTGTTTGCCCGCTTTTCTCCCGATGGGAAACAGATTGCCTTTACAGGCCAGTACGATGGAAACACCGAAGTCTTTCTTATCCCTGCGGAAGGGGGAACACCCAAACGGTTAACCTATACGGCCACCCTTCATCGTGATGATATTTCTGACAGGATGGGTCCCAACAACATTGTAATGGCCTGGGAAGATAATAACCATATTGTTTATCGCTCTCGTAAACAGTCGTTCAACTCGTTTAAAGGACAGCTTTTTAAGGTTTCTGTCGAAGGAGGATTATCCGAAGAGCTGCCCCTGCCTTCGGGAGGATTTTGTTCCTATTCCCCCGATGGGAAAAAACTGGCCTACAACAGGGTGTTCCGTGAATTTCGTACCTGGAAATATTACAAAGGCGGTATGGCCGACGATGTTTGGATTTACGATTTCAACACCAAAAAAGTGGACAACATCACCAACACGGTTAATCAGGAAATTTTTCCCATGTGGCATGGCAACAAGGTCTATTTCCTGTCGGATCGCGACAGAACCATGAACCTGTTTGTTTACGATTTCGACACCCGACAAACCACCAAACTTACTAACTACACCAATTACGATATTAAATTTCCCAGCCTGGGCGATCATTCCATTATTTACGAAAATGGCGGCGAGCTGTTCAATTATGAATTCTCTACTGGCGTAACCACCAAAATACCTGTTTATATCGAAAATGACTTGATCACAGGCCGTAACGCCTTGAAAGATGCTTCCAAACTTATCCGCTCGTGGGCGCTTGCCCCCGATGGTAAAAGAGTAGCTTTTGGTGCCCGTGGCGATGTTTACACGGTTCCCGCCAAACATGGCATCACCCGTAACCTCACCCAGTCGTCAGGTGCCCACG
>QMPP01000005.1 GCA_003650425.1 Bacteroidota bacterium | reverse complement strand
GTTGGGAGATGATTATGAAAAATATGCCTTTCTGATTTTTATCCCATTTGTTATTTTCATCCTTACCGGTGTTTCAAACGGAGCCAACCTTACCGATGGTATGGATGGACTGGCAGCAGGAACTTCTGCTATTATAGGGGCAACGTTGGGAATCCTAGCCTGGGTATCGGGTAACATCATTTTTTCCAACTACCTTAACATTATGTACATTCCTAATGTGGGTGAGTTAACCGTGTTTATTGCCGGTTTTGTTGGAGCTACGGTAGGATTTTTATGGTATAACACCTACCCTGCTCAAGTCTTTATGGGCGATACCGGAAGTCTGGCCATTGGCGGTATCATCGCCGTGTTCGCCATTATTATTCGTAAAGAGTTATTGTTACCGCTGCTGGCAGGTATTTTCATGGTGGAGAGCCTCTCGGTGATTATGCAGGTGAGCTACTTTAAATATACCAAAAAGAAATTTGGAGAAGGCCGAAGGATTTTCCTGATGTCTCCTTTGCACCATCACTATCAAAAGAAAGGATATCCCGAAGCCAAAATTGTGATGCGGGTATTTATTATAGGAATGATGCTGGCTGTGTTAACCATTATAACACTGAAACTAAGATAAATACGAATAAGTAGAATGGAAAATGAATAATGAAAAATTAGGGTGAGGTCGGGTAGTGAGTAAATAGCGCGAGCCTCCCGGCGAGCAAATGACAGCGAAGGTGAATGACGGCGCAAGCACAATGACGCCCAAAGAGCAAAAAGAAACAGAAAATGAAGAGTGGCAAATCAAAACAGAAGTCCGGGAAAAAAATAGTCATCCTCGGAGCCGGCGAAAGCGGAACAGGAGCTGCCATTCTTGCCAAAAAAAAAGGGTTTGATGTTTTCGTAAGCGATTATGGAAAAATCGGCTCTGAATACAAAAGCGTTCTTACACATCATGACATTGATTTTGAAGAAAACGGACATTCGTTTGACAGAATTGAAAAGGCAGCGGAGATTATAAAAAGTCCCGGAATTCCTGATACCGCCCTTCCCGTGAAACGGGCAACGGAAAAAGGTATTTCCGTTATCTCGGAAATAGAATTCGCCGCTCGTTTTACCCATGCCAAACTCGTTTGCATTACCGGATCGAATGGAAAAACCACCACAACCCTGTTGATCTGGCATATTTTAAAAAATGCAGGACTCAACGTGGGACTGGCCGGTAACGTGGGAAAGAGTTTCGCATGGCAGGTTGCGGAAGCAGATTTCGATATTTACGTGTTGGAGATTAGCAGCTTTCAGCTGGATGGCATGTTCAATTTTAAAGCCGACATTGCTGTGCTTACCAACCTTACTCCCGATCATCTGGACCGTTACGATAACCGTTTCGAAAACTACATCGAATCCAAGTTCCGTATTCTTCAAAACATGTCGGAGGAAGATGCCTTCATTTTTAACGCTGATGACCCGGTTACAGCCCGGGAGCTAAAAAAAAGAGACATCATTCCCAAAAAATACAGCCTTACGCTCAGCAACTTCCCACGGGAAAACGGCGCATGGCTCGAAAATAATGAATTGATTATAAATATACATAAAAGCAGATTTAATATGACACTTGAACAGTTAGCACTTCAGGGAAAACACAACGCCTACAACTCCATGGCCGCTTCGGTGGCAGCGAGGCTGTTGGATGTAAGAAAAGAGAACATCAAGCAGAGTCTTTCCGATTTTGAAAACATACCCCACCGGCTGGAGTTTGTTTCCAATGTACATGGCATCACGTTTATCAACGACAGTAAAGCCACCAACATCAACTCTACCTGGTACGCCCTCGAGTATGTTGAAGCTCCTACGGTGTGGATTGTTGGCGGGCAGGACAAAGGAAACGACTATTCGGAGCTGATGGCGCTCGTTAAGAAAAAGGTAAAAGCCATTGTTTGTCTTGGTGTTGATAACAGCAAACTACACGCAGCTTTTGAAGATATGGTCGATTTAATGGTAGATGCCGGATCGGCTAAAGAAGCTGTAACGTATGCTTACAATCTGGCTAAGAAAGGTGAGATTGTACTACTATCGCCTGCCTGCGCCAGTTTCGACCTTTTTGAAAATTATCAGGATCGCGGCGATCAATTTAAAAAAGCGGTAAAGGAGCTATAGCACCATGAAAATCGGTTTTAAATACATAAAAGGAGACAAGGTAATTTGGTCCATCGTAGTGATGTTGAGCATTATTTCGTTGCTGGCTGTTTACAGTTCAACAGGCACACTGGCTTACAAATACCAGGGTGGCGATACCATGCATTACATGATAAAGCATGCCATCATCATGTTTTTTGGCCTCCTGCTTATGTATTTGGCCTACAAACTAAAATACACCTACTACTCACGTATTTTTCAAATTGCCCTCTACATTGCCGTTCCGTTATTGGTGATAACCTTGTTTTTTGGCGAAAACATTAACGGAGCTACGCGTGTATTAAGAATCCCGTTGGTGGGGCTTACTTTTCAAACTTCCGACCTGGCAAAAATTACCCTTATCGTTTATCTGGCACGTGAGCTGACGCGCCGGCAGGATAATATCAAAGGGTTTAAATCGGCCTTTGTTCCCTTGATGGTTCCAATATTGGCAGTAGTGATAGCCATATTGCCTGCCAATCTCTCCACGGCTGCCATCGTGTTTACCATTAGCCTGGTTATGCTTTTTGTTGGAAGGGTTAAACTACTTTACCTGGCAGGCCTGATTGCTGCGGGAGCCACTATTTTAGCCATCATTATTCTTATCATGTTTAACATGCCTGATGGTATGCAGGGGCGAACGGCTACCTGGAAACATCGCATCGAACACTTCCTGAATAAAGACAAAAGCGAAATCCCCTTTCAGGTGGAACAGGCAAAAATAGCCATTGCAACCGGAGGTATATACGGCAAGGGCCCCGGTAACAGTACCCAGAGAAACATTCTTCCGCATCCCTATTCCGATTTTATTTATGCCATTATTATCGAAGAATATGGCTTAATAGGTGGTGTTTTTGTGCTGTTACTCTATCTTGTCCTCTTTTTCAGAGCCATTCGTATTTCGTTAAAATCACCCACGCTGTTCGGGAGTTTTATGGTTATCGGGATGAGTTTTAGCCTGGTATTTCAAGCCATGATAAACATGGGGGTAGCTGTCAACCTCTTTCCTGTTACCGGACAACCGCTGCCGCTGATAAGCATGGGTGGAACCTCTTTATGGTTCAGTAGTTTGGCCATTGGCATTATTTTAAGTGTGAGTCGTGAAATTGAACTGAATAAAGAAAAACTTGCTGCAGAAGCAATAACCGGGGAGGAGCGCGATGAGTAAGCCACTAAAAATATTGATGAGCGGTGGGGGTACCGGCGGGCACATTTTCCCTGCCATCGCTATTGCCAACAAGCTAAAGGAGCATTATCCCGATGCAGAAATCGTTTTTGTGGGAGCTAAAGGCAGAATGGAGATGGAGAAAGTTCCCAGGGTCGGTTATCCCATTCACGGACTTTGGATAAGTGGGTTTCAGCGCAAGCTCACCATTGACAATCTCTCTTTCCCGTTCAAGCTGATAAGCAGTCTGTGGAAAGCCGCTGCGATTATTAAAAACTTTAAACCCGATATTGCCATCGGAACCGGCGGGTACGCCAGCGGCCCGTTGCTTTATATGGCTTCCCGCCGAAAGGTGCCTGCCCTTATTTTAGAGCAGAACTCCTATCCTGGCATCACCAACAAAATTTTAGGTAAACGGGTAAATACCATTTGCGTGGCTTACGAAGGGATGGAAAACTATTTTCCCTCCGGCAAGCTGGTGATAACCGGAGCACCTATCCGCAAGGAGATATTAAACCTTAAGACTACCCGTGAAGAGGGGTTAAATCATTTTAATCTGGAGGTTAACCGGCCGGTGTTGCTGATTATTGGTGGAAGCCAGGGTGCCAGAGGTATCAATCAGGCTATCCTGGAAAACCTTAACGAAATAGCGGTGCTCGGCATTCAAATTATATGGCAAACCGGCACTTTTTCGTTGGAAAAAGCAAAAAATGCAGCCAAAAGCAGCCCGTTTGGTAAGCGAATTAAGGTAGTCGATTTTATATACGAAATGGATAAAGCATACGCTGCCGCAGATATGTTAGTATCCAGAGCCGGTGCCATTGCTATTGCTGAAATAGTAGCCGTTGGCAAACCGGCCATTTTTATTCCGTTACCATCGGCAGCCGAAGATCATCAAACTAAAAATGCTCTTTCGCTTGCAGAAAAAGGGGCAGCTATTTTACTTCGTGAAGCGGAGGCAAAAACAAGAATTGTGGAAACGATTAATGAGCTTGTTGAATCAGACAAAAAAAGAAGGGACATCATCAACAACCTGAAACCATTCAAAACGGATGATGCTACCGAAAACATTGTAAAAGAAGTTAAGAAATTGTTAAAGTAAAAAGGATGAAAAGGTCGAAAAAAGTATATTTCCTTGGCATTGGCGGCATTGGCATGAGCGCACTGGCTCGCTTTTATAAAAAGCAAGGTTGCGAAGTGTACGGCTACGACCGCACGGAAACACCCTTAACACAACAGTTGGTGCAGGAAGGAATGCACATTCATTACCACGAAGATGTTTCGGCTATTCCTGCTGACCTCGACCTTGTTATCTATACTCCGGCAGTTCCAAAACAGAATAAAGAGTACCAGTATTTTGTAACCTCTAATATTGAACTGAAAAAACGGGCAGCCGTTTTGGGTGATATCTCCAAAGATTATTTTACTGTTGCCGTTGCTGGTACCCACGGCAAAACCAGCATCAGCGCCATGGCAGCGCACCTGTTAAAAAATGCCGGAAAGAATCTAACAGCCCTGATTGGCGGTATTCTTAAAAATTACGGCTCCAATTTCATTATTTCAGAACAAACCGATGTTTTTGTAGTGGAAGCCGATGAGTATGATCGTTCGTTTTTACAACTGCACCCCGATATTTCCGTAATCTCTTCCATGGATGCCGATCACCTTGACATTTATGGAACCCAAAAAGAGCTGCAAAATACCTTTGTTGAGTTTGCCCAACGACTCGGTAGCAATGGTTTACTTATTTATCATGAAGGACTAGAGCGCTTACAAACCGGCACCGGCAGAAAACTTAGCTATTCAGCACGTGGCCATGCTGATTGTCGCGCAGAAAATATCATCGTAGAAAACGGAAACTTTGTATTTGACCTGATTCATGGTTCGGAGAAAGTAAATAACATTACGCTTTCGGTTCCTGGTCTTCACTATATTGAAAATGCCCTGGCAGCTGCTGCCATCGGTTTTGAGTTAGGACTTAATGCGGATCAAATAAAATCGGGTCTGGAATCATTTCAAGGAGTTCAGCACCGGTTCGACTATCACATTAAAACCAGCGAACGGGTATATATTCACGATTATGCCCATCACCCGGACGAGTTAAGGGTTACCATCGAGGCAGCCCGGATGCTCTATCCCGAAAAGGTAATAACCGGCGTTTTTCAGCCACATCTTTTTAGCAGAACAGAAGATTTTGCCGAAGATTTTGCCGCTGCCCTTAACCATCTCGATAAAATTATCTTGCTTGATATCTATCCGGCTCGCGAAAAACCCATCCCCGGTGTGACTTCAAAAATTATCTTTGACAAAATCACTAACCCCAACAAAAAGCAGCTGACAAAGGAAAAATTGCTTGAATATCTGTCTGTTAATAAACCACAAGTGTTGTTAACATTGGGAGCCGGCGACATTGGACTGATGCCTGAACAAATTAAAAAAGTTTTAATTAATTAGATGAAACGGTTTTTTCAAATAGCACTCTTTTTATCATTCACTATTGCCATGGTGACACTGCTGATTTATGTTTACCTGAAACATGAACAGGAGCCTTTGCAAAAGGTAATGATACATCTGTCGCGCGATGGCGAAAAAGGGTTTTTGAATAGGGATGAGATTATTAGCTGTGTTGAGAGTCACCTTAACGACACCATTCGGCTGCAAGACGTGAACCTCGAATTTATTGAAGACAGCCTGGCACAAACACCATGGATTGATAAAATTGATGCCTATACCGACATCGAAGGAAACCTGATTATCAATATACTGGAATCGAAACCGGTATTACGGGTTTTTAATCAGTTTGGAAAGAGTTTTTATCTGGATGAGAAGGGCAAAATATTACCGTTGAGTAACCATTATGCTCCACATCTGCTTATTGCCAACGGTTATATCCAAACCAATCCCGTTCATGGCTACAACAATATCAACGATACCATCTACAAAAAGAGCGACCTTAAAAAGTTATTGGCCATTTCAAAAGGAATTAACCGGTATAAATTTTTAAGATCATTGTTGAGTGAGGTTTATCTGAACAGCCGGCATGAGTTCGATCTGATACCTGTGGTTGGAAATCAGATCATTCGTTTAGGAGATACCACCAATCTGACGCACAAGCTGGAGAATTTGGTGATCTTTTATAAAAAATCGTTGGTTTACGAAGGTTGGGATACCTATAAAACAGTAAACCTTAAATATAGAAATCAAATAGTGTGCACTAAAAAATAGCGATATGGAAAACATAGAAAACGACATTATTGTTGGCCTTGACATAGGTACTACAAAAATTGCCTGTATCGTGGGGCAAAAAGATGAATTTGGCAAAATTGAAATCCTGGGCTATGGCAAAACCGAGTCGATAGGCGTTAAGCGAGGCGTTGTAGCCAACATTGAAAATACGGTAAAATCGATTCGCAAGGCAGTTGAGATTGCCGAAGAAGAGTCGGAAGTTGAAATCAAAGCGGTACACGTGGGCATTGCAGGGCAGCACATCCGCAGTCAGCAACACCGTGGTAATATCATCCGGGATGACCCGAACAAGGAGATTAGCCAGGCGGAGATTGAAAAGTTGAAAATGGACATGTACAAGCTAAATATGTCGCCCGGTGAAGAAATAATTGATGTTATCCCGCAGGATTATATTATCGACAACGAGGAGGGCATTCGCGAACCGCGTGGTATGCTGGGCTCTACGTTGGAAGCCAATTTCCATATCATCATTGGGCAAACGGCTGCCGCTAAAAACATTTACACCTGCGTAAAAAAGGCAGGCCTTGAGGTGGAAGCGTTGATATTAGAGCCCATCGCCTCGTCCATGGCAGTTTTAAGCGATGAAGAAAAAGAAGCCGGTGTGGCTTTGGTTGACATTGGCGGCGGCACCACCGACATTGCCATCTTTCAGGATCACATCATTCGCCATACGGCTGTCATCCCTCTTGGCGGCGAAATAATTACTGAAGATGTAAAGGAAGGCTGCTCCATTATTAAGCGTTATGCTGAAGAGCTGAAACTAAAATTTGGTTCAGCACTGGCCGAGAAAAACAGCGATAACGAGGTGGTGGCCATTCCGGGTCTTCGCGGACGCCCACCCAAGGAGATTACGCTGAAAAATCTTGCTAACATCATTGAAGCACGGTTAAAAGATATTATCGAACTGATAGATTTTGAGATTAAAAACTCCGGCTTTAAAAAGAAATTGATTGGCGGTATTGTGCTAACGGGGGGTGGTTCGCAACTCAAACACATGGATGTGTTTACACAATACAACACCGGCATGGACACGCGTATCGGCTATCCCAACGAGTACCTCTCGGGAAAAAACAGCGATAAAATGGCAGCTCCCATGTTTGCCACCGGCATCGGACTGGTTATTGAAGGTGTCCGCCGTTCCGAAATTCAAAACAATCTGGACGAAGAAGCGGGTTCGGACAAAGGAAAAGGCAAAGGCAAAAGTTTTTTCGGTCTTGGTTCAAAAAAAGAAAAAAGAAGGGAATATATTGAACCGGGTACCTCCTTTTTAAATAAAATTAAAGCCTTTTTCGAAGACGACTCCGCCATGGGTCAATAACAAACCCATCAATTAACGAAAGTATGTTAATAACCTTATGTTTGAAACAACAAAAGAAATATAAAACCATTTAATTTTACATCAAAGAGTAACAATATGAATTCTGACTTAATCCAATTTGAAGAAAATGGCCAACGCAAGCCCGAAACTCCTTTAAATGAAGAAGTTTTTGAAAATAACATTGAAATGGAAGCCCCCATTGAATTTGAGCAAAAAGAGCTTCCCAATATCATCAAGGTGATAGGTATTGGTGGTGGTGGTGGCAATGCCGTTAACTACATGTTTAAGCAAGGCATCAAAGGGGTTGATTTTGTAGTTTGCAACACCGATGCACAAGCACTGCACAACAGTCCCATTCCCATCAAGGTAAAACTTGGAAACCGTAAACTGGGCGCCGGTTCCAAACCCGATGTAGGCCGTCAGGCTGCCATCGATTCGGTGGAAGAGATAAAAGAGGCACTTACCGGAGAAACCGAAATGCTGTTTATTACTGCCGGAATGGGTGGCGGAACAGGAACCGGAGCGGCACCCATCATCGCACAGGTGGCCAAAGAGATGGGCGTGCTGGTGGTAGGTATTGTAACGCTTCCATTTGAATGGGAAGGCCAAAAAAGATTGAACCTGGCTCAAAAAGGAATTGAAGAATTAAAATCGCATGTTGATACGCTCATCGTTATTAGCAACAACAAGTTGCGCGAAGTTTACGGTAACCTATCACTTACCCAGGCTTTTGGCAAGGCCGATGATATTTTGAAGACAGCTGCCAAAGGTATTGCCGAACTTATTACCGTTCCGGGATATGTAAACGTTGACTTTGAGGATGTAAAAACCGTTATGACCGAAAATGAAAGCGGCAAGGCTATCATGAGCTCGGCTCAGGCCGAAGGTGAAGACCGTTCTACCCGTGCTGTCCAGGAAGCGTTAAACTCACCGCTGCTGGATGATAACGATATTGCCGGTGCCAGCGATATTCTGTTGCATATTATCACGGGCGAAAAAGAACTGATGATGGATGAAGTTGAAGAAATCACGACCTTCGTTCAAAGTCAGGCTGGCAACGGTGCTAATCTTATCTGGGGTAACGGAACCGATGCAAGCCTTGGCGATGCGCTCAGCGTAACCATTATTGCTACTGGATTCAACAAGAAGAAACGCAATACGGAAGAAAACCCCAACAAGGTTGTCATCGACCTTGAGTCGGCACCTGAGCCGGTATTTTCTCCACGTGAAGAAGTGATTGATGAAACTCCGGCAACACCTTCGGTTGAAGAATCCACGCTTATCTCAAAAGAAAAACCAAAAGAGGAAGCAGCTTTTACAGCACCTGCAAAGGAAGCCACAAAGCCACCCATACACAAAAAAGTTCACGACCTGTTTGAAACCACTCCTGTAAAAGAGAATGAGATTCCCGTAAAGGAATCGGTATCTGAAAAAAAAATTGAAAGCGAACCGGTAACCGATGAAATTGAATTTGAAGTTAAAAACACCCTTGCACCTGTTGAACAAAAGGATGAAAAAGAGGTGAAGCATGCCGAAGAACGGCGAAAAAAGTTAAAGGGATTAAGTTCGCTTAGCAGCTCCAACCTTGCCGAAATGGAAAAGGTTCCGGCATACCAGCGCCGCAAGGTAGAAATTGACAACCGAACACTTTCATCAGAAGAAAATATTTCGCGCTATACGCTGGGCAGCGACGAGAACAACAATCCGGTTATCAACAAAGGAAACTCGTTTTTACACGATAATGTAGATTAAATTAGGTTAGTGAGATTGTTACTCTTCTCACTTAAGCAGCCACGTCCTATGCGTGGCTGCTTTTTTTTAACAGAATTCCTTTCGCAAGCGAAAAAATCTGAAAATATAAAAAACAAATTCCTGATTCGTGAAACTGTTCTCGCTTCATTTCATTAACTTTGTTCGTTAAATTTAAAAATTATCGCTATGGAACTGGAAAAATTAATCAATAACGATTTAAAAGAGGCAATGAAGGCAAAGAATCGACGCAAGCTTGAAGCACTTAGAGCCATAAAAGCAGCACTACTGCTCGAAAAAACAGGCAAGGATGTTGCTGATGGCGAAATTCCTGAAAGTGTTGAATTAAAACTATTGCAAAAACTGGTTAAGCAACGTAAAGAGTCCGCTGTTCTTTACCGCGAACAAAACCGTCCTGAACTAGCCGAAGAAGAAGAATATCAGGTTTCTATTATCGAGAAATACCTCCCCGAGCAGATGTCAGAAGAAGAAGTAAAAAGTATTATTGAAAAGATTGTGGCAGATACCGGTGCTTCATCAATGAAAGACATGGGACGTGTTATGGGTATAGCCGCCAAACAACTGGCCGGCAAGGCTGACAACAAGGCTATCTCGAACATTGTTAAAGGGCTATTGAGTTAACCCTATGAAAAAAATAACCTTAATAGCACTTATTGGCTTTCTCGTGGCAGGAGTTGAGGTTAATGCACAAACCACTTATCAAAATCTATCTCGCGAAAAAATAGTAAATACAGAACAGCTTCCCATTCGCGATGTACGTAAAACGGCTGTATGGTTCAATATGGGGTGGAACGGACTGACAGGATTTGGCGCTAACTTAAGCTACTATCCTGTACCCAAGATAGCCATTGATGTGGGAATTGGTCTTTCCGCCGTGGGGGTTAAAACTTCAGCACGCGGAAGATATCTGTTTAAGGTAAAAAACTTTACTCCATTCGTGGGATTGGGATTTATGTATGGCTTCGGAACACCCTACGAGTTTGAGCAAAAAGATGCGTTTAACAACGATGCTCCCTTTAAAATGAAGGTAGAGGAATCACCATTTATCCAGCTCGCCGTAGGTTTTGAGTACATGGCTAAAAAAGGATTCTACACTCTTTTTAACAGGGGTATGCCTTAGTGCTAACCGATAACTATAAAATTACTTCAGGAACGGTTTCTTCTGATATGAAAAGGTCACTGGATATTTCGTTTGGTTCGGGAATTGTAATTGAAGGAGGAATTGGTTTTGCCTTTTAAGTTAATTATTGAAACTTTCGGGTTACGTCATTAATTATTTACAATTTACGAAAAAGTGCCTAAAGTACTTCGAGTGCCTAAAGTCGGGAGTGAAGAGTGAAGAGTGGAGAGTTGAAAATCAAAAATCTGAAATCGTTAATCTGCGATCAAAAGTGCCTGGAGTACTTCGAGTGCCTAAAGTGCCTAGAGTTGGGAGTTGAGAGTTTGGAGTTACTTCTAAAATCATTATTCGGTGTTCCGATATTCGATATTACCGGTTGTGATATCAGCAGTCATCGAGCCATATCCATCGGGTAATTTGATGTTTTTCCAGATTTATTAGCATGCGAAAGTTAACCTACTATTGTTTACTTTTGCTTTTAATGGAAAGAATAACCCTTTTTGCTGATGTTTTATTGCCGTTGCCGCTTGATGGCTCGTTTACCTACCGGGTTCCGTACGACTGGAATGAGTTCCTGCAGGTGGGTCACAGGGTGGCGGTACAGTTTGGCAGGAAAAAGATTTATGCCGGTATTGTTAAAGCCATTCATCAAAATCCACCCAAAAAAGGGGTGGCAAAGTACCTCCTTTCCATTTTGGATGAAAAGCCGTTGGTAAACGATATGCAGTTGAAGTTTTGGGATTGGATGGCCGATTACTACCTGGCACATCCCGGTGACGTACTCAATGCCGCGTTGCCTTCGGCCTTTCGCCTCTCCAGCGAGGGAAAAGTGATGCTGTCGCCAGGCTTTGTTTTCGACCGTGAAATTCTGTCAGATTTTGAATACCGTATTACCGAAGCGCTTTTGGAAAATAAAGCTATGACTGTTTCCCAAATTTCCGGGGTGGTGGGATATAGTAAAGTGCTGCCGCTGTTAAAATCGATGATTGATAAAAAAATGGTAGTCATGGAGGAGGAGCTGAAAGAGCGCTACAAACCCAAAACCGAGAAATTTGTCAGGGTTGCTCCCGAGGTTTTTGATGAGGAAATTCTTCAGGAGTTGATGGATGAACTTTCCAAAAGAGCTTTTAAACAGTTGGAATTGTTGATGAAATATTTAGCATTGACAGGTTTCAATAACAGCGAGCCCGGATGGGTACAGCAATCGGTTTTGTTAAAGCAGTCGGAAGGAGGAGTCTCAGCCCTGAAGGCACTGGTGGATAAAGGAATATTCCAATCGCAGATGAAAGAGGTTAGCCGCCTGAAAGCAGGAAACATGCCCGAGAAGTCAACCGAATCCATACTGCTCAGCAAAGCCCAAAAAGATGTTTACCAACAAATCATCACTTCGTTTAATGATAGAAAAGTAACCCTGTTACACGGCGTAACCTCCAGCGGAAAAACGGAGCTTTACATCAAGCTTATCACCGAAGCCATCGACCAGGGAAAACAGGCTTTGTACCTGTTACCCGAAATTGCACTCACCACACAAATAATTAGCCGGCTTCAAAAGTATTTTGGCGACAGGGTGGGTGTTTATCACTCGCAATACAGTCTTAACGAGCGTGTGGAAATATGGAATAGTGTGGCAGGGCTGAGCCCCGATGGAAACCAATACAGCGTTATCGTGGGGCCGCGTTCGGCTATGTTTTTACCCTTTACCAACCTGGGATTGGTTATTGTTGATGAGGAGCATGACCAGTCTTACAAGCAATACGACCCGGCACCCAGATACAATGCCCGCGATTCGGCTATTTACCTGGGATTAATGCATAAAGCCCACGTGTTATTGGGGTCGGCAACGCCTAGTTTGGAGAGTTATGCCAACGCGTTGAAGGGGAAATACGGTTTAGTGGAGTTGAGTGAGCGGTATGGCCATGTTAAGATGCCGGAAATCATCGTGGTTAATATGCAGGATCAGGTGCGTCGCAAATTGATTCGTTCTCATTTTTCATCCATTCTTATCCATCAGATAAAAGATGCCCTGGCCAATAAGCACCAGATAATTTTATTTCAAAACAGACGTGGTTTTTCATTACGTTTGGAGTGTGAACAGTGCAGCTGGACACCCGTTTGTAAAAACTGTGATGTTACGCTTACCTATCACAAGCATTTGGGAAAGTTAAAATGTCATTACTGCGGATACACTATGCCTGTTCCGGGTCGTTGCGACGATTGTGGCAGCACTCACCTGAAGTTAAAGGGATTTGGCACGGAAAAGGTAGAGGAGGAACTGGAGGCTTTCTTTCCGGAAGCACATATCGACAGGATGGATTTGGACACAACCCGGTCAAAACATGCTTTTAGAAGGATTTTTGAAGATTTTGAAAAGGGGAAGACCGATATTCTGACGGGCACCCAAATGGTTACCAAGGGGCTCGATTTCGACAACGTGCATGTGGTAGGTGTGTTAAATGCCGACAACATGCTCAGCTATCCCGATTTCAGGGCACACGAGCGCAGTTTTCAGCTTATGGCACAGGTGAGTGGCAGAGCAGGACGGAAAGATAAACAGGGTAAGGTTATTATTCAATCGTGGAAACCCTCGCATGCTATTATTCAAGATGTGCTGCGTAACGATTACCTAAGTATGTTTAAAAGGGAGATGGTGGAAAGAGAAAAGTTTAACTACCCCCCCTATTTCAGGCTGATACGAATCTCATTAAAGCATACCGACAGGTTAAAGGTGGAAGAAGCCGCTGCCACGCTCGGCCGAGAGTTGAGAGCGGTGTTTGGAAACAGGGTGTTTGGGCCGGAATATCCTATGGTTTCAAGGATACGTAATAAATACATCAATCAAATTTTATTAAAAAACAGGGCTGATCAAAATCAAAAAGTTTTTAAGTCCTACTTAAAAAAGGTGCTCGAAAAATTTCGGGAGTACACCAAGTATCGGTCGGTAATGGTTCAAACGGATGTTGACCCGCAGTAAAGGCAAAAAAAAAAGCCATGCAACAATTGCATGGCTTTAAACTAACAGTTTATTAACCTACCTATACTGCGAGTGCCAGTCTTTTAAATGCTATAACCGTTAAGTCGGCATCTTTAGTTTTCAAATAATCAGCAACACTTTGCTTGCTGTTTTTGATGAATGTCTGTGCTAAGAGGGTATTGTCTTTGTAGAATTTGTTCAGTTTACCTATGGCAATTCTTTCGAGCATAGCTTCGGGTTTTCCCTCTGCGCGTGCTTGTTCCATTCCAATATTAATTTCATGTTGTTTTACTTCTTCAGGAACCTGGTCAGCATTGATAGCTACGGGATCCATGGCAGCAATTTGCATGGCCATGTCTTTTCCTGCTTCAGCAAAATCACCAGCTTTATTAAAAGCAACGATTGAAGCAATTCGGTTACCATTATGAACGTAAAAGTAAACACTTTCACCTTCAACAATCTGGTAGTCGCCCAGCTGAACTTTTTCACCAATAACACCTGTTTTTTCGGTGATGGCTTCAGCAACAGTACGGTCGTCAAGCATCAATGCGTTCAGTTCGTCAGCATTTTTAGCTTTGTTGGCAACAGCTAAATCGGTTAGTGATTTAACAAAGTCGATAAAGTCCTGATTTTTAGCAACGAAATCGGTTTCACAGTTAATCATAACAGCAGCACCAAATTTATGGTCGTCACTAACTTTAGCAAGTACAACACCTTCACCGGCTTCGCGGTCGGCTCGTTTAGCAGCAACTTTCTGTCCTTTTTTTCTAAGGATGTCGATGGCTTCTTCCATATTGCCTTCAGCTTCCTGAAGTGCTTTTTTGCAGTCCATCATTCCGGCTCCGGTGGCCTTTCTCAGCTCATTTACTTCTTTGGCGGTTATTTTCATTTCGTAATCTTTTTTACTAAATTATTTATCTTGTTTTTTTACAACCGTTTTTCTCGGTCTTGCTTTTTTCTCAGCTTTTGGAGCATCTGTTGCTTTGGCAGGAGCTTCCTCTTTTTTAGCAGCGGCTTTAGCCTCTTTTTCGTGGTTTTCGGCAGCTTTCTTTTCACGAGCCATTTTTCTCTCGGCTAATCCTTCGCCAACTGCCTGTGCGGCTGCATTAATGATGAGTGAGATAGATTTAGAAGCATCGTCATTAGCAGGAATGGGGAAGTCGATAAGCGTTGGATCGGAGTTAGTGTCCACCATAGCAAAGGTTGGGATATTTAGTTTACGTGCTTCGGCAACAGCGATGTTTTCTTTGAGGATATCAACGATAAACAAAGCAGCAGGAAGACGGCTCATATCTGAAATACTACCAAGGTTTTTTTCGAGTTTTGCTCTTTCCCGGTCGATTTGCAAACGCTCACGCTTTGAAAGGTTATTCCACGAGCTGGTGGTTTTCATTTTGTCGATGGCAGTCATTTTACGAACTGCTTTACGAATGGTTGCAAAATTGGTAAGCATACCACCGGGCCAGCGCTCGGTAACGTAAGGCATGTTAACTTTTTTAATTGATTCGGCAACGATATCTTTTGCCTGTTTTTTGGTAGCAACAAAAAGAACTTTACGTCCTGATTTTGCAATCTGCTTTAATGCTTTTAAAGCGTCATCCAGTTTAGCCTGGGTTTTGTAAAGGTCGATAATGTGGATACCATTACGCTCCATGAAAATGTAAGGAGCCATGTTAGGATTCCATTTACGTCTCAGGTGTCCAAAGTGTACACCAGCATCTAACATTTCTTCGAAAGTGACTTTTGCCATTTTTTAATTGTTTAATTTGTTTACATTCACTAAAAACAATTGCTGAATAGTCCTGCCATAGGCGGGAGTTTCAGCAATTTGGATACTAAACTCGTTCCGATAATAAGGATAATTCTATCGTTTACTAAACTGGAATTGTTTACGGGCTTTTGGCTGACCAGGTTTTTTACGTTCAACCATACGCGGGTCACGTTTAAGTAATCCGTTTTCTTTTAATACTCCACGATATTCGGGATCAATTTTGATAAGCGCTCTTGAAATAGCAAGACGGAGTGCCTCTGCTTGCCCTTTGATACCACCACCGGTTAAATTAACCTTTATGTTATATTTACCCGTGTTATCGGTAAGTAGGAAAGCCTGCTCAACAACATACTGCAAGGTAGCGGTTGTGAAATATTCTTTGTAGTCGCGTTTGTTAACAACAATTTTACCATCACCTTCTGAGAGGTAAATTCTTGCAATGGCAGTTTTTCTTCTGCCAAGTGTGTTTACAACTTCCATTTCTTAACTTATCTAATTGATTTTAAATTTATTTTCTTTGGCTTTTGAGCTTCATGAGGATGTTCGGCGCCTGCAAAAACATGAAGGTTTCTGAACATTTCGCTACCCAGCTTGTTTTTAGGTAACATGCCCTTAATTGCTTTTTCTACCATGGCAGTAGGTTTTTTAGCCATTAATTCAGTAGCAGTAGCACTACGCTGACCACCCGGATATCCGGTATGACGGATGTATTCTTTTTGATCCCATTTTTTTCCTGTAAGTCTGATTTTATCAGCGTTGATAATGATTACATTATCGCCACAGTCAACGTGTGGGGTGAAATTTGGTTTGTATTTTCCACGAAGGAATTTGGCTGCAACCGAAGAAAGTCTTCCTAAAACTTCGTTCTCTGCATCGATCAATATCCATTCTTTATTGACCGTTTCTTTGTTTGCACTTACCGTCTTATAACTTAAAGTATTCATCTATCTATTTGTTTCTTAAGCGTTTTTGCTATGTCCTCTTAAAATTGGGGTGCAAAGATAGAAACCTTTTTCTTATCTACAAAAAAATCAACACTATTTTGTTGAAAAAATGAAACTTAAGGCCGATGATTTCATTGGAGATAGTTGATAGAAATATTTGAAGCGTTATAGCATCACTTTTACCTGCTAATATTTGCTTATTATCTATCGGATTCAGGTTCTTATTTGACAACCGTGACCGTTCCTTTCTCCTCTATTTGTTTGTCCAAAAGGGTTGTAGCATGAATAACGTAAACATAGGTTCCGCCGGGAGTATTGGCGGCATCCCACTGTTTTTCTAAGTTGTCGGATTCGTAAATTAACTCACCCCATCTTGAATAAATTTGGAGGTTGTAAGTTTTTACACCTACTCCTTTAACTTCAAACTTATCGTTTAACCCATCGCCGTTAGGTGTAAATGCATTGGGAATAAAAACAGCAAAATCAGGATGAACGGTAATCTCGGTAGAGTACGTGTCTTCACAACCGTTGTCGGTTACAACCGTGAGCAATACATTGTAAGTACCCGTTTCGGCATAAGTATGGCTTGGGTTTTTTATACCGGAGTTGCTGCCGTCATTAAAATCCCAGCTATAAGTTAAGGTGTCGCTACTAACTGAGCTGTTGCTAAACTGAATAGTTGCCTGATCCAGCACTGTTTCCAGAGGGTCAGCCGAAAAAGTGGCTGTTGGTGCATCGTACACCTTTATATAATTGGTTCTTTCCACAAATGATTTACAGTCGCCATCACTGGTAACCAGTAACGATACCGGATAGACACCTTCTTTATCGAAAGTAACGTTTGGTGAGGGGACTGTACTGCTTCCTGCACTCCCAAAATGCCAATCGTATGTTACAAACCCGCTGGTATTGGTTGTGGTGTCGGTAAAAGCTACTTCGAGAGGCTCACAGCCTTCAACAGGTGTAGCACTAAAACCGGTAACAGGTGTTGGTAATACTTCCACGTTTTGTTGTTCGGTATTACTAATACATCCTTGTTCTTCAACTTGAAGTGTAATGGTTTTTACACCGGTGGTATCCCATTGCAAATCGATGGGGCCGGCATTGGAACCGGTATTTACGACACCGCCATCAAAATTCCAGGTATAAGTGGCATTATCGGAGGCATTGCCCGAATAAACTATCTGAAAGGGGGCGTGCTGGCAGACCCTGGAATGTTCAAGCTGGAAATCGGCTTTTAACTCTGGAATAACTTCAATGGTTTTGGTAATGGTAGCCGGACAATCGAAACCGGTGGCTACTGCCGAAAGGGTGTAAGTGGTAGTAACCAATGGCGATACGGTAATGGAGATATTATTCTCTTGTCCTGTTAACGAGGGGTCTATAGGAGTTGCACTCCATGTGGGTAATATATCTGTTCCCTCGGCATTAAGGTTTACCTGATCTCCAAAGCAAATGCTGTCGCTGCTATTGGTGATGTCTACTGTTGGTACCGGCTTAACAAACAGATGCATCGAATCTTCGGCAACACATCCATGATTGTTGGTAACCAATACTAAATAGGTGTATTGTGTTTGCTGGCCGGGAGTTACTACCGGATTAGCAAGTGTATCCTGTCCGTTTGCAAACAAAGTAGCATCATAGGGTGTAGAAGACCAGTTGTAATTGATACCCCCGGCAGCCTGCAACAGATAAGTGAGACCTTTACAAACACTATCATCAATACCGGCATTGGCATTGGGCAGCAGATGAACCACGATATCCAACTGATCGTCGGCTGAATAACCACAATCGTTAACCAACGAAATAGCGTAAGTGGTGTTTTGCTGTGGATAAACAACGATTGTTTGGTTGGTGTCCTGTCCAGCCAACGAACCATCAGGTGGTGTAGCACTCCATTGATAAGTGGCAGCATCATTTACTGTTATTACTACCGAATCGCCAATACAAATTTCGTTAACATTTGAGGATGCATTGGCTACTGCACCGTTCATTAAAACCATGGTAGTATCTTTTTCCTGATGGGTGCAATTGTCGGAAGCTGTTAGCACATACTCGGTAGTGGTGGTAGGACTTACGGTCGGTTGTGGAATATTTTCCTGTCCTGATAATGATGGGTCGTTTGGAGTGGCTGTCCAATAAAAATATTGCGCTTCGTCGGAGACACCTTCAAGCGTAACTGAAGGGTCGTTGCACATCTCCTTGTCGGGACCTGCCGTAACCTCTATTTCAGGCACAATAACTATGGCTGAATCTTCTGCCTGATGACCGCAGGTATCATAAAGCAGACAATAAACAACGGAAGTGTCTGTTCCTGAGATATTGTATTCATAAGGATCGGAATCAAATGAGCCGTTTTCAAGCCAATCGAATTTATAGGGAGGAACTCCACCGGCCATGTCGGCAAAGGTTAGGTTAAGCGTGTCCTCACATTTGGTATAATAAAATCGAACGGTATCAGGAAAAGCAGGATTATCTGCAATAATAATAACAGAAGTATCTTTGTGTGCAGAAAAAGAATTGCACATTTGCGGACTGTAAATAATTTTTACATCTTCTTCGCCTTCAACTTCACCATCGGTATAAGGGCGGATGATGATTGAATCGTACAGGGCGCCAACAGGAATATACACCGAGTCGGAACTGGTGGTGGTGTAAAGACTGTAATCCACATCTCGTGTGGCTGATCCGGCTACCTCAAAGGGAAAAGTGTAAGGGAATCCCATGGGTTCGGCAATTCTGAAATAGAGAATAGCGAGGTGGTTGTTGCAGCTTTCATATATCAAGGAATCAACCGTGGGATGATCAAATTCAACATCTCCTGTTACGTTACCTGGGTTGAAACTGCCTTTTTCAAGCAGTACCCCTGAATCGAAAACGGCATCTCCCGCATCACCAATGGCCAGCTTAATATGATACCATTTGCATTGTTGCACAGCACTTTTTGCAACAAAAGCTGTGGTATAGGCATCGTAAACAAATTTTTGAAAATTTGGATCAGTACTTTGGCTATTGTCGTTAAAGTATTGGCAATTGGTGCATCCAGTTGGTTTTCCTGTGCAGGTTTGTCCCCCTCCTCCAAAATTTACATTGTGAATGCTGACAGGAAGATTGGTTCCCGGTACCAAGGCAATATTTTTAGAGTTGTTTGAATAAGGTCCCAAACTGTCGCCCGGTGTTTTTGAACTTAAAAAGAAACCGAAAACATCGTTGTACGACGCGGTAACATAATCGTGGTACTCTTCCGAGGCAAATACATAACTAAATCTAACCGTATCTGCCGTAGGCTTAAAGTCAAACTCAATAATACATCCATCGTTTGATGAGGTGTTATTGGCAGCTTTGAATAAATCCTGATCGCCGTCAACGCCATTGTTGTTGGTGCTTGCGTTAGCGCCCGAATTACAAACATTTGATTCATCTACGTCATCAGCCAATCCTGAGGTCATAACAAGTCCTTCCGGCGTGGTAAACCCAAAAAAATATCCCCCTGTAAAATGGCCAACAGCTCTGTAATCACCACTAAAACTGATGTTGTTGATAGCCTGCGGCTCAACGCCTTCTAAAAAAATGGTATCAACCCAAGCTTCAACTTCTGCATCGGAAGTGGCTTGTGTTACCACAAAATTAAATTGAGCTTCGACTTGTTGATACGAGAAAATAGCAGCAAAAGCAAAAAGCCATACAATAAAACCGGAAAACTTTCGCATAATAAATTTGGTTTGGGGCTCAAAAGTAATATTATTTCTTGCATCTACCTGACAATATGGAAGTAAATTGGGTTGCGCGACGGGGTGTGCCAGATGGTACAAATACCGCTGTAGCTTAACGCTGCTTCTTTTTTAATAGTCTGTCATATTTTGCTATTGTGAAAGTCTTGCAGAACGAACTATTTCATTCAGACTCTTTCCGTTGCGGTGCACTTAGCCTAAATAATATTACCTCCCTGTTAAAATGGTAATTGAGCCTTGCAGGTGGGTGGTAATTAACCCGTCGTTCGATACAACAAAAGCAGTACATTTATAAAAATAGGTACCATCGGGTAGTAGCTTTCCTGTTCGTTGGTTTTTTCCGTCCCATTTAACTTCCGGGTCTTCGGTGTAAAATACTTCCACTCCCCATCGGTTAAAAATTGATAGTTCAATATGATCTATCGTGGCTTTGGGGTTTTTGGTAATGGGTCTGAGCAGGTCGTTAAAATTGTCATCGTTGGGGGTAAAAACGTTGGGCAGGTCGCAGGCGGGGCAGGCATCGTAATTAACGCAGATAATATCTGACATATCGCTTCGGTTTCCAACGGAATCAACCGCGATAACACCATAGCATCCAACCACATTGTTGAGGTTGCTGTGAACAAAAGTGGTGTCGTAAGGATTGGCAATCGAGTCCAATGGCAATAAATTATCGGCTCCCGGATGAGAGTAATACACTACATACTTGGCCACATCGTAATTACAACTGTCGTAAGGCAGATTCCACGATAAGGTGTTTTCGCTGTTGTCACAATTGGTCGCAACCGTTAAAACCGGTTGGCAGGGAGGCTCTTTGTCGTCGGGAATCCCACAGGCAATTTGAGATAAGTTAATCAACGGGTCAATAATCCCGGATACCGAATAATGTCCGATGGCTTTAATGTAATAACAGTATTGTTGGTGGTTTTCCAGCCCTCTGTCAAAATAGGTTGGCTGCTCAACGGTATCCAATAGAACAAAGTTATTGCTTCCTGGGTTTTTTCTGTAAATAATGTATTTTTCGTTAATCCATGGCACTTTAAACGACCACGACAAGCGCAAGGCTTTGTTAAAAGGATGTAGTATTAAAAATATGGAAGAAGCATCTTGCGAACTATCGATGAATCCAACTGTTTTGCTGGAGAGATCAACGCGGTAACTGTATGGCAGGTTATTATTGTTCATGTTTACCGAGGCATCCAGCCACGTGGTATCGTTCATGCCATCGAGTACCGTTACCTCTACCGGATTATTCCATGAAACACCATTGTTGCGGAACAGGGTGTATTGGTACGGACCGGGATATTGAAGAGTGTCCAGCTCAGTAGGTTTAGCCCAGATAATGTAAACTCTTCCGATGTTAATATCAGTACTATCGTTGGTAACATGGGTTATAATAGGAACATCACGTTTTAAAAAAGCACATGTCTCGTTCGATGTTAGACTCTCGGCACCATCATGAAAAGTAGCTGTAACACGGTAACAATATCGTATCCCGTGATTAAGCCCGCTGCTGAGGTTGTCATCACGAAACTCGGAGTTATGAACTCCGTCGATAGTTGCTATCAACTTAAAACCTGTATATCCGGGGACGCCTGTTTCGCAAAACCCTGCCTCCCAGCCGGATGAATCGACTTTTCGGTAAATGTTATAACCTGTGGCATTGGCACACTGCTCTTTGTCCCAATCCAGATTAATCCCGTTTCCCAGCGCGGTGGTTGTCAGGTTTTCCGGGGCGGGGCCTATAACCTTAACAGCACTATTTTTAAAATTCACCAGGTTAACAGGATACCCGTTATCCTTGGCTTTAAAAACCACGTTATAGGTATTTTTTCGAATGTGTGAGCACTTGGTGTCCCACTCGAATTGAGTATGTGCTGTTCCGGTACCTAATCCGGGATCAGGGTTTATTTGGGCAGGGCTATCCGCCAGCGTAAAAGGGCCTCCAAAAGCCGTGATGGTTACCAGTGTGCCTTCTGGATCAGTAGCGGTGACAGGGAAAGTTAAAAAATTACCAGCGATTTCACAGGTATCATCAAGGGCAAAAATGTCGGGTGGATCATGGTCGCAGGCAACAACAGTAATTTGCATGTCGCGTCTGACCGTTCCTACCAGGTTTCCACTTCGCCACTCCTCAATAACAAATGCCACGTTGTACTCGCCCTGCAACATGGGGTTTTTCCAAATCATATTACCACTAATCGAGTCCAGCTTAAAAAAATCGGAAGCCATGGGGAAAGTGTAACCCGGAATATTGTATCCCGCTGCTCCTTTACATACAGCCAGTTTGTATGATAAGCTGTCGCCGTCAGGATCGTAAGCCGCCGGGTTGTGAATAAAAAGTTTGCCAACACATGCCTTGTCGATGGGCGGGTTGAGGAGCTGCACTGAGTTGTTGTAACCTAAAAAAGGATTAATCACTAGTGTTGATTCTACGTAAATGGGTACGTTTACCGAGTTCGGAATGTTTACCACGCCATTGTTACGGTTAGGGTCTTCCACCGAAATAGTATAGGTTCCCGGTCCCGGAAAAGTGTGCTCACCCTTGTAAACATTTAACGAAATATCGTCATCCCAGTCAGTCCATACAATCCGCGGAATCTCTTCCGACGAGTTGTCGCCCCAAATTATTGGCATTGTTGTCCGGGTATCATCTGCCGGACTAGAGGTGCGCGTGTACATGGTAATGGTAAACTCGTAAGTAAGTCCTGACAGGTGTTTATAGGTAATTTCTGCGGCTCGTTGATGTGTTGCATACACCTTCAATCCCATTGTAATCATTAAAAAAAACAGTACAGAAATCCTTTTCATCGACTCGGTTTAAATGAAAGTCAAAAGTATGAAATTATGCAAAGGTAATGCCAATTGTTTTGTGTATCTAAGGTTTTTTATTCTTTGAGCAAACATCTTGGCCTATTCCTTATCGTCCCGCTCAGGCAACCCATGTTTTGTGAGCAGTGGCGGTTGATTTCCTGCCTTTTGAAAGATTCAATAAAAATTATCAGAAATTGATTTTTTTTTTAGTATAATAGCTGGTGGGTTTTTGCTTAATTTTGCAATATCAATGAAACAGAAATCAGACCATATTAAACCCAATTTTGCTGAAGCGCAAGAGAGGAGAGAGATTCTTCGCCGGTACAGGCGACTTATCGAGGTGTGGCATACGCGTAAAGAAACACAAGACAGGTGGGAAGTACGTAAAGCTTTTAAGGTGGCTGCCGAGGCACATAAAGACATGCGTCGTAAAAGTGGCGAGCCTTTTATTTTGCATCCGCTTGAAGTAGCTACCATCGCTGCGGGTGATTTAGGTTTGGGTCGCACTTCCATCATTGCTGCCTTGCTTCACGATACCGTTGAAGATACTGATCTTACCCTTGAAGATGTAGAGGGAATGTTCGGTGACAAAGTAGCACGCATCATTGATGGCTTGACAAAAATTGAGGGGATTTCCGAAACAGCATACAGTACCAACCAATCCGAGACTTTAAAAAAAGTGGTTTATACCATGTCCGATGATGTGAGGGTGATATTGGTAAAATTGGCCGACCGGCTGCATAATATGCGGACTCTTGATGCTATGCCACAACTCAAAAAACTAAAAATAGCCTCCGAAACACGATACATCTATGCTCCACTTGCCAATAGTCTTGGGCTTTATGATATCAAATCGGAATTGGAAGAACTTTCATTTAAATACAGTAATCCTGATTTTTATAAGCAAATTAGTCATCAAATAAAGCAATATAGCCCTAAGTTGGAACAGAAATTTAATAGCTTTAAAAAACCGCTGGAAGAGTATTATGCAAGTTCCCCGGGTAAAGTTGAAATTCAGCTTCGGAACAAAACGGCATTTTCTATTTGGAAAAACATGAGCGACAATGAGCTCACTTTTAAAGATGTTTTTTTAATACCTACGGTTAAGCTGATTGTAAATACAAAACCTGAGCAGGAAAAAGTAGCCTGCTGGACTGCCTATGCTGATGTTACCACTTTATTTCATTCCAACAATAGCAAGCTTCTCGACCTCGTTTCTCAGCCTAAAACCAATGGATATTCAGCTATTCATACGGTGGTGATGCTTCCTGGTGGTGACTGGGTTAATGTACAAATATTGAGCAGAAGAATGGATGAGATTGCTACCCGTGGCTATCCTGCTTTTTGGAAATATCGAGACAAAAATGATCAGGAAGGACTCGAAAAATGGTTAATCCGAACACGTGAACTGCTTAAAGAGGCTAACGATGAAGCCATTCCTTTTATTGATGTTTTCAGGAAAAATCTGGTAACCGAGGAAATTATTGTTTTTACGCCCACCGGCGATTTGATACCGCTTCCCAAGGGAGCCACCGTGCTCGATTTTGCCTATACCATCCACACCGACCTGGGGAATAAGTGTATCGGCGCCAACGTGAACCGTAAACTTAAGCCGATAGAATTTGAACTTAGAGCCGGTGACCAGGTGGAAATAATAAGCTCTAAAATTGATAAAGTTACCGAAAAGTGGCTTGATATTGTGGTTTCGGCACGAGCCAAGGCTCGCATTAAACAAGTGGTAAAAAACAAGCGTAGAAAGTTTAGAAAAGAGGGAGAGGAAAAATTTAATAAAATTTGCAAACAGCTTAAAGCCGAACACCCACAGTGCAATGTGGAACAACTGATTGAAAAGTTAAATTTATCCGACAAAACAAACTTTTTTTACTTACTGGCAACCAATAAGCTAGGTGCTAAAGAGATAAAAGAAGTCCTTTTTGGCGTGGAACAAAAATCAGGTTGGTTTCACTTTCCCAGTATTTTAACAAATAATATGCTGTTTGGAAAAAAATCAGACAGTATCGAAAAAGCTACGTCAAAGGAAAATCTGTACATCGAAGAGGGTAGCGAAAGCGATGCCATCGAATTTATTATTCCTTCATGTTGCAATCCCATACCCGGCGATGATGTTGTTAGTATTAGCTGGCCCAATAAACTCATGGAGATTCATCGTACTAATTGCGATGTTGCCATCAAGTATATGTCGCAATACGGCAAAAAAATTACTAATCCCAATTGGGGAAAAGATATCGGGGTAAACTTTTTGTCTGGTGTTAAACTGGTATCGGAAAATAAAAAAGGCCTTGTTAAAATGATATCTACTGTTTTAAGCGATGAATATAATTTGAATATCCGTAAATTTGACTTGGTAACTATTGGTGAAATGATTGAAGTTCAGATATTTCTATACGTTAAGGGGCTTGATGAATTAAAAAATGTAATGAAAAGCCTGCATAAAATTAAAGAGGTGATTAAGGTTAAACGTATAGAATAAATTTAAATCTTTACTTTTTTTTATTTTAAATTATTATAAATTAATTTAAAGTGTTATTTTTACGCCTTAAAAATAGGACGTATGAAAAACAAAAAACAGAAAGATACATTTGACGCTGTCAAAAAACTTTTTACTGAATATCTTGAGGGGCGGGGACATCGTAAAACACCGGAACGGTTTACTATTTTAAAAGAGATTTATGCTACCGAGGGGCATTTTGATATAGAAACACTCTATATCAGAATGAAAAACAACAAATACAGGGTTAGCCGTGCTACTCTTTATAATACCATTGAGCTGTTACTTGATTGTAATTTGGTTACCAAACACCAATTCGGAAATAACTGTGCACAGTTTGAACGCTCCTTTAAGTTTAAACAACACGATCATTTTGTTTGCCTTGAGGACGGAAAAGTACTTGAATTTTGTGACCCGCGTATTCAGGAAATTCAGCAAGCTGTTGAAGAGTTGTTGGGTGTCAAGGTTACCTACCACTCTCTTACTTTTTATGGAAAATGTAAAAAAGAGGAAGAGAAGGAATAGAAGAATAATTTTTTTTGTTTATAAGTAGTTCGTAAATTAATTCCTTTCTAGAGGACAAATAATTATTTTTGTTAAAAAATAACCCTGTGCAAAACAGGGTTTTTTAATGTATGCTAACGAACGTTTACGTTGTTGTACATGACAAAACATAAAGTCTGAATAATAAGATAAATACAAAATTATAAACACATGAAAATAGATGTTCTTTTAGGATTGCAATGGGGCGACGAAGGCAAAGGTAAAGTAGTGGATGTGCTGACGCCCGGTTACGATATTATAGCACGTTTTCAGGGAGGTCCCAACGCCGGCCATACCATTGAATTTGATAATAAAAAGTTCGTGCTCCACACCATTCCTTCCGGTATTTTTAATAAAAACACCATAAATGTTGTTGGAAACGGGGTTATCATTGACCCCTATATCTTTAATGATGAAATAAAAGAGCTGCAAAAAAGTGGTGTTAGTGTTAAAACCAATTTACTTATTTCGCGTAAAGCTCATATTATTTTGCCATCTCACCGTATGTTGGATGCCGTTTACGAATTTGCTAAAGGAGACAAAAAAATTGGTTCTACCTTAAAAGGTATCGGGCCTACTTATACTGATAAGGTAAGTAGAAACGGCATACGTGTTGGTGACCTTAACCATGCTGACTTTCAAAAAAAATACGATCAAACTAAAGTCAGACATCTAGCCATCGCCCGGCAATACAGATTTAATCTCGAAGAATTTACCATCGAAGGGATGTCGTTTTTGGAGTATGAAAAAAAGTGGTTCGAATCGTTGGAGGTATTAAAGGAAATCCAATGGGTTAATAGCGAATACTATCTTAATAAAGCACTTCAAAGCGGGAAACGGATATTGGCCGAAGGAGCGCAGGGAACCATGCTTGATATCGATTTTGGCTCTTACCCGTTTGTTACTTCGTCCAACACCATTACAGCAGGTGTTTGTAACGGTCTGGGAATTGCGCCATCGCAAATAGGGCGTGTTTATGGTATTTTTAAAGCTTATTGTACACGGGTGGGAAGTGGTCCGTTTCCAACAGAACTTTTCGACGAAACAGGCGAGAAGCTCCGGAAAGTTGGTCGTGAATTTGGCGCTACTACCGGACGGCCGCGTCGTTGCGGCTGGCTTGATATGGTAGCGTTAAAATATGCCATCATGCTTAATGGAGTTACCGATCTAATGATGATGAAAGCTGATGTGTTGGGTGACTTTGATTCAATTAATGTGGCTACCCAATACAAGATAAACGGAATGCTAATGGATGAGGTTCCCTACGACTTGACTGAAGGTGATATCGAACCCCGGTACGAAAAAGTAAAAGGTTGGAACACAGATTTGGCCGGTGTAACATTGTTTGACAAGATACCTGCTGAGCTGAAACAGTATGTTGATTACGTGGAGGCAAAAACCGGCGTTCAGGTTAGCATGGTATCCATTGGCCCCGATCGGCATCAAACATTATTAAGAAACAAAGCAATTTAGGCTCACAGCTCTTTTATGTTTAATATTTTTTTATTTTAGCCTATTGAAGATCGGGATAGCTATTGCTAAGGGTCAATACTGAAAATAATTTTAACTTAAATATTGTGTCATGAAAAAATCATTCCTGTTATTATTTGTCTTTCTTGCCGTTTCTCCTCTATTTTCTCAAGAGTATATTGCTGCCGCCCGACAAGATAAACAGTGGGGCTTTATTACCGAAAAAGGTAATTGGTATGTAAATCCTCAGTTTGAACATCTGCGCAGCTTTAGCGAAAACCTCGCCGCTGTTAAAGTGGGTAAGCTATGGGGATTTCTTGACGCAGATGGTACTGTTGCCATAACGCCTCAATTTACTGTTGTTAAGGATTTCCACGAAGGACTTGCAGCTGTTAAAGTGGCTAAAAAATGGGGTTTTATCGATAAAAATGGAAGCTTTGCCATTAATCCGCAGTATGAGTCGGTTCGTGATTTTCATGATGGCAGAGCTATGGTCAGGTTAGCCGGCAAATGGGGCTATATATCATCGGAGGGTAACTATATTATTAACCCCCAATACGTTCATATAAAAAGCTTTAACGATGGAATTGCCCCTGCCATGATGGGCAAAAAGTGGGGTTATATCGATCTTAACGGAAGCTGGGTTATCAATGCACAATTTGATAAAGCCGGCCCTTTTAGCAATGGTATTGCCGTAGTACGGTCGGCAGGTAAATATGGTGCCATCGACGAACAAGGCCACTTTGTTATCAATCCGCAATTTGAGGTGTTGAGAGATTTTCACGAAGGGATGGCTGCTGTAAAACTTGGCAAAGTTTGGGGTTTTCTCGATAAAAATGGAAAGTATGCCATTAACCCTCAGTTTATAGCCGTTCTTGATTTCCAGGAGGGAAGAGCAGGAGTGCGTCAGGCTAAGGTGTGGGGTTTTGTTGATAAACATGGAAAATTAGTGGTAACTCCACAATTCGAGAAAGTAAAAAGTTTTAATGGCGGCATGGCTCGGGTTCGTACGGGTGGACTGTGGGGATGGATTAACAAAAACGGTGGTTTTGTGGTAAACCCGCAATTTCCTAACTGTTTTGATATGGTAAAATTGTCTAAGTAAAAATTTAAAAAATATGTTTACTCCCGAGGGGTTAAAAGATTTGTATAAGAGGCTGGGTGCCTTGAGGAGGTATCTTTGACATCGATAAAAAGAAGTACGAAGTAGAGGAAGAAGAGGAGAAAACGCAAGCTCCCGGGTTTTGGGATGACCCTAAAAAAGCAGAATTAATACTGAAGGATATTCAGGAAAAAAAACGCTGGGTTACAAAATATCAACAGGTAGAAAGCCTGCTTAACGACCTCTCTGTACTCCAGGAATTTCTTGAGGCCGGTGAAGCCGAACAATCCGATCTTGATCAACAGTACCATGAAGCTGTTACTTTGGTCGAAGAGCTGGAGTTTCTGCAAATGCTGGGAGGTAAAGAGGATAAGTTTAATGCCATTCTGAAGATTAATCCCGGGGCGGGAGGCACCGAAAGCCAAGACTGGGCTGAGATGCTTATGCGTATGTACATTCGCTGGGGCGAGAAAAATGGTTTTAAAGTTAAGGAGCTCGACTATCAAGAGGGTGATGTAGCCGGTATAAAATCGGTTTCGCTGGAGTTTGATGGTGATTTTGCTTTTGGCTATCTAAAAGGTGAAAACGGAGTTCATCGTTTAGTTCGCCTTTCGCCGTTCGATTCGGCTAACCGGCGCCACACCTCTTTTGCTTCGGTTTACATCTACCCGGTTGTTGACGACTCCATACAGATAAACATTAACCCATCTGATATTACCTGGGATACCTTTCGCTCGAGTGGACCCGGCGGGCAAAACGTGAATAAAGTTGAAACGGCAGTAAGATTGCACCACGAGCCAACAGGCATCGTGGTCGAATGCCAGGAAACCCGGTCGCAAGGACAAAATCGGGAAAAAGCTTTGAAAATGCTAAAATCACAACTCTATGAAATAGAGATGCGAAAGCAGCAGGAAGCACAGGCAAATATTGAGGGAAATAAGAAAAAAATTGAGTGGGGATCACAAATCCGATCTTATGTGTTACATCCGTATAAACTGGTAAAAGATTTACGAACCAATTATGAAACCTCCAATGCGCAGGCAGTATTGGATGGAGAGCTGAACGACTTTATAAAAGCCTATCTGATGGAGTTTGGGGGAACAGATCAGGGATGATAATTTTTATTCCTTCTATGGCCACCGGTTAAATCTTTTGAAACTCGAAAGAAAGATGGCGGTGTCAAAATTATTAAATACATAGTAAATCAGAAAACAAATTCCATTATTTCCCTCTTTGGAGGGAAAACAAAGGAGGAGTTATAAAAAAGATATTTGTTTTCTGATTTACATGGAATTACCCTTAAAAAAGTATTTATACTTTAAACAACTTCGTTAAATAAATACCCACCATTCCTGTTTTCACAAAATTTAACGCTTCTAAACAGGTAGGATTACCCTATTTAGAGTGCGATTCAAAATAGATTTCCATACATTTGCTTCTATTATAAATAAATGATGTTATGATTACTATTTATCACAATCCGCGGTGTAAAAAATCACGTGCCGGACTTGAGCTTCTAAAAAATAAAACAGAAGATTTTACAGTAGTAGAATACCTGAAAACTCTGCTCACGGAAGAGCAACTTACCATGTTATTAATGAAACTGAACAAAAAACCTCAGGAGATGATTCGTACCCAGGAAGCCGTTTATAAGCAAAACTATAAGGGTAAGAACTTTACCGATGAGGAGTGGGTAAAAATTATGGTTGAAAATCAAAAGTTGATAAAAAGACCGATTGTTGTTAAAGATAATAAGGCAGTTTGGGGCGACCCGGCTGAAAATATTAATGAGTTATTTTAATTTTTTAAAAAAATAGTATCATGGAATACAGAATAGAACACGACACAATGGGTGAAGTGAAAGTACCTGCCGATAAATATTGGGGTGCTCAAACGCAACGCTCAAAAATGAATTTTAAAATTGGTCCCGAAGCTTCAATGCCTCACGAAATTATTGAAGCATTTGCCTATCTGAAAAAGGCTGCTGCTTTAACAAATGCCGATCTGGGTGTTTTGCCACAGGAAAAAGCAGATGCAATTGGCAGGGTTGCCGATGAAATTCTTGAAGGTAAACTCAATGGCAATTTTCCTCTGGTAATATGGCAAACAGGTTCAGGTACCCAGTCGAACATGAATATGAATGAGGTTATTGCCAACCGCGGACATGTTATCAAAGGTGGAAATCTTACTGACAAAGAAAAATTTCTGCATCCTAACGATGATGTAAATAAATCACAATCGTCCAACGATACATTTCCTACTGCCATGCATATTGCAGGGTATAAAATGATTGTTGAAACAACCATACCCGGTGTGGAAATACTACGCGATGCCTTGGATAAAAAAGCCAAAGAATTTGCCAATGTTGTTAAAACGGGGAGGACGCACTGGATGGATGCCACTCCGTTGACTTTAGGACAAGAGTTTTCAGGCTATGTAGCACAACTTGAATATGGTTTGAGAGCCTTGAAAAATACACTAGATCACCTATCAGAATTGGCACTTGGCGGTACGGCTGTTGGTACAGGGCTTAACACACCAAAGGGCTATGCTGAAAAAGTGGCTGCAAAAATAGCAGAGCTTACAGGATTTCCATTTAAAACGGCTCCCAATAAATTTGAGGCTTTGTCGGCTCACGATGCTGTTGTTGAAGCTTCGGGTGCGTTAAAACAGTTGGCCGTTAGCTTAATGCATATCGCCAATAACATTCGTTACCTAGGATCTGGTCCTCGTTGTAGCATAGGCGAAATCAGCCTTCCAGCCAATGAACCCGGATCGTCTATTATGCCCGGCAAAGTTAATCCTACGCAAAATGAGGCATTGACAATGGTTTGTGCTCAGGTAATTGGTAACGATGCTGCCATTACGGTTGGTGGTATGCAGGGTCATTTTCAGCTAAATGTATTTAAACCGGTCATGATTTCTAATTTACTACAGTCGGCACGATTGTTAGGTGATGCTTGTGTTTCGTTTGCGAACAATGCCATCAAAGACGTTAAAGCCAATGAAGAACGGATTACAGTTATTTTAAATAATTCGTTAATGTTGGTAACAGCTTTGAATACCCATATTGGGTATGAGAAATCTGCTAAAATTGCTAAAAAAGCGCATAGCGAAGGTACTACCTTGCGTGAAGCTGCTTTGGAGCTGGGCTTTTTAACCGACGAGGAATTTACCGAGTGGGTTGATCCAGGCAAAATGTTGGGTAGCATGTAGTAGTTTAACAGCCAACAAAAATGCATAACAGTCAATTAGAAGAGGCTGTTTAAAAGGTATAACCGGTTTGTCATACTGAGTCGAAGTATGACACAATTTCTGACTTTTTAAACAGTTTCTTTTTTTTTCTTTTTGAGAAAAACGACACATGACGTAACAAAACAAGAAAAAATACGTATATTTGTAAAAACAATAAAAAGATGTTAAAAACAGATGAAATACACGAACCAATGGTTGCCTATTCCAGCCTTGATGACGGCAACGTTTTTATGCTTATCAATGCTATAAAAAGAGGCGTTCATTATTCTTTTTTTGAACGTCTTGCTAAAAGTATTCCTTTCACACTTCGTGAGTGGTCGCAGTTTTTGCATCTGTCGGAGCGCTCGCTTAATCGATATAAAAAAGATAAGGCTACTTTTAGTACTACTGCCTCCGAAAAAATCCTCGAGATAACCATGCTCAACAAGTTTGGAATTGAAGTCTTTGGTTCTCAGGAAAGGTTCAATCGTTGGTTAAATACCAACAATGTTGCTTTGGGTGGTGTTAAACCCAAAAGCCTGCTCGATAGCTCTTTTGGTATTCAAATGTTAAAAGATGAGCTTACCCGCATTCAATACGGTATTTTGGCATGATTGTATTTAGGCTTTCCAAATCTAAATTTGCACGTGACCTGTCGGGAAAAGGGGCGGAAATTGCGGGTGGCCGGTGGAACAGCAAAGGGGTATCGGTAATTTATGCGGGTGATTCGAGAGCATTATGTGTAGCGGAGATTGCAGTTCATACCGGGCTTGGTACTGTGCCTGAGGATTACTTTCTTGTAACCATCGAAATTCCGGATGATGCACTTATCTATGAAATATTACCGGCATCCCTTCAGCCAAACTGGAAATCTTTTCCTCACACGGGAGCCACTCAGATTATTGGTGATAAGCTGCTCAAACAAAATAATTACCTAACAATTAAAGTTCCATCGGCAGTAGTACAAGGTGATTTTAATTACCTCATTAATCCCGGTCATAAGGATTTTAATAACGTTACCATTCAAAAGGCGGAAGAATTTTCTTTTGATAAAAGGATGTTCATCAACCACTAACACTTTTCCGTATCCTCTTTTAGGTTTTCCTCTTTTTCTTTTTTGCTGCCGGAAAAAGTACATTGTTCAGGATAAGGCGGTAGCCGGCTGAGTTGGGATGCAGGTTGAGGTCGGTGGGTGGGTCGCCCACAAGATGCTGATAATCTTCAGGGTCGTGGCCGCCATAAAAGGTCCAAAATCCTTTACCCAACTCGCCATGAATGTATCGTGCTTCGTTGGCTGATTTTAGCTCTCCCATAATGATTACGTTTGATTTGATCACATCTTCATTAAAGGCGGTAGTTTGTCCCATAAATCCTTTAATGATTTTTTTATGATCCTGGGTTAACATAGTTGGGATAATATCCCATTTAGCTGAAAAATCAAACAACGTGAAATAGTCGTTTGTTTTATTGATGTTTCTTGAACGAGTGCTGGTTACATCGATGTTCGAGATTTCGTAAACCATGGGACTGGTAACAATTTTAAAGTCTTTAAAGGCCAGACAGGGTGAATAGTCGAGTTTTTGTTGTGCGTTTGCGTCCATGGGGTCACCATCAAACATCACATCACAGATGTCGGTATTACGTGCGGCCAGCGTCACATCGTAACTGTCAGCTGCCGAGCACATGGCAAAAAGATAACCGCCTCCCAGTACAAAATCACGAATCTTTTCAGCTACTGCCAATTTTAACTTCGATACTTTTTGATAGCCCAGCTTGTGTGCCATCTCTTCAGCTGCCCGTACATTCTCCTGATACCAGGGGTAATTTCGATAGTGAGCCCAAAATTTACCATACTGTCCCGTAAAATCTTCGTGATGCAAATGCAGCCAGTCGTAGGTTGGCAAAACGCCATTTAACACTTCTTCATCATAAATAACATCGTAAGGAATTTCGGCATAGGTTAACACCAATGTAACAGCATCATCCCAAGGTTGCTTATTTTTTGGTGAATAAACGGCAATTCGAGGTACTTTATTAAGTTTAACAATGTCCATGTTAATGTCGGGTTGGGCAATTTCCTGCCGGATGGAGGTTGCTTGCGCATCTGAAATGACTTCGAAGCTAATATTTCTGACAACACATTCGTTTTCAAACAATTGGTGATAAGGTATCAGGTAGCTTCCTCCTCGATAATTTAAAAGCCACTCTACATCAACCCCTTGTTGAAGAACCCAAAATGCCACCCCATAACTTTTAAGATGGTTGGTTTGCGTGTCGTCCATGGGGATTAACAGGTAGGTTGCTTTTGCCGAAAAGGCGAACAACATCAGTATTATCAACAGATATGATTTAATTCTTTTTGTCAAAAGATTGATTTTAATTGTGAAATGCAAAAGTAATAAAGAAACTCACGGCAAATGAAAGGTGGCTTTAATCTTATCTGTTAAATTATTATGAACCTTTTTAGCTAATAAGCCAATCGCTTTTTGTAGTTCTGTTACAGAATGCTGCTCTTCCGTTAGTCGATAAAGATAATGGTTCGATGTAGCTGCAACACTCCCTTTCGGATAATCTTCCTCTTGCAACTTTTCACCGGGACGCATGCCAATCAATTGGATGGGTATCGATTTGCCTGATTCATCAATCATTTTCTGTGCCAGATTGACAATGGGAGTGGAGGGTTTGTTGTTGATGAAGAGGTCTCCATGATTCCCGTTGAGAAGGGCAAAAACCAAGTTGTTGCCAGCTTCCTGCGGCGTAACAAATTTCCGTGACATGCGATTGTCGGTAATGGTGATAGGCAATCCTTTTCTAATTTGCTCTTTAAACAGCAGCGTAACGGCGCCGGGACTGTCGATTACGTTGGGTAGCCGAATACAGGATACTTCGGGATATGGCTGTATGTTTTTAATGTACGCTTCGGTAAGATATTTACTAATTCCCGTTACTCCCTTGGGGTTTCTGGCTAGATTTGAAGAGACCACCAAAACTTTCTTTGTTTTAAATTGTTTCGCCAGCTTAAGCAACTCGATGGTGCCAAAAAAATTAATTTTAACCGTTGCATCCGGGTTCTTTTCTCCTTGTTTGAACCGTGCGATGGCGGCCAGGTGGATAATGTAATTTGGGTTGTGAATTTTGAATATGGTTTGGTAGGTCGAGGGGTCTGCCAGATTCGCTTCAGTAAAAATAAGCCTGTCGTGGCTTTTAACGATGGTGGCTGCCACTTTTCTGTCGCGGCAGCAAACAATTACTCTATCAAATTCCTGAATACCTGACAGGTACTTTACAAGATTGGTGCCCACGAAACCACACGCACCGGTAACAAGTATTGTTTTTGATTCTCCCATACGACAAAGATATATTATAAACCTAAAACATCTTCTGTAATTAAACTTATGGAGGTTGTAATAGATTGACTATTTTTGCGTTTTGATTTTTTAGACATCAAATAATAAATAAGAAGTAAAGATTTAGTTTTATGAAAAATAGAGGATTAGTATTGGTATTGGTAGCTTTGATAGCTGTTGCTTTTAGTGCCTGCAAGAAGGAGGAAGATCATGGTACGACGCTGGGAAAACAGTGCTATATTACAGAATTTCAAACTGATAGTGATTATTCGATGACAAAATTCGAGTATAATGCCGACCATTTGGTTTCAAGTGCCACCCTGTATAATTACGATGGAACCACGGTAAACGACAGAGCTGATCTTACTTATAACGACGGAATACTGCATGAGGTTGTTTTTGCTTCTACTGATACGGCTATCGACACAAAATATATTTATCATTACAATACCAGAGAATTACCCGATACCATTTATGTTCAGGTACCTAACGAAAGTGGAACGCTCACTCAATTCGGTTATTACCTTTTAGGATTTGAAGGTGATATGCTGAAAGAGATTTCGATGAACGTTCCGGTAAATGATTCCGTTATTGTAACAATGAAAAATCAATATTTCTATAACCTGGCGGCCAATACTGTCGAGCTTAGTCATTACGAATATTCACTTCAAACAGGTGAACTTAAATTAATTAGCAGCTCGGCCATCGGTTTCGATACCAAACAGAATCCTTTTTATGGTATTGGGTTAGATTATTTTTTTGTAAATGGTGAGGGTATCAGCTCTTTTGTTACTAAAAATAATATTACCGATGTTACGACTATGAATGCCAGTAATGAGTTAATGGCCACTCAAAGTTATACCGCTACCTTCGAGTATAACGACAACAACTTTCCTGTTAAGATTTTTAAAGATTATAAAACGGGATTCACCACTGCCGATTTCTTTACTTACGATTGCAATAATTAATATCTGATTTTGGATAAATTGCTTGTGGTGCGCAGTTTTTGTATTTTACTCGTACCTTAAGGCTTTGGATGGTGTAACCCTGTTGATGTACCAGGTAGGAATCATTAAAATTAGCAGGCTAACAGCGAATACCCCGATATTTAACATTAAAAATTGTTGAAGGTGCAACTCTACAGGCACGTAGTCAACGTAATAGGACTGCGGATCCAGGTGAAAAATTCTGAATTTGAGTTGTACAAAGTAAAAAAGTAGTCCGAGTACATTACCCCACAGCATCCCTTTTAGTACAATAGAGGTGGAACGTAAAAGAAAAATACGGCCAATGCTTTTGTTGGTAGCGCCCAACGCTTTCAACAAGCCTACCATCGAGGTTCTTTCAATTATTAGAATTAGCAGTGTCGATATCATGGTAATACTTGCCACCAGAATAAGGAGTACTAAAATAACCACAACATTCATATCGAGCAGGTCGAGCCAATTAAAAATTTGAGGGTAAAGCTCGGTGGCCGTAACAATATTGAGGTCGTACGGTATATCGTGATAAATGGCATCTGCGGTGGCTTTTACTTTATCAGGATTTTTGAGTAATATCTCTACTGTGCCCACTTCTCCCGGTTTCCAGTTATTGAGTTTTGCTACAACATCAAGATCTCCAATAATCAGACTACCGTCAAAATTCTCAAGTCCTGTATTGTAAATCCCGCTGACGGTAAATTTACGTCCTCGAGCCCCTTGCTCGTTGTTGTTTACAAACCAAACCCGAACCTTGTCGCCAACACTAAGTTTTAGCTTGTCAGCCAGTATTTTCGAAATTAATACTTCGTAGTCGCGTTTATCTGTCAACTTAGGAAGTTTTCCATCGACAAGATTTTTGCTTAAAAACGACCAGTCGTAGTTGGACTCCACTCCTTTTAATACGACTCCCTGAATTTGATCTTCTGTTTTCAACACACCGCCTTTTTGCGCTACAAACTGGATGTGTTTAACATTAGGGATGGTTGGCAATAATTTGATAAAGTCTCTGTCGATGTTCATGGGTTGCGCTTCCAACGATTGATTGTTGTCGAAAGGAATAATTTGGAGATTCGCCGTAAAACCGATAACTTTGTTGCTGATAGAGTGCTTAAAACCTACAACAATGGAAATGGATGCAATCATCAGGGTTAGTCCCAACGCGATACTGATATAGGATATTTTAATAATCGGTTGAGAAAAGGATTTTCCTTTCTCTGGTCTCATGTGCCGTGCTATAAAATATTCAAAATTCAACGTGTGGCTGTTTTGCAATGAAAGTTTAGGTTTCTTTGCAAAGATAGATGTTCTGTTGTACCTTTAATTGATTAATCTTATTTTTATGAGTGTTAGTACGTCGATAGGTTATTGTTTGAAACATATAGGAAGAATTAGTCGCAATGTTATAGTGTTGATGTTGATTGTCGTATCCTGTAAGGCTATCATGGCTCAAGCATCAGTACCTGTTCTGGTAGATTATGATAGTATCAAAGTAGGGGCTGAGCAGTTTGATGAATATTTACCCCTTTTAAAGCATAAGCGGGTGGCGGTACTGGTAAATCAGGCTTCGATAATTGGCAACACATATTTGCTTGATGTGCTGCTTGCAAAAAAGGTTAACCTCGTGGCAATATTCAGTCCCGAGCATGGTTTTCGCGGGAGCAAAGATGCCGGCGAAAGATTTGAAGAGGGCAACGACTCCTACGCGGGAATACCCCTAATTTCCTTATATGGAAAAAAGAAAAAGCCTGAGGTGGCTGATTTGGCAGATGTGGATATTTTGCTGATTGATTTGCAAGATGTGGGTACCCGCTTTTACACTTACATCTCAACCATGAGTCTTGCCATGGAAGCATGTGCTGAAAACGGTGTTCGGGTAATTATACTCGACCGTCCCAACCCGAATGGATTTTATGTTGATGGACCTGTATTGGAAAAGAAATTCAGCTCGTTTGTTGGAATGCATCCTGTACCGGTGGTGTATGGTATGACAATAGGTGAATATGCCCTGATGGTAAACGGGGAAGGCTGGCTGGACGGTGATAAGTCTTGCGATTTAAGGGTAATTAAAATGTGGGGTTACCGGCATAATATGATAGTGAAATTAAAAGTAGCCCCCTCGCCCAATCTTCCTAATTGGGAATCGGTTTACTTATATCCTTCTCTTTGTTTTTTTGAGGGTACTTCTGTTTCGGTAGGACGGGGTACTGATTTTCCGTTTCAAGTATATGGCTTCCCTGCCAATACTTTCGGAAACTTTGTGTTTACCCCCAGAAGTATTCCAGGTAAGAGTAAGCATCCAAAATGGCTGGGTAAGGTATGCTACGGGCAGTTGCTTACCGGTTTTGCTCAC
>QMPP01000004.1 GCA_003650425.1 Bacteroidota bacterium | reverse complement strand
GCAATGCCCGTGATTGGAATTTCAGCTCCAAACAGTTCTTTAGAAGTGTGCCCATAAACTTCACTACTCGATTTAACTTGCGGTAGTATCTCTTCAGGAACATCCAGCATCTCCAATAATTCCTGATCCCACTCCAAAGTTTTAATATTATACATCAGTGTACGACTCGCGTTGCTCACATCGGTAATGTGCAATTTACCCCCTGTCAGATTCCACACCAGCCAAGTGTCAACCGTTCCAAAAGCCAGCTTACCTACTTTGGCTAGCGCACGGGCATCAGACACATGATCTAGAATCCATTTTACTTTAGTGCCTGAAAAGTAAGCATCGATAACCAGTCCTGTTTTTTCAGTAACCCTCTTTTCCAAACCTTGCTCCACGAGCTTATCACAAAATCCGGCGGTACGCCTGTCCTGCCAAACAATGGCATTGAAAATGGGCTTACCGGTCTCCCTGTTCCACACGATAGTTGTTTCGCGCTGATTGGTAATACCGATGGCTTCTATTTGATTCGGTGAAATGTTTTGTTTCGCCATCACCTCTTTGGTAACCTTTAGTTGAGTTTCCCAAATAGTATTCGGGTTATGCTCTACCCAGCCTCCCTTGGGGTAAATTTGTTCAAACTCCTCCTGGGCAACGTTTACAATTTCGCCGGCATGATTGAACAATATGGCGCGGCTGCTGGTGGTTCCGGCATCGAGTGACAGGATATATTTTTGCATTATTTTATGTTTTATTAGTGTAAAGATTTACTTGTTTTTTTGACCTGGTCAAATTACAATATTATTTTTAAAATCCAACCGGGCTTAAGCATCTCTTTTATAACAGGGTTATCGACAACAAAAAACCCCGAATGAATTTCATCCGGGGTTTTTGCTTTTTTAAAAACTAAAGGTTTATTTTTCTTCAGTTTCTTTTTTTGATTCTTCAGCAGCAGGAGCTTCCTCAGCAGGCTTTTCAGCAACAGGAGCAGTTTCGGCAGCAGGAGTCTCAGCGGTTTCTTCAACCTCTTCTTTAGCTTCTTCAACAGGTTTAGCAGGTTTAGCAGCTTCAATCTCAGCAGCACGTTTTTTAGCTAACGTAGCTTCACGAGCTTCTTTAACTTTTGTTTCAGCATCCAGAATTTCTTTACGTTCGTTTCTGTTCTTTTCTTCCAAACCTTTGCGCTTAGCATCAATTTTGGCCTCTTTTTCGGTAAGCCATGTTTGGAATTTAGCTTCAGCTTCGGCTTCGGTTAAGGCACCTTTGGCAACACCACGCAACAGGTGATGTTTGTAAAGCACTCCTTTGTACGAAAGAATGGCTCTAACCGTATCGGTGGGCTGAGCACCATTATTAAGCCACTGAACGGCTTTATCAAAATCCAGCTCAATAACAGCAGGATTATGGACGGGATTGTACGTACCTATCTTCTCAATAAACTTTCCATCTCGTGGTGCACGACCATCCGCAATTACGATATGATAAAAAGGCTTTCTCTTTTTACCAAAACGTTGCAATCTCATCTTAGTTGGCATAACTAACTAATTTTTAAATGAATAAATAATTTTTCCCAAATTGGGGTGCAAATATCCGATTTTTTTATTAAATGGCAAAGAAAAAGCTGAACTAACTGCCTGAAAAAAAAGTTAATCTGTTATTGCGATTCAAAAAATCCTTTCGTAGCCCCCAAAAAAAAGCAAGGTATTTGCATAAGTCACGCCGCCACTGTTTAACGGGTACAGAAAGTGGCAGTATGACTTTCCTCTCGCATTAACCGCTATTGAAAGCAAAATTGATTGTTGCCCCGCCCTGAAGAACGGGGCAAAAGTGATTACAAACGACAAACAAAATCAGAGGGAGGTCATTTCGGGTGGTTTTTTCTGACGCTAGAAAAAGCAATAATCTGCAACAAGGATGGAAGGACTATCCGTTAAAAAACTAAGGTAATCTCTCTCTTCGCGCCTTTGCGCCTTCGCGATGAAAAAAACCTTTACGGTTCAAAAAAGCTTAATGGCAACTGCAAGTCTGAAATATCTATTAAAAACAGAATCCTGGTAACTGTACAATGCACGAACCCCAAATTTATAATCGGGTTTGATTATTAAATTTATTTTTGAAACAGGAATACTTATTCCCAGTCCCATCGACATACCATAATTAATTCCTTCGAGGTTTAATTTTTCCTCAAAAGGAAAACCTTCATCAGGTGGTTCTCCTACTCCGGGTTTATAAAAGTGGCTCATTCCTTTTCTTTGAGATCCCAATGTGAAATCAACAAAAGCTCCGGCTTCTAAAAAGAACTTAACCTTATGCCCAAAATTAACTCTTGCATATACCGGGAAGGATAATGTGCTGATATAAATAGTTAAATCAGTATACTTTCCATAATGACCGCTACTCATTTGTTCAATGTATTGTACTGACCTGTTGAACTCAAACCCGGGAACAAGGTTCACTATTTTTTTTGAAAAGATGTTTTTATAAACGCCAAATCCGAATCCGGGACCTTCCTTTTCTATGCCGTAATTCAAGTTAGCTTTGCTAAGTAACATGCTAAATTCGTCGAAGAATACAGGAGAACTATTCTGACCTTTGAGTACCGATCCAATCAGCAGTAATACCAACGTTAATGAATAAATCTTTTTCATTGGAAAAGAGTTTAGTGGTGTAACATTCTTTTTACTACCCTGAGATGATGTGTATACCTTCCTGCTTCTTTATTGAATATTCCCTGATGATCGATGGTATCAATTCTGACTTTACCCCAGGGATGCAATATTTTGTTATTTCCAAGGATAATGCCTACATGATTAATAACCCCTTCCTTGTTTTCAAAAAAAGCAAGATCAGCCGGTTCGGCGGCTTCTACAAACATAACTTGTTCCCCTTTATTAATCTGTTGAGCAGCATCACGCGGTAACATAATCCCATTCATTTTATAAGCCATCTGAACCAATCCTGCTCCATCAATCCCCATAGGAGAACGGCCTCCCCATAAATAGGGAACGCTCAAATAATTAGCTGCTACTGACAAAACTTCACGACTCCCGACCTCAGCAGGAATCTTATGCACCGCTTTCTTGTAATAAAACGATTCGCCGGCAACAGTAAAAGTTCCCTCTTCCCATCCGTGAAACTGGGATCCCCTGAAAACCGGAATAATGGCATCTTTTGCCCTCACCTGTGCCGATAATGTATGCAGATAAAACCTTTCCGAATCATTCAACCCGGTAAATTCTGAGTCGGATAATTTTTTAATCTCATTCCGGCAAACCCAACCAGCGTATCGGTCATCCACCGTTTCAATTAATAACCAGTCACCTTTAGTATCATTAATGGTTATTAACTCGCCAAACAGGAGTTGATTCACCATTTGGCTTTTTGCTGACGGAGCCTCTCTTACAGCCACCGCGGCCAAAATACATATTCCGTACCTCATTTCAGCTATTATTTACAGGGTTATATCAATAACAATTATAAATGCTTATTTTTGCTCAAACTTTTCAAACAAGCTAATGAATTCTTTCTTTTCAAAGGTACAACAATATTATTACGAAATACTAAAAATTTTAGTGTTTATTATTGCTATTGGTCTGGTTTCGTGGCTCAGCCCTAAAGATAGTATCTTTAAATATGAATTTCAGATAGGCAGCCCCTGGAAACACAACGACCTTTTTGCCCCGTTTGATTTTGCCATTCTTAAAACTAAAGACCAAATAGCACAAGAAAAAGAAAAGGTCTTGCAAGGTTTTCAGCCCTTTTTTAATTACGACAATAACATTGCCAACGAAAACCTGAAAGTCCTTGAAAGCAACTTCGTAACGCTTTGGCACTCCGATTTAAAATCAGGAAGAAAAAGAACGAAAGATTCGCTGAAATGTTTGAAGTTTACAAAAGAGCTTTATTCTGAGGTTGAAAACAAAGGCATCATCCGAACAGATGATATCATTGAAGGAAAGCCATCCGATTACAGAATTAAGCTTATTAAAGATAATCTGGCCACCAACGCCAAACTTGGGGATTTTTACACCATTAAAGGTGCTTTAGAATATGTACAATCACAAATAAGGAAAGCAAACAGAGCCGACAGCAGTATTGTGCTGGGAGCTATCAGCCATGCGTTGGTTCAAAATGTGTTTTACGATAAATCGAAGAGCGAAACAGCACAACAAGAGCTGATTAATCACATCTCACCCGCCTTTGGGATGATGCAAAAAGGAGAGATGATTATCTCGAAAGGGGAGCTGGTAACACCGAAAAAAAATCAAATTTTGCTCTCGCTTAAAAAGATGTACGAAACCGAATACGGCAGCAGTAATCACAAATATTATGTATTGTTGGGTATCACCCTGCTTATCACGCTACTGTTTTTACTGGAATACCTCTTTCTCAGGTTTTACAAATTTGAATTTTTCAACGAACTCAAATACATCAACCTGATACTCCTCACACAAGTAGCACTTGTAGCGTTGGCTTTTTATATTTTCAAAGAATTTCCTGAATACGTGTATGCTATCCCGTTTGTTATTTTACCCATTATCTTAATTGCATTTATTGATCACGGTACCGCCATCGTTGTTTACCTGATAACGGTAATGCTTATCGGGTTTTTTGCACCCAACAGCTTCGAGTTTTTCTACACTCAGTTTGCCGCGGGGTTGGTAGCGGTATTCAGCATTGGAAAATGGGATCACCGAATACAAATAGCAAGGACATCGCTGCTTACTTTTTTAACCTATCTTATTGTTTATATCAGCATGCTCTACTCGCGTGAAGGTAATTTGAACAGTTTTTCGTTAGACTTTATCAAGTTAACAGCGGCTAACTCGGTATTACTGTTTTTAGCTTTTCCAATTGTGTTTTTCTACGAAAAGCTATTCGGACTTGTTACCAAGTTAACGTTGCTTGAGCTATCGAACACCAACAATACGCTACTACGTGAATTGTCGGTAAAAGCACCGGGAACCTTTCAGCATTCACTTCAGGTTTCCAACCTTGCAGCCGAAGCATTGTACGAAATTGACGGGGATACCCTGCTGGCGCGCACAGGTGCTTTGTATCATGATATTGGAAAGATGAACAATCCCACCTATTTTATCGAGAACCTGTCTTCCGGATTCAATCCGCACGACGAATTGTCATACGAGGAGAGTGCCCGTATCATCATCGCACATGTACTTGACGGTATCGAAATGGCCAGAAAAGCAAAGGTACCCGAGCAGGTAATCGACTTTATCAGAACCCATCACGGTACGCGGATGGTTGAATATTTTTACAGACTGGAAAAGAAAAAAAATCCCGGTCTGGAAATAGACAGCTCCGAGTTCAGGTATCACGGGCCTATCCCCTTCTCAAAAGAAACTGCCGTTGTGATGATGGCTGATTCGGTGGAAGCAGCTTCGCGAAGCATCAGTAATCCTAACGAGCAAAAAATTAACGATCTGGTTGAAAACATTGTCAACGCATTGATTGAAGATAATCAATTTGCCAATGCTAACATTACTTTTAAAGAGATTACCAAAGTCAAAAAAGTGCTCAAGAAAAAATTATTGAACATCAATCACGTACGTATTGCTTATCCTGATTAAAGCAAATTGACAAAAGCATCGAATTGCTCCCTGGCTTTCAGATAAAGTTACTTATTATCGTTAAACCACTCACGGTTATTATGCTCTCTGAGGGTCTTCAAAAACTCTATCACGGTTAACGCCACACTAATAAATTTTTGGATACGAAGATAACGATTTCAATTTATCCAATTTTTAAAAAATATTTTGTACTTTTAAGGCATTGATAGCTCAACTTGCTTTACTCATGAAAACTTTACAACATATTATCCTCATTGCAATCTTTCTGTTGCCATCAGCGCTGTTTGCCGGAGGCAATCTCTTTCCGCTTGGAGCCCGCAATGCAGGTATATGCCGGTCATCAACAGCCTTAACGGGATTTTGGAATATACTGAATAACCAGGCCGGCTTAGCCACGCTTAAAAACCCTGCTGCAGGCATCTCATACGAAAGCAAATTCAGCCTTAACCAATTGAGCAACAAAACAGTTGCCATTGCCTATCCTACAGGTGCCGGTGTTTTGGGGATTGATTTCAACCACTTTGGTTACCAACAATACAACGAAATGAAAGTCGGGCTTGTTTATGCCCGGGCTTTTGGAAAATACCTCAGAATAGGACTGCAACTTGACTACCTGCAAACCACACTTGGACAAGGCTATGGTTCTAAAAAGAATATAACTTTTGAGCTGGGGGTACAATCGGATATTTCTAATGAAGTAACGCTGGGAGCTTATGTTTATAACCCTATCAGGGTAAAGTTTTCCGACTATGCCGATGAGCGTGTTCCTGCCATCATCCGCTTTGGACTAACCTGGCATTTTTCGGAAAGTTTTTTGGCCACCGTTGAAGCTGAGAAAAGCAGTTTCTACCCGAAGGTTATTATCCGCGGAGGATTGGAGTACAGCCTCAAAAAGAAATTCTTCATGCGAACCGGGTTTTCCTCCGGAGAAGAGGTCTTTGCTATTGGCTTTGGAATTCACATTAAAAGGATGCAATTTGATATCGCAGCCATCATGCATCAAACACTGGGATTTAGCCCGCAAGCATCATTATCTTACGCTTTCTAACCCATGTCAGCCAATCATCCACATAACAGGTTCATCCGTTTTGTTACCATTGTATTAATAATGCTGCCACTTTATATTTCGGCTCAACAGCCTGACACTAATGCCATCAATCAAACAGAATTTATTACCGACCAACTGGAGTCCATCGCCTCGGGAAACGACCTAAACCTCGACTATTCCGACTTGATTGATGACTACAACTATTACCGAAAACATCGTATCAATATTAACGACAAGGATGAAATTGACGAGCTGGAAAGGCTCAAGCTGCTCAACGATATTCAGGTTAACAACATAAAGCGCTACCGCGAATGGAATGGTGATATTCTTTCGAAATATGAGCTGATGTATATTGATGGGCTTAATCGTGAAATAATACAACGAATGCTACCTTTTGTACGTTTTGGCCCCATCAAAAAGGCCGAACCAATAAAGCTGAAGAGTGTTTTTCACTACGGAAGGCATCAGTTGCTGTTACGCTATCGGCAAACACCTGAAAAAAGCGCAGGTTATCAAATTCCTTCCGACTCTGCCATCAACCATCCCGGCACAGCCTATCTCGGTAATCCGGTAAAACTTTACACACGTTATGCTTTTCAATATAAAAAGCGTATCCGAATGGGATTTACATTGGAAAAAGATGCCGGTGAAGTGTGGAACAAAAAGAATCTTCCCGATACTGTATTAAATATTGTTGGCAACAAAATAACCAACCACTTCGACTTTTATTCGGCTCATATTTTCATGGCGGATTTAGGTATTATAAAAAAACTGGTGGTGGGCGACTATCACTTACAATTTGGCCAGGGGCTTAACCTATGGACGGCGTTGGCATTCGGAAAATCGGCTCAGGCTATTTACGTTAAACGATTTGGCAACGGGCTTCGTGCCAATACTTCTGTTAACGAAAATCGATTCCTCAGGGGTGTTGCCGCAACGGTTCAGTTCAAGTCGGTACAATTGACAGGTTTCTATTCCAACAATAACATTGATGCTAACCTAATTGAAACCGACACGCTGGAACAACCCGTGGTAACCACGCTTCAAGAAACGAGCATGCACCGAACCATTAATGAGTTACTTGATAAGGATGCCATTAATATTCAGGCTTATGGTGGACATCTGCGGTTCAGGCATCAGTCTGTTGAAATTGGTGCTACAGCCTTTCAATCGCTATTAAACGAGCCCATCCTTTCGGATGATGCACCTTACAAACGGTTTTCGTTTTCAGGCAATAAAGAAACCCATTATGGGTTTGATTTTAATGTCATCCTGAATAAAATAAATTTTTTTGGAGAAACCGCTTTGACGCAAACCGGTGGTTATGCTGCCCTGGTAGGAATAAACACCGGGTTTACCGATCGCTTTTTGTTTAACATTACCTATCACAACTACAGCAAGAATTTTCATAATTTCTATGCATCTCCATTTGGAGCCACTCAAAATGGCAGTAACGAAGAGGGTTTTTACTTTGGTTTTTTAGCCCTGCTGTCAAAAAGCTTCTCCCTGTCGGGTTACGTCGATTTTCATCGGTTTCCATGGTTACGCTTTCAGGCTGACTTTCCCTCTTATGGAAAAGATTTTCTGTTTCAGCTAAATTTTTCACCATCGCACCGGGCTACCATGTACATCAAGTATCGCCATAAAGAAAAGCAGGAAAACTTTAACGGGATGTACGATTATCTGGCTCAAAGCAACAACACAACACAAGATAACCTCCGATTTAACCTTTCGTGGAGTTTGACGCATACTATTGTGCTTAAAAACCGGATGGAGTACATTAATTATCATGACCCGCTAAACCATCACACCGACCATGGCTATTTGCTCTACCAGGATGTGCTTTACCGTCCCGGCACCCTGCCGCTTACGATTACTTTACGCTACGCTCTGTTTAGCACCAGTTCGTGGGATAGCAGAATTTACGCTTACGAAAATGATGTGTTATATGCTTTTAGCGTACCGGCCTACTACGGAAACGGTCAACGTATTTACCTGATTGCAAAAATTAGCGCGGGTAGAAAAGTTACTTTTTGGGTGCGGATGGCACAAACAACATTTTTCAACCGTAACAGTATTGGTTCGGGAGCCGATGAGATTAGCGAAAACCACAAAACGGAAATTAAAGTCCAGGCGAGGATTAAGCTATAAATTATCAGCTGGCTACTTTAAGCTTGGCAACATTGGCTTTGCTAAATTTTTCTTCAGCATAACGGCGTGTTACCCTGAAAGTTTTTTTGTTTTTCTTTTCAGAAGGCAGCTCAAACATGGCATCCATCAATATGCCTTCAAGAATTGACCGTAATCCCCTTGCGCCCAATTTAAATTCCATTGATTTATCAACAATGAAATCGTAAACCGATTTTTCAAAAGAGAGCTTGATTCCATCCATTTCAAAAAGTGATTCGAACTGCTTGATTAAGGCATTTTTCGGTTCTAACAATATTTTTTTCAAAGCCTCTTTATCCAGAGGATCTAAATAAGTTAAAATAGGAAGCCTTCCGACGATTTCAGGAATAAGGCCAAATTTTTTCAAATCGGCAGGAGAGATGTATTGTAATAGGTTTTCTTTATCCACTTCATCATCTTTATGTCCTGCAAAGGAGTAACCTACCACCGAAGTGCGCATACGAGCCGCAATAATGCGTTCGATTCCCTGAAAGGCTCCACCGGCAACGAAAAGAATATTTTTTGTATTTACCCGAATCATTTTTTGTTCGGGATGTTTACGGCCTCCTTGCGGGGGAACATTCACAACAGTTCCTTCCAGCAACTTAAGCATAGCCTGCTGAACACCCTCGCCAGAAACATCGCGTGTGATGGAGGGGTTATCGCTTTTGCGGGCAATCTTATCTATTTCATCAATAAAGATGATACCCCGCTCGGCAGCTTCCACGTTAAAGTCGGCAGCTTGCAATAATCGGCTTAAAATGCTTTCTACATCTTCACCCACATACCCTGCTTCAGTTAAAACAGTAGCATCAGCAATGGCAAATGGCACATGCAACATACGGGCAATGGTTTGAGCCAACAGAGTTTTTCCTGTGCCTGTTTCGCCCACCAAAATAATATTTGATTTATCTATTTCCACCTCCTTCACCATGGCGTCGTGGCCAATACGCTTGTAGTGATTGTAAACGGCAACCGAAAGAATTTTTTTAGCCTGCTCCTGTCCAATCACATACTGGTCGAGAAATGCCTTGATTTCGGCAGGCGTATTCATGGTATCCAGCTCCGGCAGGGTAAAGTCTTTGCTTTTCGACTTAATTTCTTCTTTTACTATTTGATAAGCTTGCTCAACACATTCGTTACAAATTTGTCCATCAAGTCCTGAAATGAGCATTCCTACCTGCGACTGTGGTCTGCCACAAAAGGAGCAGGCTTGCTCTTTGTTATCTTTTTTTGCCATGTTACTTCGTCGATATTTGCTTGTAAAAGTAAAAAAATTACCATCTAAAAAACCCATTTATTCGATGAATCGGCCGGAGGCTGTTCATGGGGTTTGCAGATAGTAATTCCGATGATGCTTTATTACTTTGTCTTTTTTCTGACAAGAATTTCATCAATCATTCCATATTCCTTAGCCTCTTTGGCTGTCATCCAATAGTCACGATCGGAATCATTCCAAACTTTTTTATAAGTCTGAGATGAATGTTTAGAAATAATGTCGTAGAGTTCCTTTTTGAGTTTTGAAATCTCACGAGCTGTAATTTCTATATCGGAAGCCTGTCCCTGTGCACCGCCCATGGGTTGATGAATCAATACCCTTGAATGGGTGAGTGCGGTACGTTTTCCTTTTTCGCCTGCACATAAAATAATAGCACCCATGGAGGCTGCCATACCTGTACAGATGGTAGCCACATCGGGCTGGATATACTGCATAGTGTCGTAAATACCTAATCCCGCATAAACTGATCCCCCTGGTGTATTCAAATAAATTTGAATATCACGTTTTGAATCGTTGGATTCCAAAAAGAGAAGCTGAGCCTGAATAATGTTAGCTACATTATCGTCGATGGGAACACCGAGAAAGATAATCCGATCCATCATCAATCGTGAAAAAACATCCATTTGAGCAACATTAAGCTGGCGCTCTTCAATAATGGTTGGAGAGATGTAATTACCATAGATCGAGTTATAACGGTCTAACGTCAGGCTACTGATAGCGAGATGTCCGGTGGCAAATTTTCTGAATTCTTTACTACTGCTATTCATGATTGTATTTTTTTCTGGCTAAACATTAACCTTTTGAACGATCTCCATAAACTTTTCAGGAGTAACGACTTCTTCTTTGCTTTTCACGTTTTCTATAAAAACAGCGCTCAGCTTTTCATCCATCAGCTCACTATAGATTTTCTGTCCCTCTTCTTTATTGCTCAAAATTTGATCAACAATTTGTTCAATTTGAGGGTTGGAGTTCTCTTTTCCCTGAACCTGAAAATAGGCTCTAACCTTATCGCGTACTGCTTCGTTATCAACCGTAAGCTGATTACCAAACTGAGCTTTTAATTTATCTTCAACCAGCTGCCATTTAAAGGTTTTAGCGTAACTGTCGTATTGTGATTCCAGCTGCTCTTCGGTAATTTTACCCTGATTGCTATCGAGTAACCAGCGTTTTAAAAATGCATCCGGCAATTCGATGTTGCTCTCTTCAATAAGCTTGGTAATAACATCACTGGTAAACTGACGAGCACTATCTTTAGCGTAATGCTTTTCCAAATCCTTTTTAATACGGGCTTTAAAATCTTCGATAGTTTTAATATCATCGGAAGGGAACACCTTTTTAAAAGTTTCCTCATTCAATTCAGCCTCTTTGTGACGAATAACATCAGTAATGGTAAACTGATAATCCGATTTCAACGCTTCCTCATCAACACCATCGCCTAATAGTGCTTTAACTTTGGCTTCGTCTTTAAAAGCATTCATAGGGTTTAAAGCAACCACAGTATCGACTGATTTACCGTAAAACTTTTTCTGAATGGTTTTTAGCTTCAAATCTACAATTCTGAAATAGCCCTCGTGTTCAACACCACCCTTCACAACATTGCCCTCATTGTCGAGCTGAACAAATTTTCCCTGAACGCCATCACCCTCTTCTGCTTTTTCAGGATGCTCTTCTTCGCCAAAACGCACTTTAATATCGTTAAGGGCATTCTCAACCTCTTTATCGGTAACCTCAATTTTATAATAAGGTACTTCAAAGCCCTCTTTTTTCAAATCAACATCGAATTCGGGTGCGATACCAATATCAAAAAAGAAATCAAGTCCTTCTGCGGTGCTAAAATCGATGGGCTTGGTTTTTTCCATGTTAGGCATTGGGTATCCCAACACATTGATTTTGTTCTCATCAATATAGTTGTTCAATGCTTCAGATACGGTTTTATTCACCTCGTCGGCAGTAACCTGCTGTCCATACATTTTTTTAATCATGCCCATAGGCACCATTCCCGGGCGGAAACCCGGCATGTTGGCTTTTTTACGATAATCTTTTAACGTGCTGTTTACTTTCTCAATATAATCTTCTTTTGTAAGATTAATATGAATAATGGCCTGAAGATTGCCATTGGATTCCTGCGTAATATTCATGAATTAATGTTTAAAAAAAGTGCGGGTGAAGGGACTCGAACCCCCATGCCTTACGGCACTAGATCCTAAGTCTAGCGCGTCTACCAATTTCGCCACACCCGCAACGATTAGCTATTTAAAAATCGGGCTGCAAATATACTATTTTTTTATTCAGAAACAGTTTTTTTATGAGTCTAAATGTAAATCGATTAAATTATTGGTTTTCTGAATGATATTATTGAATAAAGTATTGACTCGGGAACCCACACCGGAATTAAAAAGCTTTATTTTTCTGAAATCAACAACGGTGTGTTGAAACAGATTTTTCCATTTCCACGAAAGTATGGCAAACAGAGGCAGCGTAGCAAGATAACCCATTGCCATCCATCCGTTAGCCAATAACATCCATACTACAACGGTTTGAAGCAGGTAGAAGATGGGAAAAAACAGCATCGTCAGCACAAACAAAAATGAGGTTTGAAATATTTCGTCTTTTACTCTCCGTGTAAGATAGAGAGGTAATTGAAACGGTAAAAGGTGGTTAATCCAGCCATAAACAAAAACAGGAAAGGTTATTAATAGCAAAAGGGTTTCCACAATTACAAGCGGTACCGAAGGCTTGGTAACCAAGTCGCCAACCAACAACTTATATCTCTTTAAAATTTTACTAAGCTTTTGAAAATCGTCGTTAATTACGGCTACTGTTTCAGGCGTCTTTTCGATGGCCGTGTCGTACAAGTCAACAAACTGCCGGTCGGCATAAAAGCCATCGGCTTCATCATTGGGATTTCGATTGGTTTTTAAACACATCTCTTTTCTGAAAATAACCCTTAGTTCATTAATCAGGTCGTAATACTCAACCGTTTCAATATTGATAATGAGTTCCTTCATCTTTCCTGCGAGATGATTTTTAATCAGGTTAAGACCAATGGCGGGATTTTCGTGGTAGCTATCCATAAAATCGGCGACCGGGATGGGCTTTCCAAAAACAATAATTTTTCTACTACGACAATGGGTATAATCGTCGTAATCGATACCAACAGGAACCACACTAATACCCTCGGTTACTTTGCCGGTTTCTTCTGTTTGAAAGGCGATACGTGCAAAACCTTTTTTAAGCGGTCGTAATTGGCGTATGCCGGCATGATTGCCTTCGGGAAGAATCACCAGTCCGTTATAGGCGTTTAGAACATCAACAGTTTTGTTAAAAACCGCCTGATTTTTTTTTAGAGTATCAATGCCATCGCGGATACGGTAAATGGGTAAAATTTTTAAAAAATAGAGAATGGGGGCAAACTTTTTAAAGATGTCGGAGCGAGCCATGAAAACCAACTGGTTTTTAACCGAGAAAAGCATGGCCAGCGCATCCATCAACGCGTTTTGATGGTTGGGTGTAAACATTAACGATTTGTTTTCAGGTACGTTATCGTAATGTACAATAACAACTTTCCGATAAAAAACCGTTCTATACCAAAACCTGACATAACAAAACAACAACCTGTAGCCAACCGATTTCTGCTCGATATTTTGAAATCCCATAAACTATACTTTTTTACGTTTTCGGGAGACAATCCCATAGGTAAAGTTGGTCCATAAACCCGCGATAAACAAGCCGGCAATGATGTGCCAAATACCCCACCAGGCTGCAATAATGGCCATCCCGCCAAGTTCCATTTCGGGCGGAAATATCTTAGGGTTAAAAATTAATACTAGTGCCAATCCCGAGTTTTGTATGCCCGTTTCAATAGAGATGGTTTTCCTGTCCACCTTGGGTCGTTTTAAAATAGCCGGTAAAAAATAGCCCATACCAAATGCCAGCGCGTTGTGGCCTAACACAATAAGGAATATGTATTTTATTACCAACATAAAATAATCGAAATTTTTTGCCAGCGCCATGATAACAATGGCCGTAAAAATCAGAATTGACAACGATTTGATGGGCTTTACTATTTTGGCTGTAAATTTTGGGAATTTGGTGTTGGTAAATATTCCCAAAATAATGGGGATTCCAAGAATGATAAATACCGTTTGAAACATTTGTACGGCATCTATCTGGATGGGGCGTACCAATGCCGCACCATTGTGGGCGTTAAAAAAATTAATGGCTAATTTACCCCATATTGCGAAATTTAACGGGGTAAACACGATGGCGCCGATAGTCGCAATGGCTGTAAGACTTACTGATAAGGCCACGTTACCCTTCGATAGTGAAGAGATGAAGTTGGAGATATTCCCCCCAGGGCATGCGGCTACTAAAATCATCCCCAAAGCAATGGTTGGCGTAATGAATTTGCTCAGCGAAATCACCAATAAAAAGGTAACAAATGGCAACAAAAAAAACTGCGACACAAACCCGATTATAGCTGACTTTGGATTGTAAAGCAGTTTTTTAAAGTGTTCGACTTTAATCTCGAGAGCCACGCCAAACATAACAAACGCGAGCGTAAGATTGAGGGCAAATAGACTCGCCGGACTGAAATTTAGCCGGATAGAATCAAAAGCCTGAAGTTGTTCTAACATAATTTATTCTTTCCTTTGTTGCATAAATACAACAAATATTTCGTTTATCGATATATTTAGAAAAAAACTATTGAATAAAATTGACTCAATATAATAATACACCAAGAAGCTGCCTTATTTATATTACTTTTAAGCCCTGAAAAAATAAATTTCTTAATTAATACAATAATACCAAAATAGATGACAGATAAAAACAATTACGCGGTCAATATGCCGAACATTCCTCCGGATGTGCAAAAAGTTTTAAAGCATACCAAACTGATACTTTCGCTTTTGGTGGTATTGGTCTTACTGCTTAACACCTTTTTTCAAATAGACCCTGAAGAAGTGGGTATCATTACCCGTTTTGGGAAATATATTCGTACCGTTGAATCAGGCCTCAATCTTAAAATTCCGCTATTGGAAAAAGTTACCAAAGTAGCTGTCGAACGCCAACAAAAGGAGGAGTTTGGGTTTCGTACAAAAAAGGCAGGGGTCAACACACAATACAGTTCAAAACGGTATCTTAATGAGTCACTAATGCTTACCGGCGATTTGAATCTTGCTAATGTGGAATGGGTAGTTCAATATCGTATTTCCAATCCATTCAATTATCTTTTTAAAGTTAGAAATCCGGAGAGTACATTGCGTGATATTTCAGAAGCCGCAATGCGTCAAATAGTTGGCGATCGTACCGTGAATGAGGTTCTTACCGTAGGGCGTACCGAAATTTCGGATAAGGTGGAAAATTTGATACAGCAGACTTGTACAGAGTATTCGTTGGGTGTTAAGATAGAGCAGGTTGTGTTACAGGATGTGAACCCGCCCGATCTTGTAAAAGATGCATTTAATGCCGTAAATGAAGCACAACAAGAAAAAGCAACTCTCATCAATAAGGCAAAATCAGAATACAATAAGGTGATTCCCAAGGCACGGGGTCAGGCCAAAGAGACGGTGCAAAAAGCGGAAGGCTTTGCCACCGAAAGAACCAATACCGCTTTGGGTGAAGTCGCCCGTTTTAATGCGCTATATAAAGAATATGTGAAGGCTCCGTTTATTACCCGTCAACGTATCTACTTAGAAACGATGAGTGAGGTGATTCCCAAACTAGGACATAAAATTATTACAGATGATAAAGGAAACAACGTTTTGCCCTTGTTACAAATGCAATTAACCGGAACCAAATAAAAGGAAGAGAATGATGAAAAATAAAAACAGATATATACTATTGGGCATCGTTGTCGTGCTGCTGTTCATTACATTGGTACAAGCCACCTATAGCGTAGGAGAACGCCAACAAGTAATTATTACACAATTTGGAAAACCCATTGGACATGCTATAACAGAAGCCGGGTTACACTTCAAGACTCCTTTTATCCAAACGGCTAACTTTTTTGATAAAAGATATATGGAGTGGGACGGCGACCCCAATCAGGTACCTACCAAAGATAAGAAATTTATTTTTGTGGATTCCTACGCCCGATGGCGGATTTCAGATCCGTTGCAATTTTTTAAACGTCTTACCAACGAAAGAGGTGCACAATCGCGTCTTGATGATATTCTGGACGGGGAAACCAGAGATTTTATTGCTAATAATAATTTGGAGGAGACTGTAAGAAGCAGTAACCGTATTCCCATGCAAGCCGGCGAAATTAGCGAGCTGTTAAGCGATTCGTTGTCGAAGATAAAAGTGGGAAGAAAAGAAATACAAGAGATGATACGCAAAGCGGCAAACGATCAAGCCAAAGATTTGGGTATTGAAATTCTCGATTTTCGCTTTAAGCGGATTAATTATGTAAAAGAGGTTCGTAAACAAGTTTATGAGCGCATGAAAAGTGAACGGTATCGTATTGCCGATAAATTTAAATCGGAAGGACAGGGAGAAGCCTCCCGTATCAATGGAGAAAAAGAACGGGAACTGCTCACCATTCAGTCAGAAGCATTTAAGCAAGCTGAAAAAATAAAGGGTAAAGCAGATGCCCAAGCTGCTGCTGTTTATGCCGCTGCCTATAATAAATCTGCTCAATCACGAGACTTATATGGCTTTTTAAAATCAATGGAAGTTTACAAAAATACTTTTGACAGTAACACCTCGGTTATCCTTTCCACAAACAGCGATTTGTATAAATACTTAAACAAAATGAAGTAACCCAACCTCAAAACGAGCATACCTTTTAACCTGAGCCCTATGTGAGCAAAGCTTACATCGAGTTAAGGTTATTAATAATATAAAGGGACTTCTCCATTCTGCCATGCTCCAGTCGAAGTGACGGACAGCAAGTCGTCATGTCGACCGTAGCGGAGACATCTCGACTTCCAGTATTGCCCCGGGTTGTACCGAAGATAGCACCGGCGTCATCACAAATGGTTTTTTCTGATGTCAAGAAAGAAAAAAAGTATATAGGGGATATAGGGCGATGTAAAACACAAAAAATATGTCTCCTCTTATTTAACATCAGCTTTCGCTATCTCCTCGCCCATGTTCACCTGGGTTTCAAATCCATTTTTGGTATTTGTCAGTAAATCGCTGTCAATAGTAATGGCATCTTTTTTAAATAGAAGCACTATGGAAGAACCGCCAAACTTAAAATATCCTTTTTCCCGGCCTTTTTTAACCCGGTTTCCGGTGTAAGTTTGCACAATGCTACCCACCATGGTAGCCCCCACTTCAACCATAATCACATCACCAAACCGGCGGTTGGCCAAAATAATGTATTCCCTTTTGTTGAGCAGAAAAATATCAACCATGCTATGCAGGGCAATGGGAGAAACAGAATAAAGTTCGCCGTTAATTCTGGTAACAGGCGAAACAGTACCTCCTATCGGAAAATGGTATCGGTGGTAATCGGTTGGACAAAGACGCAGCGCAAGCATGCTACCATCGCGGTACAAAGTTGCCAGAGAGTCGTTTTGCAAAAAAGTATTTATATCAAACTTGTATCCTTTAACAATAAAATTCTGATTGGCTATGTTCTGATAGGCCAGTATTTTACCATCCCCCGGCGACACCACCACGTTTGAGTCGTTATTAACGGGTCTGGCCTCCGGTTTTAATTTCCGGGTAAAGAAGTCGTTAAAAGTAGTAAAGTGCTGCTTTTGAGCGATGCTCAGATCGATGTTAAAATCTTTAACAAAGGGTTTAATTTTTTTTACTGACCAATGGGTGTCCATCAGCCAGCCATAAAAGTCGGAAACAAACTTTCGTTTTACCAGGGTTTGAAGGGCGACCTCTCCCAACGGATTGTAGTAAAGCCATTTCAGCCAGGCTTCAGCAGCCACCTTTTCGGTTTTTATTTCACTTGTTTGCCGGTCGATATACCGGACGGACTTGGCGTTGGGTGTGGGATACAATCCCAATCCCAGCAGGATAACCAACAATGAAATCCAAATAATTAGATTTCTTGTTTTTTTACGTTTAGGCATTATTTCTCCTTTTCAAAGCTGTTAAACCTACATGTTTCGCGGGTAGGCCTTTGTGTCTTTCTCTCTTTCTTCAGGATTTTTCTTCTTCTATCAGCCGGTATTATTTATTTTGCACTGTAAAAGCACCTTTTAGGAGAAAAAACTTTTTCTTCTACTTTAAGTTTTTTAATGGCTTTATCCACTTCTTTTTTATCGATTTCACTTTCTTCTGCAATTTCGCCTGACTTTAAAGGTTTGTCGGCTTTTCTTAGGGTATCAAGTACTTTATCTATTGTTTCCATAATGATTATATGATTGAAATGAAAAAGGAATGATGTTGTTGAAAACCCCATCATTCCTTTATTAAAGCTTATTAATCAAGTTCGTGAATAACCAGACCCGAGCGAAGTTTCGGTTCAAACCAGGTGGTTTTGGGTGGCATTATCAAACCACTATCAGCAATATTGATAAGCTGCTTCATACTAACGGGATAAAGTGCAAAGGCCACCTTCATTTCTCCGCTGTCAACACGCTTTTCCAATTCGCCCAATCCGCGAATACCACCCACGAAGTCGATACGTTTTGATGTGCGCAAATCCTCAATGCCGAGCAATGGATTCAGTACTTCATTGGTGAGAATAGTAACGTCTAAAACGCCAATAGGGTCGTTATCATTATAGGTGTTGCTGTGAGCTGTTAGTTTATACCAGTGTTTGTTAAAATACATCGAAAACTCGTGAAGGCTTGTGGGTTTGTACTCATCAGTTCCCATATCTTCCACCGTAAAACTTTGGCTGAGTTTTTCCATAAATTCATCATCTTCCAGGCCATTCAAATCTTTAATTACACGGTTGTAATCGATAATGGTTAGCTGGTTATCGGGGAAATGAACTGCTAAAAAGAAGTTGTATTCTTCGTTGCCGGTATGGTTGGGATTATTTTTTCTTTTTTCGTTACCCACAAGCGCAGCAGCAGCCGTACGGTGATGGCCGTCGGCAACATAAATGGATGGCATGGATTTAAAGTGTTTGATGATAGCCTGAATCATCTTTTCGTCAGAAATTACCCAAAAGTGGTGTCCCACACCATCCTCAGCGGTAAAATCGTATTCGGGAGTATTGTTTTTAGCATATTCCATAATCATGCTGTCAAGCACCTCGTTGGCAGGGTAGGAAAAGAATACCGGCTCCATGTTAGCATTGGTGATGCGCACGTGTTTCATACGGTCTTCCTCTTTATCTTTACGGGTAAGCTCGTGTTTCTTAATCACGTTATTCATATAATCGTCAACACTAGCACAGCCAACGATGCCATATTGTGTTTTTCCCCACATGGTTTGTGCGTAAATATACAGCTTGTCGTTTTCGTCCTGCTTTAACCATCCCTTAGCTTTAAAGGTGTCAAGGTTTTTTTTTGCCTCGTTGTAAACCTCCTGACTGTACAGGCTGATTCCTTCCTTCAGGTCGATTTCGGGTTTAATAATATGCAGCAAAGAGTACTCGTTGCCTTCAGCTTCGAGGCGTGCTTCCTTTGAATTTAAAACGTCGTAAGGGCGCGATGCCAATTTATCGGCAATTTCTTTTGGGGGGCGAAGTCCTTTGAATGCTTTAAGGGTAGCCATCGTTGTATAGGGTTTATGATTGTTAAAAGAATATTGTTAAAAAAATGATTCCAACTTTAAAGGGAAAATCTAAGGATAAAAAAAATCCGACTACTCTCTGAGAAGTCGGATTTTTAATAAAATATCTGTTACATTCTATCCATATAATCGGTGTTCCCCATCGAGTTATAAGGATCGTAATTCGATTCTCGGTTGTTGTTGTTATTGTAACGATTGTTGTTATCGTAATTATTGTTATAATTAGGATTGTGGTAATTATTTGAACGCTGTAGCGATGAAATAAGTGCACCAATCATTTTGGTCATTTCCATCAACACGCCTCTTGATTCCTCTTCGGCGGTATCGGTAAGAAGGTTCTGGCGTACGGCGAGTGTAGTATAAACAACACACTGACGGATGGAGCTTTTTGCCATTTTTAAGTAGTGGACAAATTGGCTTTTGTTGCGTGCTGACCCTTCTGAAATATACAGCGAAATGCTGCGGGCAGCTTCGTTAAAACGTAAAGCAAGTTTAGTCCTGTCTTCTTCAGGAAAAAGCATGGTTTTTTCTTGTACCCAGTTAACATAGTCAAGTGATTTGTGATAAATCCTCAAATCTTCAAACCGGAAAAAAGTTACCGGTCTTTCTTCTTCTTGTCTTTCTGGTCTCTCTGGTCTCTCTTCTTGATAGTCCATATCACATTAATTTAAGTTTGTAAATAATAAATTTAATTTTGGTTTTTCTATTTTTTGGAAATGTTGGTTGTTCTGTGTTGGTTAATTTACTTTAAAAGTTGTATCACCCTTTTCGATAAAGCCGATTATTTGGTTAGCGGCAGCCTTTCCTGCATTGATGTTAGCCTCGGAAGTTTGAGCTCCCATTTTTTTAGGTGTGAAGAAAAATCTTCCTTCAAATTTTTCGGCTATTTCCGCTTTGTTATCGGGCGCCACATCTGCAAGATACTGGAAACCCGTTTTTTCTTCAAAAACCTTAATGAGATCGTCTTCATTAATAACCTCTTTACGAGCCGTGTTTATTAATACGGCATTATCTTTCATGTATAACAGTAACTCGCGATTGATACTTTTAATGGTGTGCTGGTTTGCCGGAATATGCAGACTAACATAATCGCAATCGGCATACATATCTTCTACTTTATCGAAAACCTGCACCCCGTCGGCTTCAATGGTTTCTTTGGGTACAAAGGGGTCGAAGGCAGCTACTTCCATACCAAAACCTTTGGCAATACGTGCTACGTTTTTCCCCACGTTTCCGTAAGCGTGGATACCGATTTTTTTACCTTTAAGTTCGCTGCCCGAAGTTCCGTTAAAATGATTTCTGGCCTGGAAGACCATCATTCCCATGACCAGCTCGGCCACGGCATTGGAGTTTTGTCCGGGTGTGTTCATAACCGTAATCCCTTTGGCGGTGGCAGCTTCCAGATTGACGTTGTCGTATCCGGCACCGGCACGAACCACTATTTTCAGGTTTCCGGCAGCATCGATAACGGCAGGAGTAACTTTGTCGCTTCTGATAATCATGGCATCAACATCCTTGACGGCCTCAATCAGTTCACTTTCTCCATTATATTTCTCAAGAAAAAGGTATTCATATCCGGCTTTGTCAAAAACTGACTTTATTTGGTCAACGGCAGCTTTGGCAAAAGGCTTAACGGTGGCAATAAGTACTTTTGGCATGATAGTAAATATTATAGTTTCTATTTATTGTTATTTTCAAAATCTTGCATGCATTGAACCAGCGCTTCTACACTTTCGATGGGTAGTGCGTTATAGGTAGAGGCTCTGAAGCCGCCAACCGAGCGGTGTCCTTTAATGCCCACCATACCTCTTTCGGTGGCAAAATCCAGAAATGCCTTTTCTTTGTCTTCAGCGCCATCGTTCATCACAAAACAGATGTTCATTATTGAACGGTCTTCCTTATTGGTAACGGTTCCTTTAAACAGGCTATTTCGGTCTATTTCGTCGTATAGCAAGGCTGCTTTTTGTTGGTTGTACTCGTGCATTTTTTCGACACCTCCGCGACCATCAATCCATTTTAGCGTTTGAAGAGCTGCAAAAACAGGAAGTACGGGAGGCGTGTTGAACATGCTGCCTTTATCAATGTGTGTTTGATAGTTGAGCATCGTTGGAATGTCACGATCAACTTTGCCAAGAATGTCATCACGAATGATAACAAAGGTTACGCCAGCAGGAGCCAGGTTTTTTTGAGCACCACCATAAATCATAACATATTTTGAAACATCAACCGGGCGACTCAGTATATCTGACGACATATCGGCTACCAAAGGAACCGGTGAATCGATATCGTGTTTTATTTCCGTTCCGTAAATGGTGTTGTTGGTAGTGATGTGAAAATAGTCGGCATCCTCAGGAATTTTGTAATCTTTAGGGATATAATTAAAAGTAGTATCTTCCGATGAGGCTACCACATCAACTTCGCCAAATAACTTAGCTTCTTTAATGGCTTTTTTCGACCAGGCACCCGTGTTCAGATAAGCAGCTTTTTTGTTTAGCAGGTTGTACGGAAGCATGGCAAACTGTGTACTGGCTCCTCCTCCAAGAAAAAGTACGGAATAGCCTTCGGGAATATTTAACAATTTTTTAAAAAGTGCTTGTGCCTCATCCATTACGGCAACAAACTCTTTGCTACGATGTGAAATGGACATGAGGGAAATGCCGGTACCGGCAAAATCACGAACAGCCTCGGCTGTTTTTTCTATGGTGTAATCAGGTAAAATGGATGGACCTGCATAAAAATTATATTTTGTCATGTTCCTCTGTTTTTTGGTTTTTGAATAAGTGAGGCAAAGATAATATTCTATTGAACTTTATAAACATTTTTACAGCTATAATTATCCTAAATAATATTAAATAAGAGGCTCTTTATAAACTTTATGGATAATTATTGAAAAATGAGTGACTTTTATCATACGTTTTTGTTTAATCTTTAGATATTGCTATGAAATAACTTGAGCATTCAAGCGGGCAATTGCTATCTTTGCTGCCGGTATTTTAGGCTTTCATAAATATGTTAAGTGGTTTCTACAACCAATAGTTTGTTGGCATTGTCCTTTTTGAGGAGGTGGAAACAAGTTTTTCGTGGTATTATTAAAAATTGAAAGATTGAAAAGGCTACTTTTTATAGTCGGGCTGTTGTTTTTTAATTTGGTGCTTTTTGCTCAGAAGAAGGAGCTAAAAAAGACAAGGCTAAAAGACGGGTATCATTATTTACTGGGAAATATTGGGTTTGCGGTCGATAGCTCTGATTTCTTTATTGGAGATGTGCAGTCAGGAACGCAGCATACGTATCAGTTGAAGATGTACAACTATGGTACTGAAGAAATTGTTTTTACTCCGGGAAAAAGTAGTCAGCTTATTTCGGTTACTTATGATAACACCATCCTCTATCCGCACACCGAAGGAGTAGCCAACATTCATTTTAATGCCTCCCGCGAGTTACCGGCGGGGCCGGTTCAGTTGGAGGTGGTAATTGAAACCAATGATGAGCTGAACCCCTGGAAGTTTCTTTACATGAATACCAAAATCATTAAAACAGGCGGCGTTGAAATCGGTCGTACTCATTACATCGATACTGTACCAAGAATAGTTTTTAGCCATTACAACTTTGAATACGGACACAAAATTCTGAATGGCCGCGTTCGGCACGATTTCATGTTTTCCAACATGGGGTCGAAAGAGCTAGTAATCAAAAAAATAGAGTTGTGCAACGGCTGTATATTGAAGGGAGAGCCCAACCAGGTTATTCATCCGGGAGAGAGCGGAAGTCTGGTGTTGGTTATTAAAACTAAAGGGATTGGCGTGGCTCACCGCAGCGTAAAAGTTTACACCAACGATCCGGTAAATCCTGTCATTTATCTCGGCATTCATGGAACGGTTACTTTTAACAGTCCTGCCAAAAAAGATCCCGCATTTTGTAAAGAGAGTTTTTAGGCTACTTTAACCTATGTCAGATTCATTGAATGGTATAATTTATACCAAATCTAAACCTTTTCCTGTGTAGATTTGACACTAATAAAAATATAGTAAATAACACCTATGAAATCAATTAAAGGAACACAAACCGAGCAAAATTTGCTGAAAGCATTTGCCGGTGAGTCGCAGGCTCGTATGCGCTACGACTATTTTTCAAAGCAAGCTAAAAAGGATGGACTCGAACAAATTGCCGCTATTTTTGGTGAAACGGCTTTGAATGAAAAAGAGCATGCCAAACGTTTTTTCAAATTTCTGGAAGGGGGAATGGTTGAAATTACGGCTGCTTATCCGGCCGGAATTATCAGAACTACACTCGAAAATTTAAAAGCTGCCGCTGATGGCGAAAACGAAGAGTGGACGAAGCTTTATCCCGAATTTGCCGATGTGGCCGAAAAAGAGGGGTTTAAAGAGGTGTCCATTGCTTTCAGAATGATTGCCCGCGTGGAAAAAGCCCACGAAGAGCGTTACCGGAAACTGTATGAAAATCTTGATAGCGGAAAAGTATTCGAACGTGAAGAGACAATTGTTTGGAAGTGCCGTAATTGCGGGTATCTGCATGAAGGTAAAAAAGCACCTAAAAAGTGCCCGGCCTGCTTGCACCCACAGTCTTATTTTGAAATTCATGAAACCAATTTTTAGTTTTTTTGAAAACAGATGTTTTTGGTTAACATTTCAACTTTAAACAAGTTCAGTAAAAAGATAAAATTAAAAAGGCAGAGAAGGTTAATTCAGAGTTTATAATCTGCAATCGTTAATCTTAAATCTCCATTCTCCAATTAATTTTTTCCAGCATAGTCTTACAATCGTAAATCGAATTCGTACATCGTTAATTTTTATATCCGATATCCGAAGGCGATTTACGATTTACGAGGTACTTCTAAAATCAGTATTCGATATTCGTTATTCCCTCTAAATCTGCGATCTACAATCCTTAACGCGGTTACCCCAAGTAGTCTTTGATAACCTATTTCATGTTGCACCTACCTTACCCAATATAAAGGATACCACTTTTTCGTGAAGCAGTTGAAGATTGTTTTGCAACTTCCCATTAATCCATTTCTGCATTTTGTAAATCAAAAGTCCGACGGTTATCACTTATCCGCAAACCTCCGCCTATAACAAACCCATAAAAACGAACCATGTTCTTTTAAGGGCAGCAATGAAAATAAATACATCAGCAATAAAGTTATAAACAAATAAATTATAAATTTACACCATGCAAGCAAGCATAATAAACTGCAAGATTATGATTGAAAATCTTAGGTGAAAATTATTAAACGATAACTCTAACCTTTATTATATCAGAAGACCCTTTGCATAATGAAAAAATATTTTACGACTTTTATCCTGCTTTTAACCATTTATCCCCTTTTTGCACAGTTAAACTTTGCCTGGGATAATAAATATTTTTTACAAAGCCAACTAGGTTACGGTAACGTGTTTAAAGACCTGGATGGAGACAATCTTCCTGATATTATATCATTTCGTTCTAACAAGGGGATTTATTGGTTGAAAAACCAAAATAATCAACTTACTACTTTATCATACCTTGACAACTCGGCTTATTTTAATTGTGTTAACGCCGAGGACATGAACGGTGACAACGCGAATGATATCGTTGCACTAAAAACAATATATCACGACCATGTTATAATTGCAAAACAAGTTGTTCTGTTTCAAAATAATGGCCTGGGCCAATTTACCGAACATGTTCTAAAGTCGTTTACAGAGAATAATATTAATGTCTTAGTTGCTGTCGCTAACATATTTTCCAGTCACTTTCCTGATATACTGTTGTCTACAAAATTGAATGGAGAAGTGCCGGAGATAATCATTATGAGAAATCTCGGGGATGGGACTTTTCAGGAGATGCCTTCTCAGAAAGTTCCAAAGGTTATTACGGGGGAATACAATTGTGATTTTTTTATTACTGACCTGAATAATGACGGGTTTCAAGACATTTTTGTTTCTAATGGTTATGACTTCTATTTGTATAAAAGCGACGGGCTCGGCCACTTTACCACAAAGAGTCTGAAATTATCTTTTGACTTGTATTATTATCTCGATAAAAAGTTTGTCCAAATTGCCGACTACAACCAGGATGGATACAATGATATATTTTTTGTTGAAAGGAATAGTATGGGAGGCGAGGAAAGTATTATTGTTGTATTTAAGAATCTTCAAGATGGCACCTTCGGCCAACAAGAGGTGCTAATACATGACACTATTGATAATTACTTATTAGGTGATTTTAACAATGATGGTAAGGTTGATGTGTTGTATAACAGATTAAATAACAGTTCATTCTTTTGGATGAAAAATAACGGGGATGAAACATTTAGCGCCCCGGTTAAAATCTCTAACAATTCGGGTGCAAATGTATTCACCATTATCGATTTTAATAACGACGGCAACTTGGATATATTTATTAAATCTCCCTCTACGGGAAGCCATGACTATAGCGTTTTGTTTAACGACGGTAACGGTAACTTTACCCAAACCTTCCTCAAGGTTTTACAACCTAATAAATATAATCATAAAGCCATACCGGTATATACTGACAATCCGCTGCAAGCAGATATTCTGATAAACGGATACTATCCAACTGTTTCAAACAACAGGGGAATATTTTTTATAAAAAACAGGGGGAACTATTCATTTGACCTCTCCAATCAAATTATCCGAAAAAATTTGCAGAATTTTAAACTTGGAGACATTGACGGAGATGGAAATCAGGATATCCTTGGATACTATTTTTATCCTGACTCTCTTTTTTGGTTTAAAAACGACGGCACTTTCCATTTCACCGAGCAACCTCCTGTAACAAATACATTTAAATCATCATCATATTTTGATTTAAAGGACGTTACAGGTAACGGGCTGCCTGATATCGTTTCTGAATATTACGATAATGATTCATCGGGCGATCTTCTTCACTGTATATTTAATACAGGTGGTGTATTTAATAATCCCCAATTAATCTCGCGGACAATAATGAACTCCTTTCTTGTTGAAGACTTCAATAACGATGGAGTAAACGAAATTATATGCCGGGTTACCGATAATAAAACTGTCATTTTCTACTATAACGGCAGCCATTTTGATAAAAAATTGCTTACGGATATGCCTGTAGTAAATTTAAAGGTTCAGGATTTTAACGCTGACAGCCTGCGTGATATCGTTGTTACCTATTACAAATATCCGGGAACCAATAATTATGAAAAAGCGATGGGATGGTTTAAAAACAGAGGAAATTTAACCTTCGATTCGCTGCGGATAATAGATGACAGTTTAAATGTTTCAGTATCATATAATCTCAGAATTTTAGATTGGAATAGAGATGGCTTGCCCGATATTATACTCGAAGACAGGTATTATGACAACAACATCCTATATCTTAATAATGGGGACGGCAATTTTAAACCGAGAATAGAGGATGTAGTGGATTGGCTTTCCGAAAATACTTATTTTGCCGATATGGATGGTGACGGAGACAAGGATGCTTTCAGCTGGTCTGATTTTTACGGAAAATATTATATACTGGAAAATTTTACAGATAGTAAAACAGAACAGTACAATAATATCTGTGAGGGCGACAGCATTCTTTTTTTATCAGGATGGCTAAAAAATACCGGCCTTTATTGCGATACCTTACGAACAGTTTATGGTGGCGACAGCATTATTTATTTACACCTGACCGTTGAACCCGATACTATCAGCAACCTTTTTATTAACGGTGAGCAAACAGTAAATGAAATGGATACCGCTGATTATCTTATTTCGGGAAGTGATGCGCTCTATTATTCCTGGAATATCGACAATGGTATCAGGATGCCTTCTCTACATCAGCAGGAAGCGAAAATACAATGGCAAACACCGGGAACAGGCACTATTAACGTTGATGTTTTTGACCCCCGGACACACTGTAAATCTCAAAGCAGTCTGATGGTTACAATTGATAGAATTCCTGATAGCAGTCTGGTAGTCTATCCTAACCCGGCCGGCAACAAAATCAGGGTTACACAAACTCACGAAGGTATTACCACTGAAATATACAGCCAATACGGCCAGCTGTTAATTAGAAGCAGTGCGTTTGAGATAGATGTTTCTTCTTTGGCTTCCGGCACTTATCCTGTTCTATTAAAAAACAACGACAACCATATTGTGGCAAGAAAGATATTGGTTATTCAGTAATAAACCGGTAAAAGAACTGCCCCTAGATTTATATATTCTAAAAACCAACAACCGTTGGTCTCTGAAGCAGCTAAAAGTTATTAGGTTATGACTTCGTTTTTAATCAAACCCGGCATTTTGCACATCAAAGGCCCGGTATTTATCTCTTATCCTGTAGCCGCCACCTTTAACCAACCCAAAATCATCAAGGTTGATATCCGAAGATTCAAACACCTCCTCCATCATCCACCTTGCACGATTAACAATTTCATCAGAAGCCTCTTTTGTTCGTTGAAAAACAACAGCGGGTGTTGCCTCTGCTTTTTGGTTGAGGAGCATCCAGACCGACTGCATAATCTCCATCGGTTCGTATCCGCTAATAACAACTCCTTTTCTATAAACTAGCGGAATGGAGGAAAAAGCACCTGTCCCGGTATTTAAACCCACCTTTAAAGGAATAATAAAGCCATCAACCTGTTTCTCTTTCTCTGCTATAGCCTTTACAACAGCATTCGTTTGCTCATGCCGGTTATACACAAAAAAGTTTCTAAATCCCACTGTTTTTGCTTTCGCCAGTCCGGCAGCCGTAATTAACCCTTCGTCTTCGTACCCTGCTATAGGGTAAACAACTTTATTCCGTCTCTTTCGGCTGGCCACCACCATCGCACCAAGAATATCATTTACCACCCTTATGTCAACCCCTTTTTCCAGCGCCTCTTTTAAAGTCGAACGTGTTCCTGGCAACGCCAAATACTTCTCCTTAATGGTAAGAATTGACTTTTCTAACCCGGAAAAGGCAATCAGTTTATCAACAAAGCTCCTGTCTTCCACTTCCATTCCCAGCGATAGCTCATCCTCCACTGTTACCCAGGCGGGCAACCACTCTTTCAAGTCGTACTTTTCAATGTTGTTCCTCAAATCTTCACCTAAAATAACAATCCTTATGTTATCCGGTTTCATATCCGCCATCAATGAGGCAAAGTGTTTTACCACATCCCTGTCCACATAACCATCCAATAAGCTCATAAGTCAACCATTTATTATAAATACACTAATCCAACAGGAGCAAAATTAGTGCATTTGTTACAAACAGGTCGTTCCGTTCCACCCTGTTCTCAAATTCCCTGGTAATTAATTCAATTTATACTGTTTCTAAATTTTATACCTGTTAATGCTTTAACAATAATATGATTTATATTTGCTGTGAATTATTTAACAAATGAAAGCGGGATTCTTTATTAATAAAACACAACGTTATGCAAGACCTGGTAAATAAAATAGTTAAGCGGTATCAAACCGACAAAACCCGTCTGATGGATATTTTGCTGGATATCCAAAACGAACGAGGGTATTTGTCTCACGACGACTGCAGCGAACTATCCAAAAAGTTAAAATTATCTACAGCCGAAGTATGCGAAACAGCAAGTTTTTATCATTTCTTTTCATGCAAAGAGGCTCGTTACAGAATTTATCTTAATAACAGCATCACCTCAGAGATGGCAGGACGCCAATTGGTTGCCGAGGCTTTTGAAGAGGCGTGCCACACTTCCTTTGGAGAAACGTCGGAAGAGGGGTTATTCTTTCTCGAACACACCTCCTGCATCGGAATGAACGACCAGGAACCTGCAGCACTTATTAACGGCATCCCTTTTACCCAACTCACCCCTTTCAGAGTAAAAGAGCTAATTTCCGGTTTAAAAGAGGGTAAATCGTTAGAGGAAGCAGCCTACGAATCGTTTGGTGACGGCAACAACGCCCACGATTTGATTCACTCGATGGTAAACAACCACATTAGGAAAAGAGGTGCTATCCTAACCAACGATTACAAACCTTTTGACGTTATCAAAAACAAATTGTGTAAACGGTCGCCTGAAGAAATAATAACCATCGTAGAAGGCTCCAACATCAGGGGGCGTGGCGGAGCCGGTTTCCCCACCGGGTTAAAATGGAAATTTGGCCGATTAACCAAAGCCGAACACAGGGTAATTATTTGCAATGCCGATGAGGGCGAACCCGGCACCTTTAAAGACAGAGTTTTACTTACCGAATTCCCCGAATTGGTTTTTGAAGGCATGGTAACAGCCGCTTTTGCCACCGGTGCTGATATAGGTGTTTTGTACCTCCGCCATGAATACAAGTACCTGCTAAACTATCTCAACCATGTTTTGGACAACATGCGTAAGAAGTCTCTTTTGGGGAATGAAATAAATGGTTGCAAGCACTTTAATTTTGATATTCGTATTCAGTTGGGGGCAGGAGCCTACATTTGTGGAGAAGAATCGGCTCTTATAGAATCGATGGAAGGTAAACGGGGTGAACCACGCGACAAACCGCCATTCCCTGTTGAGAAAGGTTATATGGGCTACCCTACCATTGTAAACAATGTTGAAACGCTCGCTTCCGTGGTGAAGATAATTAATAATGGAGCCGCCTGGTTCGACAGCATGGGGACTTCCGACTCGGCAGGAACAAAAATTCTTAGCATCTCGGGCGATTGTCTTTTCCCGGGCATCTACGAAGTAGAATGGGGAACCACCATAAACGATGTACTTAGCATGGCCGGGGCTTATGATGTGCAGGCTATTCAGGTGGGAGGCCCTTCGGGAATGCTACTATCGAAAAAGGGATTTGACAGAACTCTCAGTTATTCCGATTTGGCGACCGGTGGCTCGATGATTGTTTTTAACCATTCTCGCGATTTACTCCGGGATGTTGTACTTAACTTTATGGATTTCTTTATTGAAGAGTCGTGCGGCTCATGCTCTACCTGTCGCATCATGCCCACGGTTTTAAAAGACAAACTATTAAAAATATTGAATGGCCACGGCGTAAAACAGGATCTTGAAGAATTGGTTTCATGGGGCAAACTATTAAAAATTAGTCGTTGCGGTCTGGGGCAAACCGCCGGCAACCCTATTTTAACAAGCCTTTCCAATTTCAGGTCGCTGTACGAAGATTTAATCCAGCAAGACAAAGAGTTTGACACGGGATTTAATTTGGAGAAAGCTGTTGTTGAGTCGTGCAATTTTGTTAATCGCAAACCTGTTTTTGAAACTAAAAATCTGAATTAAAATGGCTGATACAATTAAAATAAAAATCGACGGCAAAGAAATTATCACAGCCAAAGGAAAAACCATTCTGGAAGCTGCCACCGATAACGGAGTTTATATTCCAACCCTTTGCCACTTTCCGGGTGTTCCTCCCAAGGGTTCATGCCGTATTTGTACCGTAAAAGTTAACAACCGGTTTATGACCTCCTGTTCAACGCCGGTAGCTGATGGTATGACCATCGATAATAATCACGATGAAATTAAGGACTACAGGAAAAGCATTGTGGAACTGCTTTTTATAAGTGGCAATCACTTTTGTCCGGCCTGCGAAAAAAGTGGCAACTGCGAACTTCAGGCGCTGGCTTACCGACTGGGCATGCTGGTTCCAAGGTTTCCATACTCGTTTCCCAACAAAGAGGTGGATGCTTCCAGCCCAAAAATAATTAAGGAACAAAACAGATGTATCCTTTGCAAACGCTGTATCAAAACCATTAAAGATAAAGAGGGAAAACGATATTTTGCCTTTAACCGCCGGGGAAATCATCTGGAAGTAGTACTAGACAAACAGATGGGTCAGGCCATCTCCGACAAGCTGGCACAACAAGCGATGGAGAATTGTCCGGTAGGTTCCATTATATACAAAGGAAAGGGCTTTTCAGAGCCCATCGGGAGCAGAAAGTTTGATAAAAAACCCATCGGCAGTTCTATTGAAGAATAACTGAAAAAAAGAAAATCATGGAAAAAAAAGTAATAGCCACCACCTCTCTTGCCGGATGTTTCGGATGCCACATGTCGTTTCTTGACATCGATGAAAGGTTGCTAGATTTAATTGAATTGGTAGAGTTTAACAAATCGCCCATTGATGATATTAAAAGATTTACCAAACCGGTTGATATTGGTATTATTGAAGGGGGCTGCGCTAATAGCGAAAACGTTGAAGTTTTAAGATACTTCCGTGAAAATTGCAAGATTCTTGTTTCGTTAGGCGAATGCGCTATCATGGGCGGGCTTCCGGCCATGCGTAACGGTATTTCCATCGACGAATGTTTGGCAGAGGCTTATTTGAATGGCCCCACGGTACAACTCAACAAAGAAAAGATTTTGCCTAACGATGAAGAAATACCGATGTTGTTAGACAGAGTTGTTCCCTGTCATGAAGTGGTAAAAATAGATTATTTCCTGCCGGGATGTGCCCCTCGCGCCGACCTTATTTGGGATGCACTGGTGGCCATCGTTACGGGAAAAGAGATGGATTTACCCTATGAAGTCATAAAATTTGATTAAAAACATTTGAAAAACATAATATCATGTCAAAAAAAATAACCATCGAACCGGTAACCCGGGTAGAAGGCCACGGTAAAGTTACCATCAAACTGGATGACCTTGGACGGGTAACCGAATCACGGCTTCATATTGTAGAATTCAGAGGCTTTGAGCGTTTTATACAGGGAAGGCCCTATTGGGAAGCCCCTGTTCTGGTTCAACGCCTCTGCGGAATCTGCCCTGTCAGCCATCATCTCGCCGCCGCCAAGGCCCTCGATGTTATTGTTGGAGCCGGAACGGGTGAGGGATTAACCGTAACCGGCGAGAAAATACGAAGGCTGATGCATTACGGACAATTTTTTCAGTCGCATGTACTCCATTTTTTCCACCTAAGCTCACCCGATTTTCTTTTTGGTATTGATGCTGCTCCCGAACTGCGAAATATTATTGCCGTGGCTCAGGAAAACAGGGAATTGGCCTATCAGGGCATTATGATGCGAAAATATGGGCAGGAAGTTATCGCCGCCACCGCCGGCAAAAAAATTCATGGAACCGGAGCTATACCGGGAGGAGTCAATAAAAATTTAAGTCTTGATGAGCGCGACAGTCTGTTGAAAGGTCCCGATCCCATGAGTGCCGATAAGATGGTAGAATGGTCGTTGGGTGCCCTCGACTTTTTTAAACACTACCACAAAAACAACCGAGAGATGGTTGACAACTACGCCAGCTTCCCATCGAACCACCTTAGTTTGGTACGTAAAGACGGTGCTCTGGATATTTATCATGGTGTGTTGCGAGCAGTCGATAACGAAGGTCGACGTATTTTAAATGATGTCGATTATCAGGACTACAACCATTACATCGAAGAAGAAGTTCGCAACTGGACCTACATGAAGTTTCCTTACCTAAAAGAGTACGGACGCGAAAAAGGATGGTACAGGGTAGGCCCGCTTGCCAGGTTAAACGTGTGTGATTTTATCCCTACCCCGCTGGCACAAAAAGAGTTTGAAGAATTTAAGGCTTATACAAAAGGAAAGCCCAATGGTATGAGCCTGCACTATCACTGGGCACGTTTAATAGAAGTGCTGCACGCTGCCGAAGTAATGCGAGACCTTCTTAACGATCCTGATCTGCAAGGCAACGATTTGGTGGTAAAAGGGAAAAGGCAGGAGGAAGGTGTTGGTGTGATTGAAGCACCCCGCGGAACACTGTTTCATCATTACAAGGTTGGTGATAACGACCTTATCACCATGGCCAACCTGATTGTGTCAACCACCAACAACAACGAGCCCATGAACCGCGCGGTAAACGCCACTGCCAAAGCCTTTATGAACGGCCAGCAGGAAATTACCGAACCAATGATGAATGCCGTTGAAGTGGCCATCAGGGCGTACGACCCCTGCCTCAGCTGCGCTACGCACGCGTTAGGTCAAATGCCACTGGAAGTTACCCTTGTAAATGAACAAGATGAAGTAATTGATAAAAAGATTAAAGGATAAAGCAAATAATCGCAACAACATGAATAGAGAAAAAAAAGTTCTCATTTACGGCTATGGAAATCCGGGACGCCGTGATGACGGAATGGGAATCAAAATAACCGAAATGGCAGAAGAGTGGAAAAAGGCTCACGACCTATACCAGATTGATATTGACAGCAACTATCAGCTCAATGTTGAGGATGCTGAAAAGGTGTCGCGATACGACCTCGTCATTTTCGTTGATGCTTCGCAGGAAGCTGATTTGACCAACTTCAGGCTTACCGAGGTGGAACCCAACGACCAAAAAGTAGAGTTCACCATGCACGCGGTATCGCCGGCCTACATCATTCACCTGTGCCAAAAACTTTTCGACAAAAAACCCCAGGCCAGGCTATTGAGCATCAAAGGATATCGATGGGAGTTTCAGGAAGGGTTATCAGACAGCGCACTTCTGAATCTGGAAAGAGCTTTTATTTTTTTACAATGCCAGTTGATGAACGCGCTGGATATTGAGTTTTCAGGAATTAAATGCAACTAACATGAATTTATCAACAAATTATTTAGGATTACAGCTTAAAAACCCGATTGTGGTAAGCAGCTCCAGAATGACCGGTGATCTTGAATCAATAAAAAAATGCATCGATGCGGGAGCAGGTGCCATTGTTTTAAAATCGCTTTTCGAGGAACAGTTGCGCATAAAAACGCAGTCAACAATGGATGGTAGCAGAGCATCGGAGATGTACTTTTGGTTTCCGGAAGCCAAAAATCTTGTTATGGAACAGGGCATCAAAGCCAACATGGAACAATATCTTAGCTTTGTTTATAAGGTAAAAGAAAATAGTAGTGTACCCATCATTGCCAGTATTAATTGCCAGACACCGAACGAATGGCCTCATTTTGCTGCTGCCATTCAGGAAGCCGGTGCCGATGCCCTAGAGTTAAACATTGCCATCTTTCCGTTTAACAACTCCATGGCCAGCTGCGAGCTGGAAGAGGTTTACATTCAGATATTAAATCAGGTTAAAAAACATGTTTCCATCCCGGTTTCCATCAAACTGGGGCACTATTTTACCAATCTGTGCGCATTGGCACATCGTCTGGTAGAAAACAAAGCGGACGGGCTGGTTCTGTTCAATCGTTACTTCAGGCCTGATATTGACATTGATTCGATGAAGGTGGTTGAAGACAACTATTTTTCTTCCTCTGAGGAGCTGCCGGAATCGTTACGATGGATTGCCTTAATGGCTGAAAACAATCTTGGCTGTGATTTAGCTGCCTCATCAGGAATACACTCGTACGTAGGGGTGGTAAAACAACTTCTTGCCGGTGCTGATGTTACCCAAATATGCAGCACACTGTATCTTAACGGTATTGATTATTTGACTGAAATTATCCATGGATTGGAAAGTTGGATGATGAGCCACAATTTTGAAACCATCAAGGATTTTAAAGGAAAATCGTTAAACAAACAAACCATGGATGCCTCTTTTGAGCGTGTTCATTTTATGAACCGGAATTTTGATTAGGAGTAGCCGGAGAGCTTAATGCCCACTCTATTCATGATAAAAAATCTTAATGGTTCCTATGGTTATATCTGCTTTGATGTAAAGGGGAATTCGTTTTTCATCGTTTGATATCCATACTTTAACAGCATCATCAGCGCTAAAAAGTTTGTGGCCGGTAACAAGTGCTGTAAACTTACAGGCACTATATACCTGTTTGTTTTGCATTATCAATGTGTCTAATCCGTTAAAAACTATGTTTTGATGATGAATAACCCCATCCATTATTATGGGTAACATAATGGTATCTCCTTCACGAAGAGTTGCTAAATCAATAAACCGGAGTTTTTGGGTGGCCGATTGTGCATCGTATAGTTGTTCGTTTAAAGGAAGTGTGTCCAGTGTTAATGGTTTTCGGGTTTCTTCCGTACTTATGTAAACCAGCGAATCGGTGTAATCAAACCTGTATTCATTGTTGATATGATACCCTCCTTCCAGGGCGTCTTTCCTGGCTAAAACGGGATAATAGCTATCGGGGTAGCACCATGATGTGTAATGGTCATCCAGTTTGTAAAGCCAGTTCCAGCGAGACAGTGACTTACCTGTTCCTTCAAGCCGAAGCAACGGAATATTGTCAATCGTATCAACACTTGTTGTTAAGATCAGCGTTCCGGCATCAATCCAAATAAAACCCCAATTGTAGTAAACCTTGTAAGACAGCTTCTCCGTTTGTCCCTGAAGGTTAACCATAAAAAACAAAAACAGAAGAAGTATTGATAACTTAATTTTCATTTTTTACCCACTAATTGGGGCCAAAAGACCGGAGCCCCCTTTTATTAAGATAAACCACAATGGATCCTACAACAATTTTGGCCTTCACTTTGGCAATACGACGATATTCGTCCTCAGTCAACCACACCTCAATGGCACTATCACCTCTAAAAAAAGTACTGTTAGCCACCACTGCCCCCAGCTTAATCATGGGCACTTTGGTATTGTTTATCGAAAGTAAAGTATCACGTCCGAGGTAAACAATTGGCTGTGTAAATATTTTCCCATCCAAAATGGTGGTAAACCTGACAGTATCACCAATGGTGAGATGGTTAAAATCCCAGGTTCGAAGATAATAAAGTGACGACAATGCATCCGTAATAAATCCGGTATGCTTAACAGTACGGCTTACCGGCTTGCTATTAGTGGATTCTAAATACATTTGCACTTCGGAGGCCGACTTATCAAAGTGATAAATGGTATGAACCCAAATATCCTGTTCGGTATTATTCTTTTCAAACCTTATAGGATACAGGGTATTAAAATCGGTTACCGACTTGTAATGATCTTCAAGGCTGAATATCCAATCATACTTTCTCAAAGAGTAGCCCTCTACCACAAAACGATAGGCTTTGATGCTGTCTGCCATAACGGTATCGGTTGAAAAGTTAGCAAGCCCTGCTTTTATCCAGATATTACCAAGTTTATAATAAGCATCGTAATGGAGTTTTTCGGACGTTGGCAACGTAAAAGTAGAATCTGTCAATGGCTGCCCGCTAAGCGACAATGTAAAGATGGTAGCCAAAATAACAAGTGTAAGTTGTTTCATAAAAAAAATTTTTACAAAAGTAGCACAAATTGTGCATCTTGAAATGATGGCTTAATATTATAAATCAAATTAATGTTTAACAACTTTATTTGAAACTTCGCGATGGGTAGTTATTATTTAAGTGTTTTTCTTAATCCAATAAAAAATAGTGCCCGATTGAATTAGCTGAATTACGTGTTATCATTCTACTACTTTCTTAAAAAGCATCTTTCAGCCAGTCCAATATATCAGCGATAACCTGGTTCTTGTTCGGTTCGTTGATAATTTCATGGCGAGCACCCTTGTATATTTTTTCAGTAACCTTTTTCACACCGGCATCCCGGTACTTTCTTGCAATCAAATCAATGTCTTTTCCCTTATTTGAAAGCGGGTCATCCATTCCGGAAACCAAATAAATTGGTAAATCTTTTGGAACCTGATAAAACACATCTTTACGCCTGTCATGTAAAATCCCCACCGACATTTGCACTCCAAACTCGATGGTAATGGGATTTCCGTTTAAAGGGTCAGCCATATACTTTTCAACCTCTTGTTCATCACTATTGATAAAATCGCGTGTTCCCTTTCTGTTTTTAACTTTATTATTGAGTTGCGTCCAAAGGAAATTATCAAATTTGCTGTTTGGTTTGTTCTTATCAGCAAACAGCGACCATAGCTTAGACAGAACGAGTCCTCCTTTTAGCTCCAATGTATTTCCCCATGTTGTTCCCGATATAACAGCAGCCTTAAATTCATCACCACGAACCGAAATAAGTTTTCTAGTTAAAAAAGAGCCCAGGCTGTGGCCAAAAATAGCCTTGGGCAGATGAGGATACTTTTCAATGAGTGAGTCAAGAATTTTGCTCAAATCATCCACAACCCTTAAAAACCCATCCTTATCTCCAAAATGTGAAAAAACACCACTCTCTTTGGCCGTTAAGCCATGCCCCCGGTGATCGGGTGCAAAAACGGCAAAGCCTTGCTCGTTGAGCTTTTGTGCAAAATATTCGTACCGTTTGGCATGCTCCACGGCTCCATGAACCACGAGCATTAATTTATCCGGATTGTCGGGTATCCATTGGTGCAGGTGAATGTTTGCCCCGTCACTCGCTTTTACCACTGATGTACTGTATTTCATAACCGTAAATTTTATGGCTAAAAGTAGTAAAAATCGGTTAACCCAAAAAAGGATGATAACTTTTTTGGGTTTAATACAATTTTTTTCAAGAAAATAGGTTATCTATATAACCTAAACTTTTTAGCACCCTTATTATGAAGCACTTTATTATCTTGTTGTCTTTAAGTTTAGCTTTGTCGCTGCATGCACAAAACTACCAATTGTTTAATAAGTCATCGGCTAAGGTATTTACCACGTACACCGCTCCTCAGCACGCTTATAGCATATCTTTTGATTCGGTAATTTATGAAAATGGCGATTCGGTTTATTACAATTTTTACAAGTTACCTCCAGAGATGAATTTTATTAGTGAAAATTGTGAGTTTTGGGGTACTAATGAATGTTATAAACAAAACTATCCGGTTTGGATGGGGGAGAAAGTTATTGAGGACAACAATAATTATCTTTTTTTCAATCTTTGGGATGATACGTTGAGTTTCGATTTTAAGCCCGATGATGATACAACCATCTTTTTTAAAGATGATGCGCAGCAGTTTGCCATGGTTTATACAGGAAAGGATACGTTAACCGTATTAAATCAATCCGATTCGGTTAGGTATTTTAAAGTGTTGCATACACTTGTTAATGGAGATGCGTCTGAATCCGAATTGAATAATTTTGAGATCGCCATAGGTAAATCGTTCGGGCTTATTCGTTTTTTCCAGATCGATTCATTTCCACAGGTTCAAAAACCGTTGTATCTTATAGGAAACACCAATCCTCAAGCCGGGTTTACAGCACTCTCGAATGAGGTGATGTATCAATATAACATTGGAGATGTTCTTGAGTATAAATATTATTCCTCCGTTTTTCCCGGATCTCCTGAGCAAACCTTCACTTTATTCAGCTTTTACACAGTTTTAGATAAAACAGAAACAACCGATTCATT
>QMPP01000003.1 GCA_003650425.1 Bacteroidota bacterium | reverse complement strand
CTTAACTACCTTTACTATGGTGTAGTAAAAGGAATTTATCCACCCTTGATATTTCTTGGCATAGGTGCCATGACCGACTTTTCGTCACTTATTTCCAATCCGAGGCTTATCCTTTTAGGGGCAGCAGCTCAGGTAGGCATTTTCCTTACTTTTTTGGGAGCCTTATATCTCGGGTTCAATATGCCCGAAGCAGGAGCCATCGGTATTATCGGGGGCGCCGACGGCCCTACAGCCATTTTTCTTTCGTCGAAACTTGCCAACGGAAGCATTATACACGGGCTGCAAACCAAAAACCTCATCGGCCCTATTGCTATTGCCGCTTACTCCTATATGGCGCTGGTTCCCGTAATTCAGCCACCGGTGATGCGGCTTCTAACCAATAAAAAAGAGCGTAAAATCCGAATGAAACCAACACGCGCCGTAAGTAAACGTGAAAAAATTATTTTTCCCATTGTTGCCCTTATATTAACCACTTTTATCTCACCCGGTGCGTTGCCCCTGCTTGGAATGCTCTTTTTTGGAAATCTTTTAAAAGAGAGTGGTGTAACCAAACGGTTGGCTGACACAGCGAGAACCTCTTTAATCGATATTGTTACCATTCTTCTGGGTCTCACGGTAGGGGCATCCACACAAGCCGATGTATTTTTAACACCAGAATCCATTTTGATTTTTGTGCTGGGTGCACTCTCGTTTATTGTTGCCACGGCAGGAGGAGTTATTTTTGCTAAAGTGATGAACTTATTTTCAGCTGCCGACAATCAGATTAACCCGTTAATAGGAGCCGCCGGAGTTTCGGCTGTACCCGATAGTGCTAGGGTTGTTCAAACCGAAGGACTTCGTTACGACCCTACCAATCACCTGTTAATGCATGCCATGGCTCCCAACGTGGCGGGTGTAATAGGATCTGCCGTGGCAGCCGGTATCATGATGAGCTTTTTGATGTAGGGTTATGGCTCCTGTATCTGTTAAAAAAATCGTAAATTTGCCGCCAAAATAGCAATCCTATGAAAAAGCACGATATTGTATCGAATTGGCTTTGTCGATACACGGGACTTCCTCTCGAAAAGTTTGGCGAATATATTTTACTTACCAACTTTAAACATTACCTCGACCTTTTTGCACAATGGAATAATGTTGAAATAGTTGGAAAAGACAACCCGATGCCTTGCGCTACTGCCGACGACATTACCATGATAAACTTCGGCATGGGCAGTGCCAATGCGGCTACCGTGATGGACTTGTTGAGTGCCATTAAACCAAAAGCAGCCCTGTTTTTAGGAAAGTGCGGTGGATTGAAAAAGAAAAATGAAGTGGGTGATTTTATCTTACCCATCGCGGCCATTCGCGGCGACGGAACGTCCGACGACTATTTCCCCCCGGAAGTACCAGCATTACCTGCCTTTAATTTGCAGAAAGCCATCTCGACCACCATCCGCGATATGGGTCGTGATTATTGGACTGGTACTGTATTTACTACCAACCGCAGGGTTTGGGAACACGACGAGGATTTCAAAGATTATCTCAGGCAAGTCAGAGCCATGGCCATCGATATGGAAACAGCTACTATTTTCTCAGTAGGATTTTACAACAAAATTCCAACAGGAGCTCTTCTGCTGGTTTCGGATCAACCCATGGTTCCCGAAGGTATAAAAACCTTAGAAAGCGACAAAAAAGTTAACGACACTTTCGTTGACGATCATATCAAAGCTGGAATAAAATCATTAAAACAGCTTATCAATAACGGACTAACAGTTAAACACCTTCATTTTTAATGGCAGCAAACATCTCCTTTGAGCAGTTGATGCGCAACCTAATCAACAGAGTTTACAGTCCTATTTACCTTTTGCACGGTGAAGAGGCTTACTATATTGATGAGGTTATTAAGTACATAGAAAACAATGTGTTAGAGGAGGCTGACAAGGCTTTTAACCAAACCGTAGTTTATGGTCGTGATGTTACTGCCCGCGACATTGCCGATCGTTGCCGTGTTTATTCAATGCTTGGAAATTACCAAGTCATCATTGTAAAAGAGGCACAGGATTTAACTGCCAATAACCGTAAGCTCGACGATTTGGAATCTTATATTGAAAATCCGCAGGAAAACACCATCCTGGTAATGGGGTATAAATATAAGAAACTGGACAAACGAAAAAGTTTTTACAAGAAGCTGAACAAATCGGACAAGGTTACCTTTTTAGAAACAAAAAAAGTTTACGATAATCAGATTCCCGGCTGGATTGACAGGTATGTAAAAGAGAAAGGCTATAGCATTGATGCTGTTTCAACCCGCCTGCTGGCCGACTACGTGGGAAGTGATTTAAGCCGCTTAGTGAACGAAATCAACAAACTCTTTATTACTGCTGACGAATCAAAAAAAATTACCCCTCAGATCATTGAAACCAACATTGGTATCAGTAAAGATTATAATATTTTTGAGCTGACCAAAGCATTGGGAACCAGAAATGTTTTTAAGGCTCAACAAATTATCCACTATTTCGAAGCCAACCCCAAGGACAACCCGCTTCAGATGGTTACCGTGATGTTATACAACTATTTTGTAAAAGTATTTTTATACCATCGGTTCAAAAAGGAAAATCCGAGAGAGATTGCTTCTTCCATTGGTGTTAACCCGGCCTTTATTAACGATTATGCCGTTGCCGCGAGAAACTACCCTCCCGGCGTAATCAGGAAAATCATTGCTGAAATCCGCGTTCTGGATTTAAAAAGCAAGGGATATGGCTCGATAGATGCCAAGGATTACGGCCCCCTGTCGGAATTCGTTTATAAATGTATTCACGGCGTTTTTTTATAGCCCTCCCTATTACTTATCAATCCCGCATAAACCATAAGTTTACCGGAAACTTAACACAAACAAGGAATATTAAAAAAGGGTTAGCAACTGCTTTATCTTATCACTCATCATGTCATCGTCCTGGCGGGCGTAGGCTTTTTGCAGCTCTTTTAAATAACGATGAACAATTAAACTGTTTTTAGCAGGAAGATAATAGTGTTCTTTTTCTGTTAAGTTGACCTGTTTAATATAAAGTGTAATCTCGCTTTCGGTAAACACAGTACCACTATTAAATGGATTGATATAAAACAACACATCATCCCGGCTGTAGCTATCCTGATCTTTAAGCTTGAACCGATCATCGACGTAAGCCAAAATAAGATGCCCCGGCAGGTTAACGCCGTACACAGGAAGCTTTAGATAGCGGGCGATGGAGAGATAAAGCAGCCCCATGGAAGTAGCATTGCCCTCTTTGGTATCCATCAGCCGGGCGATAAAAAAATCGTCCACCACATCGTTGATATCAGGATTGCTATTGTAATGATGGATGGAAAAGAAAATGTGATTTAATACCTTAATCTGCTCCAAAGCTGTCAGATTCTCGTTCATCTCGAGCCAGGCATCTTTAAAAAGAAGCTCTATCTTACTCTGGTAAAGCGTATCATCAAAATTTTTATCACCCAATCTGTTTACTAAAAACATCACTTTGGTCAACCCTTTTGAACCTTCCAAAAGCCACGCTTTCAATTCATTATAAATCAGCCTGAAATTAATTTCATCCAGCAGCTCCCCCAATCGCGAAACCACCAGCAAGTCGGTAGCAGCCATCCAAGCCTCTTTCAAAGGAGGTAACGCATCTTCCTCGTACGAAAGCAACCGGCTTTTAAGTGACGAATAAACTCTATCATCCGGATCATCAACCATACTGATAAGTGCCTGCAACGATTTTAAACCTGACGCTGTTAACATACTTTTATATTAAATACTGACACAAAAATATCACGTTAAAAGGTTGAAAACTTTGAAATTCAGAATAGTTATTAACTGCTGATTGTCGATAGAAAAAGTTTTTCTCTTTTTTTCACGATGTACGAATGAACACAAAATCTCCAATCTGCAACCCTATACCAGTTCATCCTGAGTGATTTCTTCTGACGTCAGGAAAAAGAAATTGTATCGAGGAATGTGGGAGAAAATTTGTAGCATTCTTGTTGCCCCGTCCTTCAGGGCGGGGCAGAATTAGCAGTATCCTCGTTGCCCCGTCCTTCAGGGCGGGGCAGAAGGTAATTTTAATCCAATATCAAAAAATAAAAAATAACCCAAACCCATTGAATGAGACAGTTTTGGTTTTTTAAATATTAGTATTTTGATATTATTTGGTTTTTGGTGCTTGTAATTTGGTGCTTCACTTCAGTCGGGAGGTGTGTTTAATCCTTTGCTTTGTCGTTTATTGGGGGGGGGTTGCTTCGTTTTGGAGCACAGGACTGATAATTCCATGTACTTAAAGCAAAAGAGAACCAATTTGCGAGACGAGCCTCCGGCTCGCCAAAGCAATCACCGTGGTATCAGACTGTTACTGACAACTCCAGTCGTTTTAGGCATCCGAAGTACTTTAGGCACTTTTCCATGCGGCCTCATACCTTCATACTTGAAACGGACAACGTTGCAATAAGTAACCTAAGGATTACGCAACCGTATTCTACCTCAGCCTGTCAGCAGAACGCACCAGCTTTTCATCTTTCATAATGCCCCCGATGGCCAAAATAAGAAGTATCATAGCCAGCAATGGCATAGCAATACCAACATAATTGTATTGTGCCTGGTAACCGGTTAACTTTTCAAGTGCCGGAATGTTGTAAAAGAAAAGCAGCGCAACATCGGCAAGGGTAAAAATAACCAAACCACGAACCATCTTGGCCTGCATAACGCGCTTACGAAACATAAAAATGGTGATGACAGAACCCAACATTACCAATCCCGTCAAGGCGGTTACAGGCGCCACAAACATAACATCGAAGGGAGTTGTTGCATCGGGCACCATATTAACTACCTGATAAACATAAAACTCAAGCTGATATTGGCCGGAACCGATAAAAGTAGCGATGGGAAAAATAAAATCGAGTGCCATGGCAACGGCGGCTAAAAAAAGAAAAATGGTTTGTTTACGCTGAATCATAATTACAAAGTTTAAATGAAGCCACAAAAATAAAATAAAATAAAAGACTAAAATAAATATGAGAATTAAAAATAACTATTATATTTGCAGCGCATTTTCAGCCTATTAATGGCTCACAATCACAAATCCCAAGCAATAATTTATTCTTAATTTTGATTTTCAATCGAAAATATTAGACATTTTATTTCTAAATAAATTACACCTATGTATATTAAATCTGAATTGGAATCCAAGTTGGCAAGCGAGCTAAAAGCCATTGCCAAACAATTAAACATTCCAAAAGCGGACAAACTGGAAAAAGAAGAAATCATTTACAAGATTCTTGACTTTCAAGCAGCCAACCCCACCTCCGAAATGCTTGACCAAGAAAAAGCATCCGCTAAGCCTCGCAGGGGGCGTCCCAAAAAAAATCAGGCTACTGATAAAAACAAACCTGCGCCAAAAGAAAAAAACAAAAAAAATATTAGAACCAAAACCGATAAGCCGGCTAGACCTTCAGAAAAGCAAAGCAACGAAAGTAGCGCTAAAAGAAGAGGCCGTCCTCGTAAAAGTGATCCTGTAGCTTCTTCATCGAGCGAGGTGGTTTCGCAAATAAAGCAGGAAGATAAACTTACACCATTGGCTGACGAACAGTTATCGGTTACCAAAACCGACAGCAAACCAAAAGCTTCACCGCAGAATCCTGAGAAAAAGCAGGAAGAGCCTGTAAAAAAACAGCGTCGGGGAAGACCCAGAAAAACACAAACTGCCGAGCCTGCCGCTGATGCCGACAAAAAGCAAACTCAACAACCTGAACAAAGCAAAGAGAAAATCAATCCTTCGCAATCAACTACTCAAAAGCCCGCAGAAAATGGTAAGGAAAACAGCAGAGAGAGAAAGCCATACCAAAGTCAACAACGCTACGACGACAGACCAAGTCGTGATATGCAAAACCCATCCTATCAAAAAAACAGACAGCGCCCTCCACAGGATAGCAACGATGATTTTGATGCCATGGTTACTGCCGAAGGTGTTTTAGAAGTAATGCCCGACCGCTACGGTTTTTTACGCTCCTCCGATTACAACTACCTGAACTCGCCCGACGATATTTATGTTTCGCAGTCGCAGATTAAACTGTTTGGCCTAAAAACCGGCGACACTATTAAAGGTGAAATTCGCCCTCCCAAAGAGGGTGAAAAGTATTTCCCGTTAATTAAAGTTGATTCCATCAATGGTAAGTCACCCGAGGAGGTTCGCGACCGTGTTCCTTTCGATTTTTTAACGCCGCTTTTCCCACAGGAAAAATTCAAACTGACAGGCCATGCCAAAGAGTCGATTTCGACCCGAATCATGGATATGTTTGCTCCCATTGGAAAAGGCCAGCGCGGGCTGATTGTTTCGCAACCAAAAACCGGTAAAACGGTATTGTTAAAAGAGGTTGCCAACGCCATTGCCGCCAACCACCCCGATGTTTACCTTATTATATTGCTTATCGACGAACGTCCTGAGGAGGTTACCGATATGGCACGAAGCGTGAACGCCGAAGTGATTGCATCGACCTTTGATGAACCGGCCGAAAAGCATGTAAAAATTGCCAACCTGGTTTTGGAAAAAGCAAAACGACTGGTTGAAAGTGGGCATGACGTGGTTATTCTTTTGGACTCCATCACCCGTTTGGCACGTGCTTACAATACGGTATCGCCGGCATCGGGCAAAGTACTCTCAGGGGGTGTTGAAGCCAATGCACTTCAAAAACCTAAAAGATTTTTTGGTGCCGCCCGCCAAATTGAAAACGGTGGCTCACTAACCATTCTCGCCACAGCACTAACCGATACCGGTTCAAAAATGGATGAGGTTATTTTTGAAGAGTTTAAAGGAACCGGCAATATGGAGCTTCAGCTTGATCGTAAGCTTTCCAACAAACGTATTTATCCTGCTATCGACATTGTTAGCTCGAGCACCCGTCGTGATGACCTGCTGCTTGACAAAGATACACTGCAACGAATCTGGATATTACGTAATCACCTGGCTGACATGAACCCGGTAGAAGCCATGCAGTTTTTAAAAGACAGAATTAAATTCACTGCCACCAACGAAGAGTTTCTGGCATCAATGAATGGATAACGCTTTATTGAATAATATGACAAACCCCGGACTTTTTCAAGTTCGGGGTTTTTTTATTAACGCCCAGCTACAATATTTAAAGAGCTACCTGAAAAAAATTGATTGTGTCATTCTTAAAGAAGTTAAGGAGAAACAGGCTTCGACTCCGCTCAGCCTGACAATTTAACTCCGCAAAGGCTGACAATACAACTCCGCCCTGTCTAAAAATTCAACTCCAATCTGTCAGACTGAGCGGAGTCAAAGCCTGACATTTGATTACGAATGACTTTTGAGTTTAGATTTCCACCGCGAAGAAATCTCAACTAGTTCAATTAGCATTACCCTTAACTTTGAAACGGATGCTGACTATATCATACCTTAATCGTTTGCGACCAATTCATCACAGAGTCGAACCAGTAGCAATGCGAAACGACCTCAAAAAGCAGACAAAAAATATTTCCGTTATTATCCTTTGTTTACAAGCTAATTTTTTCTTTACTTTACACTCATAATTAACAACCCTAGTATGGCTCCTTTCTTTTACAATCAACGTTATTACGACAAACAACATGAACTTATTGTCCACGTAGAGAGAGAGAGAGAGTACCAAAAATAACATGCACGATCACCCGCCTTAGCTTTTTAGTGATTTTCTATCAGAGTGCAAAATTGCACCAAAGCAACTTTTTTATTAATCACTAAAACATTTCAGACATGAAAATTAAATTATCATTATTTACAATTATCATCTTATCTCTTTTATTTTCCTTTGTTTCGTGTAAAAGAAACAATGCCAATTTAACAGCACCCGAAAACAACAATTACAGCCAAGATATTAATAAACGCATTGAAGCTTTCAGACAACAGATGGAAAACAATCTTAAAAACAGCACCATGATGACCCTTGACACGGCTATTTGGAATCTTGAGGCACTGCTTACCAACTACGGTGGGCATCCGGATTCAGCATCAAAGAACTTTCTTTTGAAAACAGGACACTTTACCCTACCAGTAGATATTAATGGGTTGGTTTCTGAAACCGATATACAGACACTTTATCAGCAAATGGTTGATACAATCACAGCACAGTTAAACAGCATAGCTGATAATGATAAGTTTTTAAAGTTTTCCGATGTTCAACAAGACTCTATTGTAGCAGGGACAGCTTACATTTCATCAAATAATGGTTATGGTTCAGGTCTTATCCTAGGCTTATACGACCCTTTTGATGACAACTGGATATGGGGTACACTAGGTGAAGAATATGGAACTTCCCCTTCAGGTAATTGTGATGGTACTGATTTGACATCTGATGGTTCCGATGAAATTCAATATCGCCTAAACCATCCGGCAATTGCAACTTACGGACCTTGTTTTACAGATATTGAAACCATAGAAATGGATGCTGGAGATTTTGAAGATGAAAATGGTTCCAGACTTTATGTTGGAAATGATATATTTCACTGTATGGATATTAATGAACTCACGGATAACCTTGTTAATGCAGATGACATTATCAATACTTTTAACGATATTGACCCAAACACCGGTCAACCAATGGGGTTACGACCTCATGGAAAAAGTTTTTTAAGCGTTCAAATAATTGATGCTGTATTTGTTGGATATTCATACCCATACAGACATTATTATTATGTTACATATGGGATTCCATTTTATTGTCAGTAGTATATTACATTTAATGTTCTTACACAAAGAGAAAGAAGAAGTTTTACTTGGTGTAACTCTTCTTCTTTTAAACTATTTCCAAGATTAATCGGTTTTATTACATCATTTCAACACAAACAAAATATGAGATATTTTCAATTATTTTTATTTTTGGGCATGTTCCATTTTACTGTATTTAGCCAGACAAGGGAAACTTGGGAGTTTTCACTTATTACTTCAAATGACTTGTACTTAATAGATATTATTAATCATAATAATCAACTGTTTATTAGTGGCTGGAAAAGAATTCCTGAGAGTAATTATCAAAAAGGATTTGTTTATAAGCTAACGGAATCAGGGCAATTAGTTGACAGTACATTTTTAAGTAAAACCGATACTGCCATATTAATGTCTAACTTTTTAAATGGTAAAAACGAGAAATTAATTTTAAGTTACGTATTCTCAGATACCACTCCCAATCATACTAATTCAGGGTTTTGTTTAGAAAAGATAGACACATTGCTTTCTTTATCCGATATTAAACAATTCCCTTTTCCTTCTAATTTTGGTAAAGTAAATTTATTTATCAGGTACAGTTTAGATTCGTCCATTTTAGTATCAGGAGCTTATTATAATCCTTACACTCCACGCATGTATATATACAACACTTCCTACAAGTTTGACAGCATCAAAGCTCGTTATTACCCTAATGCCAACAATATTTATTGCATGGACATTAAACAACTATCAAACAAAAGTTATTGGCTGATTCAAGCCAATCATTCAAAATATGTTTTAATTGATTCATCTCTAAATCTGATTTCATCTTCACAAGGGGCAATACCAAGATGGATTAAAGGCAATTATGGTATTAAATGGGACAGTGACACTTCATTTTATTTGGTGGGTGATTATATTGCCAATCTTTCTCGATTTACTGATCATGACTTAGGATTTTTTCATCAATTTGACCCGTTTGATTCTACAAATATTGTTTTTAATAGCTGGCAGGCCAATGACACCGTAGACTTTCCTGCTTTTTTCGGTGCACTCGATTACACTAACAAAGATTCTATTTACATCGGTGGAATAAAAAACATGGTTCTTTATGATCCGTGGTTTGGAAAACAACCTTCATGGTATGTCCTCCTCCAAACCGACAGCATGCTCAACATTCGTTGGGAACGATTTTACGGTGGCGATGCCTGTTACAACATGACGAAACTTATCGCTACCAGTGATGGGGGATGTATCATGGCAGGAACAAGATTTGATTTTAAAGAACACCCGATGGTGCGCGAACGCGATATTTACATCCTCAAAGTAAACTCCGAAGGATTAATAACCTCTAATGGCAAGGTATCATCTATCGTACACGAAGCTATTGTTTATCCAAATCCCGGTAAAGAGTATTTAAAGGTTAGGGTTGGGGTACAGCACAAACAGAGTACTGTTAAACTGTTTGACATAACGGGCAGGATGATTCTGAAAAATACCATAGAAGGTACTTCAGCTATAATCAATACGCAGTTTCTTAAGTCCGGTACCTATGTTTACACCATTACCAACAACAACGGGCTTAATGAAATCGGGAAATGGGTGAAGGAATAAATTAATATTTACCTAAATACCATATAAGCAATAATTTAATTTAGAAGTAATTAACCATAATTTTCTCTTTTCTCATATTCAGCTCACGGCAACCATGAGTAAATCATTATCATCAAACCGGCCTGTAGCTGGCAGGTTTTATGAATTAAACGAATTATTAATTGAGTTTTACGCTTTTCAAAATTCTCAACACGTTAAATAACCGTTAATATAGCTGGCAAATGGCAGGTTCGGTGATAAAAGATGTTTTTCTATCTTTGCATTTTCTTTTAAAACAGTACCCGTGTCAACAACAACATACAACAACCCTGATTTAATATTCAGCGGAAAGATACCAGAAGGCATTGTCGGCTGGCAAAGCCCGTCAAACATAGCCCTGGTAAAATACTGGGGAAAGAAAGGGGTGCAGATTCCGTGTAATCCCTCCATCAGTTTTACACTTAATGCGTCGTACACCGAAACTGTGGTTGAATACCACCCAACTGCTAACAAAAAATGGGTTACGTTTTATCTTGATAGAAAAATTAATGAAGGTTTTGAAAAAAAGATAGAGGCATATTTTGAAACCATCGAACCAATTTTCTCCTTTATTAAACAGCTGGATTTTACCATTCGCTCGAAAAACACGTTTCCTCACTCGGCCGGTATCGCCTCTTCGGCTTCAGGAATGAGCGCTCTTGCATTATGTTTATGTTCAATTGAAAAAGAGCACTTTGGCATTGAAGGTAGTGACCAAGATTTTTTCAAAAAAGCCTCCTACGTTGCACGATTGGGTTCGGGAAGTGCTGCCCGTTCACTGTTTGGTGGTGTGGTAAGCTGGGGACAAATTGATGGCAACCATAACAGCTCCGACTTATGGGGAACGCAACAGGTAAAAGATATTCATCCTGACTTTTTATCCTATCACGATTCAATTATCATTGTTGACGCAGCACAAAAAAAGGTCTCCAGTCGGGTGGGTCACGGACTAATGAACAGCAACCCTTTTGCCGCCAAACGTTTTAAGCAGGCTCAATCGAACATTATCAGACTGATAAAGGCTATGAAAGATGGAGACATCGAAACATTTATCAATATTACCGAATCGGAAGCCCTCACCCTGCACGCCATGATGATGACTTCCAACCCCTATTACCTTCTTTTAAAACCCAACACATTACAAATTACCGAACGTGTTTTCGAGTATCGCGAAAGAACCGGTATTCCTGTGTCTTTCACACTGGATGCGGGGCCAAACATCCACCTTCTTTACCCTAACAGAGTACGATCCGAAGTAAAAGCATGGATAGATTCGGAGCTAAAGCAGTTTGCCTTTAACGAAATGATTATTGAAGACGAGGTAGGAGAAGGCCCTGTAAGATTATCGATATAACAGTAACTTCATTTTCATACTTCAACGCTAAAATATTACTGTTTGGCGAATACAGCTTGTATGGTAGAATCGGAGTCTTTTTGACATTCAAACAAGTATGTAAATTTTAATTCTCTTTATCAATCTCACCGGTTACATAGCTGTACTTGATCGAGCCGTAGCAGTCGATGTAATGTGTATAAACACGATATGACTGAAACAATCCATTCCTTTTGTCCAGAGTAAAGGTAACAACATTGTTGTCGGGTATGGGTAATTTGGCAATGGTCGTCCATTCTCCTTCACCTCTGGTCTGTAGCACCACCCTGTTACTGCTATCGCGAAGTAATGGCGTCAGGAAAACCGTCATGCTTAAAGTATCATTTTGAAAAGTATTTTCAATATTTAAAATCGGCCCTTTGGCATTTTCCGGATGGGTACTAACACCCTCTCCGGTAATCTCCAATGACTCAAACCAGGCGGATTCTCCGCTTATCACCCGTTTTGAAGCAACAAAAAAAGAGACCAGGCCTTGTACTGTTTCAGGAGCAATCTCAACTATCTCTTCATCCAACTGATTATCCTCTTTCTCGCTCCGCACTTTCAGACTCAATTGAAGTTTACCGTTTTCCAAAGCAATGCCTTCAATAGAAAAAATCAATCTTTGATTATTAACAAGAGAAACGTTTGTCTTTGAAACTTTATTTAACAGTTTCACCTGTCCACCGGCCGTAACTCCCATAAAATGGCCTCTCGAAAGGTCATCGCTGTCATGTACCGGTTGCTTTAATCCTACCAGCAAGCCAATCTTATCAGTACTATTGTGTCGCGTTCCGGAGAAACCGCCCTCAAAAGATATTTCAAACCCTTCCAAGGGATGATCGATACTTTTGGTCAATAGTACTACTCCTTTGTTCGTACCGGAGTTCACACAAACCAGACTACCGGAATCCAGTTTCCAGTCCATTTGCGGAATTGATAAAAACTGCGGCCCAACCCAATAGCGCTCAATCTCGGCAGGCCAGACATTTTCAACTGTTTTTGGCGTTTTTATGCAAGATGTAAGCATCAATAAAAACAGCAGTATATAAAAATATTTCTTCATTTTATGATATTATTAATGCCGGAGATTAGTTTACAACCCATAAGCCAAACAGACTGCAATGATTAAACTTCATTATATCCAAAACAATTTTCAACATGATCGTTCACTATCTAAAATCATTTACAGGAAAGCTTTTTAATGAAAAGATTAATAATAGGACTTTGCATCCAGTAGAACATTTTTTCCGCTTTGATAAAGCGCATAATTAAACCCGGGTTGCAAGCTGTAGCCACCTGTTTCGCCATTTTTGTTTACGGCAATGTATCCTACCTGAAACTTTTTATTTTCGGGAAGTTTGTGAACGATACGAAGTACTGCTGCTTCGCAGGCTTGTTGTGGCGACATGCCATTACGCATAAACTCAACCACTAAAAAAGAGCCTAAAGTTTTTAGCACCAGCTCACCCATTCCTGTTGCGGTGGCAGCACCCACTTCATTATCAACAAACAAACCGGCTCCTATAATGGGAGAATCCCCTACCCGGCCATGCATTTTAAACCCCATCCCACTAGTAGTGCAAGCCCCGGCCACATCGCCATTTTTATTTACCGCCAACAAACCGATGGTATCGTGATATTTATTGGGTTCGTTTTCCCAGTTAATTACCGGGTCGTATTTTGCCGTTTTCAGCCACTCCTTCCAGTCTTTTTCAGCACCGGGTGTTAAGAGGTTCTCTTTTTTAAAGCCCTGCTCCAGAGCGAACTGTAATGCACCTTCACCCACCAGCAATTCGTGTGGTGTATCTTCCATCACCTTTCTGGCCACCGAAACAGGATGTACAATATGTTCTAAAAATGCCACCGAACCAGCATTTCCATCAGGACCCATAATAGAGGCATCCAGCGTAACAAATCCATCTCGGTCAGGCATCCCCCCCAGTCCCACGCTGCGATTTTCCGGATCCGCTTCCGGCACCCAAACACCATGCTCCACGGCATCCAGCACGCCGCCACCATCTTCAAGCACTTTCATGGCAGCATCGTTGGAAGGCAACCCATGCCGCCAGGTTGAAATAATAACAGGAAGTTCTCTCCTAACGCTCAACCCTTTGCCCATAGAGCGCACCGACTTAGGCAGTATGCCCATCATTCCCGCTGCCGTGGCAGCACCTATAAATTTTCTTCTATTTATCATTATCCGGTTTTATATAGCAATTCTTCACCACTCAAAAACAAATAATAACCCTCTTTTGATTTCAACATCCCAAAATTTACAGCGTTTTTATTGTTTTGGTTATTTACAAAAGTAGCAAATAATCTGTATGGCAAAAAATATCGCAAATCCATTTCGGTATTGTAAATTAAATTATTTACAGTTGTTAAAAGCATGAGATATCTTAGTAAGGCATTGCTACCTCACCTTATAGGGCTTATGGCCATTGACCCCGTAAAAGGCAAGATAGAGGTAACTAAATAGTGGCACAATTAACGAAAGGTGAACGCCAATGCCATCGGCCATTACGCCCATGATTACCGGCAAAATAGCACCCCCCAAAATCATCATCACCAGTAGCGAAGAGCCCTGGCTTGTATGTTTACCAAGTCCTGTGATGGCCAATGTAAAAATATTTGACCACATAATTGAATTAAACAACCCAATACCGATAACACTCCAGATGGCAATGGCTCCTGAATTTGTAAGCGCCACGGTTAACAGCCCCAAATTCACCAAGGCAAAAACAAACAGCGTCCGATGGGGCAAAGAGTTACCTAAAGCGAAGGCAAGCAAGTTTAAAACAAGGAAACCACCATAAATCAAGGCGATATCAAAACCATCAAGAAAGCCAATAACGACAAACGACAATAGCGCAATCCCAATCATGTAAAGGTATTTCAATAACTTATTCTTGATATCACTCAGCGACACTGCCCCCAAAAACCGGCCAATCATTTGTCCTCCCCAGTAAAAAGCCACCATTTTGCTGGCATCAACCTCCGACAGTCCCCCAATATCAGGCAATCCGAGATAGCTGATCATCATGCTCCCGATACTCACCTCGCCACCCACGTACATAAAAATAGCAGCCATCCCAAATACAAGTTGCCGGTACTTTAACGCGCCAAAGCCAATTTTTTCATCTTCCCTGTGTGTAAATCGCGGCAACGGCGTTATCAAAATATAAACCGCCATCAATAAAAAGAGCGCACTAAAAACCAAATAGGGAATTTTTACAGCATCGGAACCCACAGCATCTTTAAAAAAGGTAAAAATCAAGTAGCCACCGATTACAGGCCCGATGGTGGTTCCCAGCGAATTAAAACCCTGAGCCAGGTTCAGCCTGGAAGAGGCAGATTTTTCAGAACCGAGAATGGCAACATAAGGATTGGCCGCAATTTGTAACAGGGTAAACCCAAGTCCCATTACAAATAAAGCCGAAAGAAAAAAACCGTAATTATGAAACTGCGCTGCAGGATAAAAAAGGAGTGCACCCAGAGCAGACACAATTAACCCAATAATGATTCCTTTTTTATATCCCATCCTGTTGATAGGGTCGCCATTGGTAAACGAGATGATAAAGTAAACAAGCGACCCCACGAAGTAGGCCGTAAAAAAGGCAAACTGAACCAGCATAGCTTTGGTATGATTCAGGTCGAAGGCATCTTTTAGATAAGGAATCAGAATATCGTTCATCACCGTCATAAACCCCCACATAAAGAAGAGGAAGGTTAAACTAATAAATGCAGATGTGTATTTTTTACTCAAAGGTTGATTGTCCATACTATGATGATGAATTATAAAAAGCAAACTTATAAAAATATCTCCATCAAAGGCTCTTTATTGCAGCCAATAAAAAAGCCTCCGGTTTGGAGGCTTTTTTTTACAATATCAATCGTTGAGTTTCAACTTTTACAACTTTCCCGTTTCAAATAAGATGAGTCTTTCGCACTACCAAAACTGCTGAAATTAGCAAAACTGCCACTATTATCCCGGTTGTTCCTAATGGTACGGGAGCTGGTGAGTCTGTCATATCAGCAGCATTTCGTGCTGTAATATAAATACCAGGAGAGGGATCACTATCACGTTCATTGGCAACACCCACAATATCCTGTTGAGCTGAAGGAATTGTTGTTCCAATATAATCACGGTTCCAAAAAGTAGCTTTAAAATTCATTACAACCGGAGCAGGATCAGAAACCGGATAAATACCAAAATTTGCAAACGTTGATCCAGCATCAGTAAAAGTTAAATTATTAATTTGGATTAGTTGTGATTCATAGTCTTCAAAATGTGCAAGAAACTCAGATACAGTAATTACACTTGGAATAATAACATTACCTGTTGAAGTTGGAGAACCCGGATCAGCCGATGGCTTAAATTGAAGCATTCCCTTATAGGTGGTTAGTACTCCTGTAATTCCGGTTATGCCATCACCTATAGAATACGACGTTGTAATAACTCCGTCATTATCATCAAGCAGGATAGCAGCAGTTGCATCCTGAATAAATTTTTGGTTTCGATAGCTTTGCTGAAAAGTTAACAAAACTTCACCTGTAAGCTGATAGGATGTTGTTCCGTCCACTACTTGAGTACGGAGAGCTGCGAGATTAGAGATCGATATTGGCTGCCCCGAAACATAAACACTCAGCACTAAAAAAGATGCTGTCAAAAGTAAAGAAAGATTTCTCATGATAAATTGTTTTTAGAGAATTTAGTGACCAATATTGATCGGGAAAACAGATAACAAAAAAGAGATTATATTACTTCTTCTCAAAGATAACCTAAAAATACGACGACACTATTTAGAATTCTTCTAAATTTATCACCTTAAACTTTCTTATACAAAACGGTAGCACTTGCCTGAGCCGTAGGCATAATCAACAAGTCGTTGATATTTACATGAGGGGGTAATGTTGTAACGTAAAAAACAGAATTGGCGACATCCTCAGGGCGTAGTGGTTCAAAACCCTTGTAAACATTGTCAGCCTTCTCCTTATCGCCCTTAAACCTGACGATGGAAAACTCGGTTTCTACGGCACCGGGGGCAATCTGCGTTACCTTGATACCTGCCTGCACCGTGTCTATACGAATTGCCCTGGTCAGTGCATCAACAGCAAATTTGGTTCCGCAATAAACATTTCCGTTGGGGTAAACCTCTTTGCCGGCGATGGAACCAATGTTAATAACGTGGCCGCTTTTTCGCTTCACCATTCCCGGAAGGATAGCCCTTGTAACATACAACAAACCTTTAACATTGGTATCAATCATTCGTTCCCAATCGTCGGTTTCTCCATCCTGAATGGTTTCCAAACCAACAGCAAGGCCCGCGTTATTGATTAGGATGTCGATTTTACTCCATTCCCCGGAAAGGGCAGCTAATGAAGAAAAAACCGTTTCCTTATCACGAACATCCATTTGAATGGTTTTTACGTTGACGGCAAACTCTTTTTGTAATAATGTCGAGATTTCTTCAAGCCGGTCAACACGACGGCCTGTAAGAATAAGGTTATTGCCATCGGCAGCAAATTTTTTGGCGCAGGCCAGGCCGATACCGCTGGTGGCTCCGGTGATTAAGATTAATTTCATGTGTTTATAATTTTATTATGTATTAAATCTGTGTTATTTATGTTATGCCTGTCTGCCATCCCTGACTCTTCTATCTAATTTTAACCATTCGTTTTTTGCTTACATATTTAGTGGTGCCGGCACGGGTTTCAACCCAACAGGTATCGCCTGAAACCTTATAAATATGAACAAAGAGTCTGATTGTTTTATCCGGCATTTTTAGTCCTGCCGGACGATGATAAATTTTTTTCAATGTTAACTCATAATGGCACTCATCATCCCAGCGTATATAGAAATCGGTTGAAATAATTGATTTTTCAGCCGTTTCGGTTTGAAGGGTATCATTACGAGTAATAAAGTAGTTAGGAGCGTTTGCATCCAAAAGTTTAAATGTACCGGTCTTGAAGTCTGCACATTTCAATTGCTGAGAGAACACGACAGTTGTTGTCAATATTAATCCGGCAGCAAAATAAAATCGCGGGGGTTTCATAAAAGGCTATTATTTGGCAGCAAGATAAAAAGAATTTAGCTTTTCGATAAAGTAAGGCACAAAAAAAGGAGCCAATAGCTCCTTTTTTTGTTTATTTAATCCGAATCAGTGTTAATAAAGCCAATGCTTATTTTACAATTGAATTTACCAGGTCAGCTGCTTCGCTAAGCTCGATGGCAGAATAAACTTTCAAGCCCGATTTATCAATAAGCTTTTTACCCTCTTCGGCATTGGTTCCCTGAAGCCTTACAATAATCGGCACTTTAATATCGCCAATATTGGTATAAGCATCAACAATACCTTGGGCAACACGGTCGCAACGAACGATGCCGCCAAAAATATTAACCAGAATGGCTTTTACATTGGGATCTTGCAAAATGATACGAAAAGCCTGTTCAACACGCTTAGCATCAGCAGTACCACCCACATCAAGGAAGTTGGCAGGATCGCCACCCGACATTTTAATAATATCCATGGTAGCCATGGCAAGTCCGGCACCGTTAACCATACAACCCACGTTTCCGTCGAGTTTTACAAAGTTAAGGTCGTATTTTCCGGCTTCAACCTCCATGGGGTTTTCCTCGGTAATATCGCGCATCTCGGCAATATCTTTATGACGGTACAGCGAGTTGTTATCAATCACCACTTTCGCGTCAGCAGCATATATCTTACCATCGGCGGCCTTAATTACCGGGTTGATTTCAAAAAGGCTTGCATCAGCACCTGTATAAGCATTGTAAATGGCGAAAGCAAATTTTGTCATTTCTTTAAAAGCAGTACCACTTAATCCCAGGTTAAAGGCGATACGGCGAGCCTGGAAACCGGTCATACCCACTTTCGGGTCGATGATTTCGTGATAAATTTCGTCAGGTGTCTCTTTGGCAACCTGCTCGATGTTCATTCCTCCGCGAGGTGAATACATCACCATGTTACGACCTTCATCACGATTCAACAGAATACTCAGGTAATACTCTTCAACAGGGTCAGGACCAGGATAATAAATATTTTGTTCAATCAATACTTTACGAACCAGTTTTCCCTCTTTTTTTGTTTGAGGTGTTACAAGGTGCATTCCAATGATTTGCTCAGCATATATTTTAACTTCGTCAAGACTTTTGGCAATTTTTACGCCACCGCCTTTTCCGCGGCCACCGGCGTGAATTTGAGCTTTAACAGCCCACTTATCGGAACCGGTTTCTTCTTGAATTTTTTTGGCAGCTTCAACCGCCTCTTCTGCATTATTGGCAACTATTCCAAAAGGAACGGATACTCCATATTTTTTTAAAATGGATTTACCCTGATATTCATGTAAGTTCATACTATTAAAACGTTTATGTTTTCTATTTTTTTCGAGCTCCCAAAATTAGAATATTTATTATGACTTCAACCTATTATAGAACGAAAGATTTGATATTTATCCAATTTAGAACAAGTTTTAAATTGAAGTAGCTGAATATTAATCAAAATTGAGTTTAAAAGGATACCTTTCTAAACTTCATAAGTTTTTCCCTCTTCCGAAAGGATGGTAGCGGGGAAAACCTCTTTAGCTTCGGCAAGAAGATGATCTTTTTCTTTAAAACGAGCCGAAAAGTGCCCCAACATTAACTTTCCGGCATGAGCCTTTTTGGCAATTAACGCCGCCTGTGCTGCTGTTGAATGAAATTTATCCATAGCCTTTTGTTCCTGTTCGTTATCGAAAGTAGCCTCATGGTACAGCAAATCTACACCCTGAATAAACGGGATAACTTTTTCGAAATAGGCCGTATCGGAGCAATAGGCATACGAGCGAGGAGGGTAGGGATCATTGGTAACTTCCATATTTGAAATACGCCGGCCATCCTCCGCTTCGTAATCGGCACCACTTTTCACTACGTGCATTTGCTCGATGGAGGGGTTAAACTCATCGATAAATGACCTTTTTAGTTTTCTATCCCCAAGCTTTTCTTTAAAGATAAACCCAAAGGTTGGAATCCTGTGTTTTAATGAAAAATGAAATACTTCAAGGTTTTTATCGGTATAGAGTGGCTCGCTAAAGTTTTGTCCCAGATTATGAAACAGCAGCGAATAAGACAAATTGCTTTTTGAAACCTCCAGTTGTATTTCAATTACCTGCTTTAAATCTTCAGGTGCATAAATATTTAGCGGCTGTTTTCTACCGTACAGATGCAGCGTGTTTAGCAACCCTATCAACCCAAAAAAATGGTCGCCATGCAGATGGCTGATAAAAATATGGTTCAAGTGTCGGTGACCCGTTTTAAAATCAATCATCCGCATTTGGGTACCCTCACCACAATCAACCAAAAACCTTTTGCTTCCGTAAGTTACAAGCTGTGCCGAAGGATTTTGAAAAGAGGTGGGAACAGCCGAGCCATTGCCTAAAACTGTTACGGTAAAAGGATTCATGAAATTATACTATTTGAAAGAAAATTTATAACAGAAAAGCGCCTACACCCAATAATCAACGGCAGCTGACTTTTCCATGGTATCTTTCAGAAAGTCAAGCACCTTAACGTGCTCAGGATGGATGCGGTAACTGTTCAAACCGGCCTCATCATCAAAATCGGCAATAAGTACCACATCGAAAGCGGAAAGGCGTGTATTTATGTTGATTCCTACTTCCATGCGTTTTAGTGAATCCACCGATTTTTCAAGAGCAACAAGTATTTTTTTCAATTTATCGGAAGTTTCAGAAACAGATTCCCTGTCTTTAAACTTCACCATTACAATATGACGCAACATAAAAATTAAAGTTTATTTTTTTTCAGGTAATCCTTTAGCCGTTTAATAGCAATTTTAAACCAAACGGTGTAGTTGGCCGGATTTTTTTCGATATCGGCATAAAGCTCCCCCGGCCATATATATTTCCAATCACCCACTTCATCAGGATTTGGTGTTGGCTTTTTATCGCAGGTTCCGATAAAAACCTGATCGAACTCATGCTCGGTCAATCCTCCGCCCACATCGGCTTTATAGATAAACGAAAAGGCCTCCTCCAATTCACAATCAAACCCCATCTCTTCCATCAATCTTCGATGAGCAGCCTCAGTAATTTTTTCACCGGTACGCGGGTGACTGCAGGTAGTGTTTGTCCACAAACCAGGCGAATGATATTTTTCTTCAGCACGACGCTGCAACATCATCTGTCCTTCAGAATTGAAAATGAAAACAGAAAAAGCCCGATGAAGTTCTCCTCTCTCATGGGCTTCCATCTTTTCCATAGTCCCAAGAGGTTGATTATTTTTATTAACAAGTACTACGTATTCTACTGGCATTTATTCCTATTTAATTTAATTCAACAAATATATAAATATTATAAATACACTACCTAAATAAAAGGTTCTTTCATGTCAAACCTGATAAAATTCAGAAATTCATGTGCTATCTTTGCAAAATCAGTAAATAGGAAAATCCGATGATTGTTACTACTTTTGTCAGCTTAAATTTTTTTGACAAAAAAGTTACAAACATGATAACTATTTCGCGGGAAGCACTTACATGTGTAGATATGCAGGCGTTACTTTTTAATGAAGGTAAGATTTCAATCGACAAGACAACGCTGGAGAGGATTGACAGAAGTTTCCGTTTTTTAATCGACTTTTCCAAAGACAAAATTATATATGGAATCAATACCGGTTTTGGCCCCATGGCACAGTATCGGGTGGAGCAGGAAGATTTAATCAGGCTGCAATATAACCTGATACGCAGTCATGCGGCAGGGAGCGGAAAACCCTTGAACCCCATCCAGGTTAAGGCAGCCATGATTGCCCGGCTCAAAACGTTGTCGTTGGGCTATTCAGGCATTCATAAGGATGCGGCCATTGTTTTGGAGCAACTTATTAACAACAACATAACGCCCTTTATTCCTGAGCATGGAGGCGTGGGTGCCAGCGGCGATTTAGTACAACTCGCGCAACTGGCGCTGGTCATTATTGGCGAAGGAGAAGTTTTTTACCAAAATGAGCGCCTTAAAACGGAGGATGTTTTTAAGGCACTTAATATACGCCCTCTGCAAGTCCATTTACGCGAAGGACTGGCTTTGATTAACGGCACTTCGGTTATGACCGGCATTGGGTTTGTCAATCTCTTTAAAGCAAAACATCTCGTAAATTGGTCGCTGGCAGCCTCCGCCATGATTAATGAGCTGGTAGAATCGTTCGACGATCATTTTTCGGAGGAGCTGAACGGAACCAAAAAACATAAAGGACAACAGGTTATTGCCGAAGGGTTACGAGTCTTTTTAAATGATAGCAAGCTGATTCGCAAGCGCGAAGACCATCTGTACAACGGCCGTCACAGCGAAAAGGTAATCAAACAAAAAGTGCAGGAGTATTACTCATTACGGTGTGTTCCCCAAATTTTGGGTCCGGTTATCGACACACTTACCTATGCCAAAACCATTCTCGAAGGAGAAATAAACTCGGTAAACGATAATCCCATCATCAATTTTGAAAAAGGAACAGTTTACCATGGTGGAAATTTCCATGGCGATTACGTTTCGTTTGAAATGGATAAAGTAAAAACAGCCATCACCAAACTCTCCATACTGGCCGAGAGGCAGTTGAATTTCCTGTTAAACAGCAAGCTCAACGAAATATTGCCTCCCTTTGTAAACCTTGGAACTCTTGGGCTAAATCTGGGCATGCAGGGAGCACAGTTTACGGCTACCTCCACCGTTGCCGAAAACCAGAGTTTATCATTTCCAAACTATGTCCACAGTATTCCCAACAACAACGACAACCAGGATGTTGTTAGCATGGGTACCAATTCGGCCTTAATTGCCGACAAGGTAATTAACAACACGTTTGAAGTGCTGGCCATTGAATTAATGACACTCTCACAGGGATTTGCCAAACTTGAGCTGGAAGAAAAAGCATCCACCCGCACCCGTAACATCCTTGACAAAATACGCTCCATATTGCCGGTATTTAAAGAGGATAGTACCTTGTACCGACAAATTGCCAAGCTTACCGACTATTTAAAAAACAACGATATCCAACTTGTTGAATTATGAAATATGCACTAGTAACAGGAGGATCAGGAGAAATAGGGAAAGCCATCTGTGAAAAGCTTGCCGCGATGAGTTATTATGTGCTCATCAACTATAACAGCAATAAAGATAACGCGTTAAAAACCCTCGAAAGTCTGGTAGCCAATGGAGGCAGCGGCGAGATTATTCAATTTGACGTTTCCGACCGTCAAGCCGCATCAAACAACATTGAAAGCTGGAAAAAGCAACATCCTGATTCCTATATTTCCGTGTTGGTTAACAATGCCGGTATCAACAAGGACAACCTAATGTTGTGGATGGAAAATGAGGAGTGGGACAGCGTTATCAATACCAATCTGAACGGTTTTTTTAACGTAACCTCAGGTCTGTTAAAGGATATGGCCTTAAACAAATTTGGAAGAATTATCAACGTGGTATCCTTGTCAGGGGTAAAGGGACTTCCGGGACAAACCAATTATTCGGCAGCCAAAGCAGGTATTATCGGAGCCACGAAGGCTCTGGCACAGGAGATGGGACGTAAAAAGGTTACCGTCAATGCGGTAGCCCCCGGTTACATTCGTTCGGAGATGACGAAATCGCTGGATGAAAAGCAACTAAAGAAATTAATACCTGTTAACCGCTTTGGCTACGCCGTGGAAGTTGCTGATTTGGTAGCATTTCTGGCATCGGAAAAAGCAGGATACATTACCGGTGAGGTGATAAATATTAACGGGGGATTGTACACTTAAGGAGTTTGGAGTGTAGAGTGAAAGAGTGGAGTGGAAAATTGGGATAAAATTAAGGTTGAAATTAGGACAAGTTTTATAAAAATATGGAACGAAGAGTAGTCATTACGGGCATGGGAGTTTATTCTGTTATCGGAAAAAACCTACAGGAGGTAAAAGATTCATTGTATCAGGGGAAATCGGGCATTGGCATTGACCCCGAACGTGAAGCCATGGGTTTCCGGTCGTATCTTACCGGACTAATAGAAAAGCCCACCTTAAAAGGGATATTACCCCGCCGGCAACGGATTGGCCTGGCCGAACAGGGAAAATATGCTTATCTCGCCACGATGGAAGCAGTCGGCAATGCAGGACTTGATGTATCGTGGTTTCAGGATCATGAAGCAGGCATTTTATACGGAAACGACAGCTCAGCTGTTCCGATTATCGAAGCTGCTGACATTTTACGTGCCCGCAAAGAAACTGCCCTGATAGGCTCCGGCTCCATCTTCCAATCGATGAACTCGACAGTTAGCATGAACCTGTCGGTTATTTTAAAGCTGAAGGGTGTTAACTTTACCCTGAGCGGTGCCTGTGCCAGCGGCTCTCATGCCATTGGAGTAGGATACATGTTTATTAAACAGGGGTTGCAAGATATGATTGTATGTGGTGGCGCACAAGAAGTAAATGCGCTGTCGATGGGAAGTTTCGATGCTATTGCCGCCTTTTCAACACACCACGACGAACCCACCAAAGCTTCCCGCCCTTTTGACCGCGACCGTGATGGTTTAATTCCGAGCGGAGGAGCTGCCACCATTATCATCGAAAGCTACGAATCGGCTGTAAAACGTGGTGCTCCCATTATTGCCGAAATTTTGGGATACGGATTCTCCTCCAACGGCGAGCATATTTCCGTTCCCAATGTGGATGGGCCTGTCCGATCCATTAAAAGATCGTTGGAGCAAGCCGGCCTGAAACCGGAAGAGATCGACTACCTTAACGCCCATGCCACCTCAACCCCTGTTGGTGATAGCAACGAGGCGCAAGCCATTCATCAGGTTTTTAAGGGAACCAATGTCCCTGTCAGTTCCACCAAAGGGATGACCGGACACGAAATGTGGATGGGTGGTGCATCGGAAGTAATTTACTCCATGCTGATGGCTCAAAACAATTTTATCGCCCCTAATATAAACTTCGAAAACCCTGACGAACACTCGGCAAAACTAAACATAGTAACCAAAACCCGGGAAGCAACAATCGACACCTTCATATCAAACTCCTTTGGCTTTGGAGGAACCAACAGCACCCTCATAGTAAAGAAACTATAGTATTTATGTTAATAAACAAAAGCCGTTGCCTTTTTGCCAATCAGTACCGGCTCATTGTTGCCATAAATCAAATCGGATAGCTCTACTTTATAAAAAGTGTTTGTTTGAAGGTTTTTTTCACGGATAACAATCGGAATATAATTTTCGCCATAGCCGGTAGCAAAACCTTCGTCGTTAATACGCTCTACCAATACAACTTGTGTTTTTCCAATAAAATTACGACGGTAACTTTCCCGCATCTTTTCCGAAAGCTTCCGAACCCTTTCGCTACGTTCGGTTTTAATATCACCGTGAATCTGTTCCGGCAAACGCTCGGCACGTGTTCCCTTACGCACAGAATACTTAAAGGTATGGATATGTCCGAAATTTATTCGCTCCGACATGGCTAAGGTGTCTTCGATATCCTGCTCGGTTTCACCGGGAAAGCCCACAATAATATCGGTAGTGATGTTAAAACCCGGCACCTCCTCGCGCAATTTCATGGTCATCAACTCGAACAGCTCACCGGTGTACATACGGCGCATTTTTTTTAAAATGGTTTCCGATCCACTTTGCAAGCAGAGGTGTATATGTGGCGTGAGTTTATGATGATGAAACAGTTTGAAAAAACTATCGGTAAAACCATCGGGTTCCATACTGGAGATACGAACCCTGAAGTTGCCCGGAATAGTCAGAATCCGTTTAACCAGCTCCTCAAAATCGACATCATCATATTGATAGGTTCCCAAGTTAACCCCTGTGAGGACGACCTCTTTAAACCCGTAGCTAACCACCTTGCGAATGTTTTCCAACACCTCCTCCACCGGACGGCTAATGGCTCTTCCACGTACCTTGGGAATAATACAATAGGTACAGAAGTTGTTACAACCATCCTGAATTTTGATTAGCGCACGGGTATGAGCCGTGGTTTTAGCAGGTTCGTAATTAAACACATCTTTTTCAAAAAGATCAGGATCGGCGGTTTCACCGGCAAAATGTGCTTCCACCAACTCAACAATAGAGGTTTTATGATCGTTGTCAACCACGTAATCCACCTTGTCGCTCTCCTGTAGTTGTTCTTTGTAATTGGTAGCCATGCAACCGGTTACTATCTTCACCGAATTGTCGTGTAATCGTTTGGTGCGGTTCATCACCCTTTTCGACTTTTGGTCGCTCTGGTTGGTAACCGTACAGGTGTTGATAATATACACATCAGCTTCGGCATTCACGTCATCGGTAACCTCGTATCCTTTGGCAGAAAATTCCGACATCAGCGAATCAGTTTCAAACAGGTTAAGCCTGCACCCCAGTGTTTTAAAAGCTATTTTTGTCATGCGCTAACAGGTATTAACTACGAACAACAATTTCCCCTTCTGTGGAAAAAGGAGCAGCGGAAGTAACTCTAACATTTACATATTGACCAATCAGGCCTTCATCGTCGGAGGCAAACCTGACGATAATTTTTCCTTCGGTTAAGGCCGAAAGAAAGCCCGGTTTACGATCTTTTCCACGCACCAGCACCTTGAAGGTTTTACCAGCCATACCCTTGTTGTATTCCAACGAGTGTTTCATTAACTCATCGGTAAGTTTGTGGTAACGCTCTTTTTTTACCTGAACAGGAATATCATCAGGCCACTCATGGCTGGCCGCTCCCGGACGGGGCGAATACTGCGCAATGTACGCCATGTTATATTTAAACTCCTCCATGGCTTTGCGGGTATTTTCAAACTCCTCTTCCGTTTCTCCGGTAAAGCCAACGATGATATCGGTAAACAAAGTAGCTTCGGGTATCAACCTCCGAATGGTTTGAACAATATGACGATATTGTGCCAAATCGTGGCTGCGGTGCATACGTTTCAGCATAGCATCATCACCCGACTGTACCGGCAGGTGAATCTGTTTGGCCAGACATTTGTATTTTGAAATCACTTCAATAACTTCATCAGTCATATCCTGCGGGTGGGGTGAAGTAAAATAGAGCCAAAAGTTATTGGGACTCTTGTTTCCAATTTCGCCAATGCTATTAAGCAGCTCCGGAAAGCTTATCTCCTCCCCTTTTTTATCCAGCCCGTACGAGTTTACATTTTGTCCTAAAAGAGTAATAGACTTATACCCGCTGTCAACCAAATTTTTCACCTCGCGAAGGATGTCTCGCGAAGGTCTGGAGACCTCTCTGCCACGGGTGTATGGAACCGCACAATAAGTACAAAACTTGTTACAACCATTTTGGATGGGCACATAAGCCTCAAACCCTGAACCATATTTTGGTTTGATATGCCAAAACTCCTCAATCCCCTTATCAGGGCGTGGCAGCACTTTTTTCTTTTTCACACCGGAAGCATTAACCACTTTAAATGGAACAGCATGCTCCTTTGGTTTTTCTTCAGGAAGATTCAGTATTGTTTCAAATTCGCTATCGAGCGTTTGGGTTCCTACCGGCGTAACCACACCATACTGTCGAATCATGTTGGGCAGCTCCGGAAGCTCACTCATGGTGAACACCAAATCGAACAACTTCAAAAACTTTTGCTCATCGGCCGGCAAAACACAACCGGTAACAAAAGTGAGTATGTTTTTTTTGTCCTTCAGCTTGTTCCACTTTATGATGCGTGTATAAACTTTATCAATGGCTTTTTGGCGTACCGAGCAAGCAATAATTCCCACGATGTTTGCTTCGTTTTCATCTTCCGTTGCCTCGTAACCCAACCCTTCCAATACCTTCTGCACCCGCTCGCCATCCGAAATATTCATCTGGCAACCCAGTTGCAATATATAGTATTTCATAAATAATGTCTTATTACAAATTCATTTTCAAACAATTGAAAGATAGTGTTAATTATTTGAGAGGGCAAAAATAGGTAATTCATCCTGTTTAGAATAATTTCAAATTGAATATTACAATTTTTTATACTTTTACCTATTAATAAAAGGTCTCAATTATGAGTGATAGAAACAACGATTTAGAGAGTTTATCAAGACTGCGGGAAATTATTTTTGGTGAGCAAATGACAAAGCTGGAAGAAGAGATTAAAAATCTTTCATCCGACAGTAAAATTAATTTTGAACGACTTTCGAACGAGTTTACTCGTTTGTTGGATGAAAAAGAAGATCACTTTAACACGCTAATGCAAGAGCAAAAGGAAGCTTTTGAACAACAGCTTCAGAAGCTGGAAAAAACCAAAGCCGACCGTAAAAAATTGGCGGAAACGCTCCGAAATCTGGCCAACTCATTTGACAATCAAGACTAATCTTTATAGATTCATTTTATGAGCGACAAGGATTTTATAAACGTACTCAACAAGGCTCAATTATCAGAACTGAGAAGAATCATTACCGGTTTGGATGAAGAAGATCTGTCCAGACTAAATAACCTCATCAAAGATCCTGATGCCTTTTCCGATCATATTATAGAGTTTCTTCCTCTCTCTATAAAAAAACTTATTTCCAGTCATCAGGTTACCCTCGACGAGATAACCCCATTTATTGAACAGGCCATACAAGCCAGCATTAAAGCCAACCCACAAAAATTTGCCAATATCCTCTATCCGGTTATGGTTCCTGCTATCAGAAAAGCGGTGGCAGAGGATATTAAGCGCATGCTCGATAGTGTTAGCTCGTCAGTTGATAACAGTTTTTCAGTAAAAAGAATCGGGTGGCGACTACAATCCATCTTTTCAGGAAAAAGCTATGGCGAAATTGTCCTCTCGCACGCCTTTATCTACCGCGTTCGTGAAGTCTTTCTAATTCACACCGAAACCGGATTGTTGCTTTTGGATATAACCGACGAAAGAGGCGGCTTGTCGAACAATGCCGACATGGTTTCGTCGATGCTGACTGCCATTAAAGATTTTGCTCAGGATTCGCTCAATGTTGACCGCTCAAAAAGCGACCTGAACACCATTCAAATGGGTGAATATACCATTTGGATTGAGCCGGGCCCCTACGCCATTGTTGCCGCCATTATTGAAGGACGCCCACCCGAAGAGCTAAAAGTTATTCTTAAAGAAGCCATTGAGGCTGTTCATGTTAACTTTGATCATGAACTTAAAACCTTCGACGGTGATACCGATACTTTTAAAAAGAGTGAACGATTTCTTCAATCATGCATCAAGCAGCAGGAAAAAGAGCAGAAAAAAAAGAAACCTATCGCCTCAACATTGCTTTTATTGATTCTGTTAAGCGCTTTGGGTTATTGGATTTACACTTCTGTTGACAGCAACATCAGGTTTAATCATTTTGTTAAATATGCTGAAAATCAACCAGGTATTGTTATTAATAAACTGGAAAAACAAAATGGGAAACATGTTGTTTACGCGCTGAAAGACCCTTTATCCGAAAACCCGTACAACTATTCCGGACAGTTTGGTTTCGACTCGTCGAACCTGCAGTTTAAGTTTAAGTCGTACCTATCGCTGGAGAAAGAAATCATTTTAAAGAGATCTTCTATCCTATTGCAAGCTTTTAATAATGAAAGTATTCATTTATCAAACGGCATCATCTATTTAAAAGGAAACTTCCGGCAAACAGAAGCCGATTCAATGAAAGCATTACTCATGCATCTTCCCGGAATTGATAGTATTAATTTCGATAGCATCGTAAAAAACCAACCGTTCCGCGCAGTAATCAACAAAAGTGTTTTTAATATTGAAAAGTATTATTTTGTTTTCAAGTACAATACGTTCAAACTTGATTCATCTCAAAAAATAAAATTTACCAAACTTATCAAGAACATTAAAAATGTTTATGATTTTAATTTCAAAAACGATTCAATACCGGTAATTGTTGTTATAGCCCACACTAGTAGAGCCGGAAACGCCGAGGGCAATAAAATTGTAGCTTTTAACAGAGCCAAGCAATTTATCGATTTAATGGTAGCAGCCGGAATACCAATGGAAACACTCGTTCCAACAGTTAGTTATAAAGAAGAGGAGAAAGATGCATACCCGCTCAGGTCGGTATCGTTTAAAGTTAAATTTGTTAAACCGGAAGAGTTATGATAAAAAAGAAGATATGCATGTTGGGGGCTTTTGCCGTTGGCAAAACCAGTTTGGTTCAACGTTTTGTTAATAGTATTTTCTCGGAAAAGTATCAAACAACCATCGGCGTTAAAATCGACCAAAAGTTGGTTCAGACAGGAGATACAGAAGTTAACTTAATGCTTTGGGATATCCATGGAGAAGACAACTATCAAAAAGTTAAGCCCTCCTACATAATGGGTGCATCGGGTTATTTTGTGGTGGTGGATGTTACACGCGAGGAAACCCTTGGGGTAGGATTAAATCTACAGAAGATGGCTAACGAGATGAGCAAAGGTGCTCCTTTTATCGTGCTCATAAACAAAACCGATTTACCCCAATCGGAATGGTATATTAGCGAGACATCCATAAACGAACTCAAAGATAAAGGTCTTGAGATAATCCTCACCAGTGCAAAAGAGGGAACCGGTGTGGAAGAGGCCTTTTCGAGGTTAACTGAATTAATGATAAATAAATAGACTCCCATGCTAAAAGATTTACCACTAAAGATTGTTGAATATCTGGTAGAAGAAATTCCACCATACAGCGGTTTACTTATGATAAAAGTTGATAACCGAGGCGTTGTTAAAAACTGGAAAGGAAACCCAAAAGAATATCTCGGAGGCAAACTGACTGAAAATGAAAGTATTGAAGAACTTGTTCCCGCACTAAATGGCATTTGTCCTTTTGACAAAGGATCAGTTAAACTTACGAAATTACAGCTTAAAAATAAATATTGTGATATTCATGTTGTTAAGGAAAATGGACACTACTGGATAATCTTTATCGATCAAACCCGCGAGGTTGACAGCCTTAAAAGCCTGCTACAAAACATGAATGAAGAGCAGCTGAAAGGTAGAGGCAACAAAACTAACTCCAAAGAGATGCCTTTTCGGCATCTTGACAAACTCAATTTTGCCACCTTTTTGCGAAAAGATGATGGTTCTTTTAGTCTGCAGCCTAACACCCCGGGGTGGATAAAAAAGCACGCTTTTTATAATAAGGCATCAGGAAGCATTGATCCTATATCCACTTTTCCGTTTCTTGAAATCTTTATTCTGGAAGTGGAGGAATTTTGGAAAGAAAATAAGGAGAGCTATGTTGTTTCAGAAACCTGGAGTGAAACATTCGCCGGAAAAGATCACTATTTACGAGCCTACGCCACCAACCTCAACAACAGCAACTATCTGTTCCTTAAATCGTTTATCCGCGAAGGTGTTGAAGAACAAAATCTGTTGCAGGCCTTTCGCGATAGCAGCCTGGCCTTTGACAAACTTGCCAAAACTGAAAAAAAACTGAAAGAGCTTTTGGTATATAAAAATAAGTTCAACTCGATTATTTCGCACGATTTAAGAGCTCCTATTGCTGCTGTACTCGGGGTAGTAAATGTTTTAACCACCGACGAAGAAGAGATAGGAAAACTCAACGAAGATTATCAAGAGCTCATCTATGGCATTAAAGATGAGATGAACCGGTTGCTCGATTACAACAACAAGTTATACCATTGGGCTAACCTGGAACTTGGAAACTTTAAACTGGAGTTTGAAACGATTTCGCTCGATGAGATTATTAAAATTGCTACCGAAACAGCCCGCGAGAAATGTAATGAAAAAAATATTGCTCTGACTATTAACGTGGAAGCCGGCTTAAAAGTCCGGGTTGACAAAACGCTGTTCCTGCAAGCCTTAAACAACCTGCTTTCCAATGCCATTAAATTTACACCAATAAGTAATTCCATCAAAATAACTGCAAAAAAAGATGACGATAAAGCCTTTATTTCTGTTGTCGATACAGGCATTGGCATGAACGACGACATGGTAAAAAATCTTTTTAAAGAATCGACCAACAACACTACGCAAGGCACTTCCGGCGAAAAAGGAACCGGTCTTGGTTTGGGAATCATTAAAAAAATTATCGAGGCACATAAATTCAAAATTACTGTAAAGTCAGTACCAGGAAAGGGAACTGTTTTTACCATCGAAATACCGGAATCAAACCTGGCATAATCCATGAACCGGCAAATAGTCCGTCTGGCTTTACCAAACATCGTTACCAACATTACGGTTCCCCTTTTAGGTATTGTTGATTTAGCCCTTATGGGACACCTCGATGACCCCGTTTATATAGGTGCTATCGCCCTTGGCAGCACCATCTTTAACGTTATCTATTCCGGTTTTTCATTTCTAAGAATGGGCAGCAGCGGCATGACCTCACAGGCTTACGGCGCTGATAAAAGAGAGGAAGTATCATTGGTTTTGCAACGATCGCTCTTGCTCGGTTTAGCATTAGCTTTAGCAATTATTCTACTACAATATCCTATCCAATGGGCCGCATTTAAATTGCTTGACGGAAGCCACAATGTTAAGCTGTTGGCACGGCAATATTTTTATATTCGAATTCTGGCTGCCCCGGCTACGCTGGGATTGTACGCCTTTTACGGCTGGTACTTAGGGGTACAAAATGCAGTAATTCCAATGATATTAGCCATTGTGGTTAACGTGGTAAATATTGCATTAAACTTTTTGTTTGTCCATGGGTTCGGGATGACGTCGGATGGCGTAGCCTGGGCCAGCGTTATTGCCCAGTACAGCGGCCTATTGTTGGCAGGATTTTTCTTTCTTATGAGATATAAGCAGTATCATATCCGTTTTTCTTTTAATCGAATTGTTGAAACGCGTGCCCTGAAACGGTTTTTTGGGGTGAACGGCGATATTTTTATTCGAACCATTATGCTATGGTTTGTACTTGCTTTTTTTACCAGCCGTTCTGCCAAAGCAGGCAACAATATTCTGGCTGTAAACACGCTGTTGTTCCAACTATTCTATTTTTTTAGCTATTTTGCCGACGGTTTTGCCTATGCTGCCGAAGCCCTAACAGGCAAAGCCAAGGGGGCTCACAAACTCGACGAAATGAAAGCCGTTATTAAAAGTGTTTTCCGCTGGGGATGGGTAATCGCCCTGAGCTTTACCCTAATATACGGTTTCGGGCTGAATCCAATTATGAAAATATTATCCGATAATCAACTTATTCTCAGCATGGCGAAACCCTATTATTTTTGGATCATCATCATGCCCCTTATCAGCATTGCAGCCTTTAACTGGGATGGAATCTTTATCGGCGCTACGGCCTCTCGTGCCATGCGAAACATCAGCATCATTGTTTCGTTGCTGGTATTTCTGCCAGCCTATTATCTTACACACACGATTTGGGGTAATCATGGACTTTGGTTTGCCTTCGATATGTTTATGATTGCCAGAGGAATTGGCATGTGGTTTTATGCAAAACGCGGGGTTTTACAAAAAGAAGTAGTTTAGTCTGTTGTTAAATTTGACTCAAGGCCGCCAGCACAGGCTCTTTTTCGGGATCGGTCATGCACAACTGAACTTTCTTTTGGAAATTATAACAGGTCATTTGCCGAATGTTCATTTTTTTACTAATCTGATACGACGAGTAGCCCGGAAGCTTACAAACAAGCAAAGCCATCTCGAATGCCTGAATCATGGGAATTTTACAGCGATGAAACGCTGTGTTTGCCGTGGCTGACTCCTCTTTCTTACAACGGGTACATCTTCGTGAATAGGGTGTCTTTCCTTTACAATAATTGGTATGGCCACATTTTTTGCAAACAAACCCGTCTTTCCACTTTAAGTCAGCAAGAAACTTTAAACAAGTCTCTTCATCCTTAAACCGCTTTCGAAGATTAAGCACCAAATCCTCATAATCTACCTTAATGTCCGCCATGCAAAATAAGTTTTGGCAAAAATACACAAAATGTCATAGTGATATTAAAGCGCTATATAAAAATAATATGTATCTTTGCCCCCGTTTTAAAGCGAAAATTTAAACAAATATCTCAATATGAAGAATTTAAGTATTCTAATAGTTCTCTTTTTTGCCGCCAATTTAATGGCTTGTTCCAACAGCAAAGGAAGCGAGAAAGAGCATAATCAGGCTAAAACAGAAGTATCGAAAGATAACAACACTACTAATGCCGCTCCCGAACATCTCACCTACGACACCTTTTTAAAAAAGGTATGGAACTTTGAAACCAATCCACAAGAGTGGGTTTACGAAGGTGATGTACCTTGCGTAATTGATTTTTACGCTACTTGGTGTGGGCCTTGTAAAAGAGTGGCGCCAATCATGGAAGAACTCGCTAAAAAGTACGATGGGAAAATAAAAGTTTACAAAATTGATGTGGATCAGGAAAAGCAACTTGCCTCGGTTTTCAGAGTTAGAAGTATCCCTTCCGTGCTGTTTATTCCTAAAAAAGGCAAACCGCAAATGCAAACCGGTGCCATGCCACGTGATGCCTATTTTAAAGTGGTAAAAGAACAATTGCTTGGTGAAAAAAGCGATAATAAATAATAGAAAATAACCAAATTACAGATAACAAATATTAGAAATGGAACATTTAACGAAACAAACATTTTTTGAAAAGGTATTCAACTTTGAAAAAAACCAGGAATGGAAATTTGAAGGCGAATTACCTTGTATTATTGATTTTTACGCTGATTGGTGTCAGCCTTGTAAAATTGTAGCTCCTATTTTGGAAGAGCTTGCCGGCGAATACGAAGGCAAAATCAACATCTACAAAATCGATACGGAAGCTGAAGTTGAATTAGCCGGTGCCTTTGGTATCAAAAGTATACCATCCATGCTATTTTGCCCTAAAGAGGGTCAACCACAGATGGCAGTTGGTGCTTTACCTAAAGAAACCCTTATTCAAGCTATCAACGATGTGTTGCTAAAATAAACAACCTCGGTAAAACAAAAAAGGCTGTGATGATAAATCACGGCCTTTTTTTATTTTTGCAAAACATGACAACCGAACGCCATACCACCTTTTTACTTTCTACCACCTTTTTGGGTCCCATCGAATATTTTTATTATTTAAACCTTGCTGACAAGGTAATTGTTGAGCAACACGAAACCTGGCTCAAACAAACCTATCGCAACCGTACAATAATTGTTACCGATAAAGGCACGCTGCCACTCACTATACCTGTTACCAAAATTAATGGCAATCATACTAAAACAAAAGATATGGTTGTTTCGTTCCGCGAAAATTGGCCTGTTAAACATTGGCGATCCATAGAAACAGCATATCAAAACTCTCCCTACTTCCTATACTATTCCGACCAAATAAAAGAGCTGCTCTTTTCCAACACACAAAACCTCGTTGAGTTAAACACCGCTCTAACAAAAGCCGTTTGCGAAATGATTGGAATTAAAACTGATATTCGCCTAAACAGTAAGTTTGTAAAATCGCCGGCAGGCAATGTTATTGACTTACGCTTTAAGCTATCCCCAAAGCAACCACCAACTATTATTACATTTCCCGAATATACTGAGGTATTTTTCGACAAACAGCCCTTTATACCCAATGCGAGTATTTTAGATTTGCTTTTTTGCCTGGGTCCCGAAAGTAAAGATTATCTGAAAAGATTAAAGCAACAATAATGCTGTTTGCTCTATTTCTTTTCCATCGCAGACTCTTTCTCCAACTTTTCAATCAGACTTAAAACCTCCTCTTTTAAAATCGTATTCTCGTACTCTTTGGTAAGCGACATTTGGTAAAAGCTCAAGGCTTTTTTATTATTTCCAAAGATGCTGTAGTAATCACCTGCCAGTTTATATCCGTAGTAATAATCGGGATTGGCATTAAGCATTCCAAAAATAATATTTTGTTCATCGGTCAATTTTTCTTTTGAGTGAATGGCTTGCTTTACCAAATCCTTTAGTTTTTTAAACTTCAAAAACCCAAAATAAGGTCTGCTATCCAAAAAGGGATCTTTGTTAATAACCTGACCGGGTTCGTCCAGAGGCTGACCCGGAGTAAGCGATTTTACATGAGTAAACACCTTGTTCAAATCGTAGCAAACATAATTACCCAGCTGCCAGGAGCTAGTGGATACCCACATTTTAAGCTGCTTTGGCTTAAAAATAACACTATGATGCGATATTAGCTGACACATGGCTTTCTCGTTTCCCAATCCGATGTTTTTATCGTTTAGTCCGGCTTTATCACGCAGCACTTCCGCTGCCTGCTCCTGTTCAAAGTCGCCTTGTTTTTCAGCCTCACGAATAAGTTGTTTGCACCGATTTTCACGATACATAGATGGCGATGTTTTTATATTCTCCAAATTCTTGGGATTGTTGGCAAAGGCAGCACTCTGATAGTGGTTAGCACAAACAATAAAATTGGTATCGGTGGTGAAAAAACCGGTTTTAACAGGTGACTTTTCAATGATGGCAACGTCGTCGTCCTGTGCCGAGCCAATTAATATAGATTCGGAAACAAATGTTTGAGCATGATTGGTAATCTTTCGGGCTTCGGCAATGTTTTGAGCATGTTGTAAAATATATCTGGCAAGGATGGATATCGGCATAGCTGCTTTGGTTGGAATATCAGACTTTGCCGCATTAATGGTTACCGTCAACCCCTTTTCGTTCATTCCCGAAACAACGCCAATCATGCTTGCCCAGGTAACATACGCAAATTTGTATCCTTCATCAGGGTTTACAAAAGCCACTATCTTATTTTTAGCAAAATCGTCGTTCACGTAAAAGTCAAAGTTCCTTCCAACAATCAGGTCATCACTATGCTGCCCCTTGTTTACACCAAAGGAAGTGCATCCCACCATAGCCAAATCGGTAAGAGCATGGCCAATATCGTGAGCTCCATGGTAATTAAGCATTCGCTGATAAGGCGGGGCAATAAAATTGTACTCGTCAGAACAGGAGAGTGAAATGCCATAAATCTCTTCTTTATAAGACTCAGGAATATACTCGTCAATATCGCGGTCGAACCAGGCAATAAAATATTTTAAAAAGTGAAGGTAGAACTTTGAAGGAATCATTTTGTTAATCTGTTCCACGAACGCATGCTCTTGAATATCGATAAGCTCCTTCGTGAGTTTTCCACTTGCCACTCCCATATCAAAAGGTTTCCCCTCTAAATACATCTCCCACAAGCCATACCTGTTTTTACGAAGCATATTATTATCTACAAGATAAAAATTGTTGTCCTTTTTTACCCTTTGCAGCTTTAAAGCCGTCCGGTCTTTGATAACCGGCTCATCAATTCGTGTTGAAAAATCAAAGGCAATGGCCAGCAGCACAAATACAATAATAAGTATAACAACTAACCATTTAAAAAACTGTGTTATTCTGTTTTTTTTCATCCTATAAAAAAATAATTGGCTACAAAAGTAGGTGAATTATAACGCTACAATGCTTTTTTTCTTATCTTAGTTTCCAAATAAATCGTAAACAGCAGAATATGAAAATAGTGATAGTTGGAAATTACCCTCCCCGAAAATGTGGCATTGCAACCTTTACTGAGAATTTGGTTAATGCTATTTTGCTGGGCAATCAGGAAGGAAAGGATAACATTGAAATTGAGGTGATTGCTATGAATGATACCAACCAGCATTACAATTACCCCGAAATTGTAAAACGAATAATTAACGAAAACGATAAAAAGTCCTATTTTAAAGCTGCCGACTACATCAACGAATCGGGTGCCACGCTTTGCTTACTGCAGCATGAATATGGAATTTTTGGAGGAAATAGCGGCATACTGCTTCTCGGCCTTATCAAAGCATTAAAGATTCCATTAGTTTCAACTTTTCACACGGTACTCGAGCATCCCAATTTCCATCAGCAAGAGGTGATGAAATCTATTGCTTCACACTCATCCAGGATTGTAGTTATGTGTAGTAAGGCCGTACCGATGCTTAAAAACATTTTTGATGTAGATGCAAAAAAAATAAATGTTATCGAACACGGTGTTCCCGATTTTGAAGAACTTTTAAAACCCGAGCCCATCAAACCCAAAAAATGGGCTAACAAAAAAGTTATCATCACCTTCGGACTCTTAAATCGAAACAAAGGCATTGAAACCGTGTTAAGAGCATTGCCGATGGTTGTTGAAAAACATCCTGAAGTTTTATACGTGGTTTTGGGAAAAACCCACCCAAACGTGGTTAAAGAGCATGGCGAAGAGTACCGGAAAAGTTTAGCAAAGATTACAAAACAGTTGAATCTGGAAAACCATGTTGAATTTTTGGATCAGTATGTGAGCGAAAAAGATCTTGCTTCAATCCTGTCGCTTGCCGATATTTATATAACTCCGTATCTTAATAAAGAGCAAATTACAAGTGGAACACTTTCGTATGCAATGGGAGCAGGACTAGCAGTAGTTTCAACCCCTTACTGGCATGCAGAGGAGGTACTTTCAAATGGACTGGGCAGGTTTTTTGATTTTTACGATTATCAACAACTGGCCTCTGTACTGAATTCGTTGCTTGATGATGAAGGCACTATTAAAGAGCTTAAGGAAAGAGCCAAAAACCATGAAAGCCGGTACAGTTGGCCTCTCGTTGGCAACAAATATCGCCAATTGATAATTAACGTAACAAAAAACGCCATCCAGTATATGCTGGAGGTTAATACTGCACCTAAAATCCCCCCCTTCTCGTTTAAGGCTATCGGACGATTAACCACACAGATGGGTATTTTGCAACATGCCCAGGGAATCGTTCCCTTTTACAAAGAGGGCTACAGCCTCGACGATAATGTCCGAGCCATTTTGGTTTCACAGATGGCATTCGACCGCTTTCATAAAGAGAAATACCAAGCTTACCTGACAAAATACCTGTCGTTTATGCTGCTGATGCACCGGGAAGATGGCATGGTTAACAATATGCTTTCGTATTACAACCAGATTACCGAAGCAAAACTATCGGAAGACACCTTTGGTCGCTCACTCTGGGCACTAGGATACTTGGTACATACCGCCAGAAACGACAGTATTTTCAGAATTGCGCACAGTCTGTATCACTCATCGATACAAAATATTGAACACCTCAACCACTCCAGAGGTCTTGCCAACACCATTTTTGGACTATTTCACTACATCCGAAAGTTTCCTGATCAAATAGAGCAAATCGACAAACTGACCCTGCTTGCAGACAAGCTTTGCCAACATTACGAATCGCACAGCATCTCACGCTGGAACTGGTTTGACGCAGAAATTACTTACGACAATGGACTGTTGCCCGCAGCGCTATACATAGCCTATCAGGTTACACACAACGACCGCTACCTTGCCATTGCCAACGAGGCAACCGCTTTTATTGAAGATATCTGTTTCGACAGCGACCATCTTTCGTTGGTGGGCAACACAACCTGGAGTAACAGCACAAAGCACAAATCGGAAGTAGGGCAACAACCCCTTGATGCAACAGCCATGGTAATACTTTACGACACCCAATATAAAACCCTGAAAAAGAATCGATCAATCGAATTACTTAAAAAATCCTTTTTATGGTTCTTTGGCGAAAACGACTTAAATATTCCTTTGTACGACTCTCAAAACAAAGGCGTGTACGACGGCATGGAGGAGTTTGAAGTAAATTTAAACCAGGGTGCCGAAAGCAATATTACCTACCTGATAGCCTGGCTTATCGCGGAGCCTTATTTTAGAAAGCAAGGGTGAAACAAAACCTCCCATGTACCGCTATTGTTTTCATTATTTAATGAACTTGTTTAAAGTTAATTTTATTATTAACAATAAGATATTGAAAATCAGAAAACAAATATCTTTGGAGTAATGGACAAAATTGAGGCTAATTTTGAGTAAAAAGCTGCTAATGGACAAAATTGAGGCTGGGATTTTTCAGTTTAAAAAACACCTGTTAATTTTTTTTCGTAACATTGTTT
>QMPP01000002.1 GCA_003650425.1 Bacteroidota bacterium | reverse complement strand
TTTGAAAGTTCATTTATCAACAGTATAGAAGTAGGAACAGCAAAAGGGTTACAACAAATTCATGCTTATTTATTCGGTGGTTTGTATGATTTTGCCGGACAAATCAGACAAAAAAATATTTCAAAAGGTGGTTTTCAGTTTGCTACATCACACTTTTTAGGTAATACATTAAAGCAAATAGAAGCAATGCCCGAAACTACATTTGACGAAATAGTAAACAAATATGTAGAAATGAACATTGCACACCCTTTTATGGAAGGTAATGGACGAAGCACCCGAATATGGTTGGATTTGATTTTAAAAAATCGTTTGGGAAAATGTGTCGATTGGAGTAAAATAAGCAAAAGAGATTATATGGACGCAATGAAACAAAGTCCAATAAACAGTAATACTTTAAAAAACATATTGAAAAAAGCTTTAACTGATAAAATAAATGACCGTGAAACGTTTATGAAAGGGATTGATTATTCGTATTATTATGAGGGAAATGAGTAAAATAAAGATTGTAAGAATAAAAAAGCCTTTTATAAATAGTCATCCCGTTGCTGTTTAGCAATGATGCCGAGTGGTAGTGTAACCGGCATGCAGCACCCCTCTACCGTTTCATCTGCCGGTCAATCTCCCGCTGACTGTCTTTCTTCTTCAGGTCTTCGCGTTTGTCGTAAAAATGTTTTCCCTTGGCAAGGGCAATTTCTACTTTGGCAAGGCCACGGTCGTTGATAAAAAGTGTAATGGGAATAATGGTTAACCCTTTGTCCTTTACCTTGTTTTTTAATTTTTTAAGCTCCCGGGCGGTGAGCAATAATTTTCGTACCCGTTTGGGGAAATGGTTGTTGTAAGTTCCGTAGGTGTATTCGGCAATGTGCATCCCCACAACAAAAAGCTCATCCTCTTCAAAATTGCAGTAGGAATCAACCAAACTGGCTTTTCCCGAGCGTATCGACTTTATCTCGGTGCCGGTTAGCACGATGCCCGCGACGTATTTCTCCAAAAAAAAATATTCGTGCGAGGCTCTTTTGTTTTTTATGCGAATGTTGTTTGCCATGATTTGAAGTTGTTTAAAGTTAGATATACAAAAGTAAATATATTACACTGTAAATCAGAAAATAAATTCCATTATTTCCTTCTTTGGAGGGAAAACAAAGGAGGATTAATTAAAAAGATATTTATTTTCTGATTTTAAACGTTTTACCTTTGTAATCATTAAGTTGACTTTAAACAACTTCGTTATTAAAATAAGTGGTGCAAAGATAATAGATTTGCTTATTCATCAATAAGGTTGTACACAACGATATCAAAATTGTTGCCAAATTTTACGGCTACTGCTATTTTTTTTCCATCCGGCGACAGGGCAGGGGTAACCCGTTGCAGAGTGTCGTGGCTTAACAGCATCTTGTAAGTACCTTCTTTTGTTATCGTGAAAAAAGAGGGGTTGTTTTTTTGCTCTTTTGTTGAGTATACAATCCGGTAGCTGTTAGCGAGCCAGCCATACGATAAGGCTGCTATCGAATCTAAATCCTCTGTTTTTTCGCCATACCAGTTTATTTCGTGAAGCGATCGGCTAAAGGGCACGGTTTTATTGCGGGTTCCAAACAGGATGATTTTACCATCGGGTGAGAGCATGGGCCTAAAGAGTTCGGCGTTTTTGATATGGGTAAGCTGATTCAGGTTGTCGTAAACAAAATCGTAGCTAAAAAGCTGCCATGTTTCGTTGTTGGGGTCGTGGCCTTTAAAAATTACCAATCTCCCCGAAGGGGAAAAAGAAGGGGCTTCGCAAAACAGCTTTCGTTGGAAAAGTGGTTGCTGCAATCCCGTTGACAGGTTAAGTTTAAAGAGATAGACTTTGTTATCAATAGTGGCATCAAAAGCAATCTTGTTTTGGTTAGGAATAAATACCGGGTGGCTTTTGTTGGTTTCATCGAAGGTGATTTGAATAAGCGTGTCTTTGGAAAAGTCGTACAAAAACAGTTGAGAATAGCCTTTCCCGGAACTCTGAAAAACCAACTTCTTGCCATCTTCCGACCAGGCGGGAAATTGCTCATCACTTTGTGTTCGCTTAATTCTGACCAAATTGGCCGTATCAAGCATCTGGCTTTTAGCCGATGGAATTAAAACCAGCCATAGCAGCGTGAGCAGAAGGAATGAAAATACAATTTTAACACTTTTCATTTTGAGCTGTCAAATTTACTACAAAATTCAAACTAAAATGCCTATCTTTGTGGTAACAAAAACAGAATGTATGACATCATTACAAGAGGGTGATAAAGCGCCCGGTTTCAGCGGAATAGACCAAAACAAAAACAAGATATCCTTGCACGATTTTAAGGGAAAAAAGATAATCCTTTATTTTTACCCGAAAGACAACACCCCGGGCTGTACTGCCGAGGCTTGCGATTTACGCGATCATTATAAGCTATGGCTTGATAAAGGAAAGTAAAAACCAAAGAACATACCACTCAAATTCTTTCAATCATCGAAAAATAATTTAATATGACAACAGATAAAGCAAAGGCGCAAGCCGAACAGGAAAAACAGAAGAAATTAAAAGCCCTTGAAGCCACGTTAGGCAATATTGAAAAAAACTTTGGTAAGGGCACTATCATGAAATTGGGCGAAAAAGGCATCGAAAATATTCCTTCTATTTCAACAGGTTCCATCGGCCTCGATTTGGCGTTGGGAATTGGTGGCTTGCCCAAAGGCAGGGTAACCGAAATTTATGGTCCCGAGTCATCGGGAAAAACCACGCTGGCCATCCATGTTATTGCCGAAGCTCAAAAAGCCGGTGGCATTGCTGCCTTTATTGATGCCGAGCATGCTTTCGACAGGTTTTATGCCGAGAAGCTGGGAGTGGATACCGAAAACCTGTTGGTGTCGCAACCTGATAACGGGGAGCAGGCACTGGAAATTACTGATAACCTGATTCGCTCGGGTGCCATCGATGTAATTGTGATTGACTCGGTAGCGGCGTTGACGCCCAAAAGCGAGATTGAAGGCGAAATGGGTGATTCGAAAATGGGCTTGCAGGCGCGCTTGATGTCGCAGGCTATGCGTAAGCTGGCAGCCAACATCAATCGAACAAACACGATTTGTATTTTTATTAACCAGTTACGCGAAAAGATTGGTATTATGTTTGGTAACCCTGAAACCACCACGGGAGGTAATGCCCTTAAGTTTTACGCTTCGATACGGTTGGATATTCGTCGCATCAGCCAAATTAAAGATGCCGAAAACGCTACCGGAAACAGGGTTCGTGTTAAGGTGGTGAAAAACAAGGTGGCACCTCCTTTCCGTAAGGCTGAATTTGACATCATGTTTGGTGAAGGCATTTCGAAAGTGGGTGAAATTATCGACCTTGGGGTGGAGAACAACATCATTAAAAAAAGTGGTTCATGGTTTAGCTACGGCGAAACAAAACTGGGTCAGGGTCGCGATGCTGTTAAGAAGCTTCTTAAAGATAATCCTGATTTGATGGATGAGCTGGAAGATAAGATATTTGCTGCTCTCGGCACCAAAGCCTCATCCTAACTGCCATGGGTGATTGCCCTTACCGGCACACCTGCTTTAAATTGCCATCGCACCACCTATGATCGACCGGATAAAAAAGTTTCAGAGAACCTCAAAATCGGACTACAAGTTCACGTTGCTTATTCCCACGTGGAATAATGTTGACTACCTGAAGCTTTGCGTCGATAGCATTCGTAAGAACTCCTTCTACGAAGTACAAATTATTGTCATTGTAAACGAGGGTACTGATGGCACGTTAGATTGGGTTTCCGGGCAAGAGGAGCTTGATTACATCTATTCGGAAAAAAATATCGGTATCTGCTTCGCGCTAAACATTTCCCGATCGCTGGTAAAATCAGAGTACATCGTTTACGTGAACGACGACATGTACCTGCTGCCCAATTGGGATTTGGAACTTGATAAAGAGATTTCGCGGATTGGCACAAAGAGTTTTATGCTCTCTTCCACCATGATTGAACCCTATGACACCGGCAACAAAAGTGTGGTAGTAAAAAATTATGGTACCAACCTTGAAAATTTTAACGAGGCATTGTTGCTAAAAGAGTACGGGGGATTGACGATGCACGATTGGAGTGGCAGTAGTTGGCCGCCCAACGTGGTGCATTTGGATAACTGGGATTTGGTGGGTGGACTGAGCATAGAGTTTAGTCCCGGCATGGGCTCCGACCCCGACTTTGCCAAAAAGCTTTATGAGGCGGGCGTGCGCCATTTTAAAGGTGTTGGAACCAGTTTGGCTTACCATTTCGGCTCTAAATCAACCAAACGAATCAGTACCAACAACGGTCGTGATATGTTTCTGCACAAGTGGGGCGTGGCGCAAAGCACCTTCAATAAAAAGTGTTTAAAACGCGGTGAGCCGTTTGGTGGCGAGGTGGAAATGCCCACCATGTCGCTTTGGGAACGATTGGCAACAAAAATTAAAATAATAGTAAGTTATTTAAAATGAGATATCGATTTTTAAAAACAGGCTTTGCCCTTGGGGTGCTGATGGCTATTATGGCTTCTTGTAACAGCAATACGAAATCGGAAAAGAAATTTGATAAAGCCGTTACCGTTAGCGACTCTGTTGTTTTAATCACCAATGAAATAGAACACGACTCGTCGGATTATACCCTTTGGAAAACCAGGGCACGGCTTTACCTTAAACGGGGTAACGTGGATGTGGCTTTCAGAGATATTAACCGCGCTTTGGAGCTAAACCGTACTGATCCTGATTTGTTCATCATCTTGTCTGACCTCTATTTTACCATCGGCAAGGTCGATAACAGCTTGTCGAGTATTAGAAAAGCCATCGACCTGCAGCCCGATAATCCTGCCGGTTATTTAAAAATGGCTCGGGTGAAACTGATTCTTCAAAAGTATCCTTCTGCCACTGCTTTTGCCGATAAGGTTATCGCGCTAAATGCCAATAATCCGGAAGCCTATTACATTAAAGCTATCTCGTCGCTGGAACAAAAGGACAGCGTAAAGGCACTCACCTTTATGAAGATAGCTGCCAATTTGGATACCGCCTTTTTTGCTGCCAACTTTAACATTGCCGTGGTGCTCGATGCGATGAACGACACCATCGCCGGCGAATATTTTAAGAAATCGATTCAACTTAAACCCGACAACACGTTAGCACGTTATTCGCTGGGGATGTTTTACCAGAAACAGGGAAAGTACGACAGCGCGCTGGCCACCTACAACAGGCTTATCGCACTGCATCCTGATAATGCCGAGGCGCATTTTAACAAGGGATTTATCTATCTTACGGAGTGGCTGGATTTTGAAAAGGCGGCCAATGAATTTAATAAGGCTATTGAAATAAAGCCCGATTACACGGCAGCGGTGTATAACCTGGGAAGAACCTATGAAGTAATGGGTAAAAAGGCGTTGGCAGCCGAAAAATATCGTGAAGCCATGAAGTTAACCACCAACTATCCTTTGGCTATCGACGGGCTAAACCGGCTGGAAAACAATCGTTAAACAAACTCTTTTTTAAGTTCGCTTAATTCGTCGATTACCTGTTTTGTTTTTTGTTGCAGATCGGCAAACAGCGTGTCAAGGTCTGAATCATCTTTGTTTGTACCTTTGTCTTCAAGCCGTTTGGCAGCGGCACGCGCCTCTTCGGCAACAAAATTAGAAACGACCCCTTTAAGGCTATGGGCGTTGAATTTTAAATTGTCAAAGTCCTTGTCGTCAATATTTTGTTTGATTTTTTGCATTCTTTCCGGGTACTCGTCAACAAACATATTAATGATGTCTATTACTATCTCTTTGTCAAAAAATTCAAAGTTTTCCCGAAATTGATCTTTATCGATTATCATGATGACAGATTTTATAATTAGCAAAATTCAAAATTAGACTTTTTTTTGATAATAGAATTCGTCTGTTGAGAAAATATGAATTTTTTTTCAGCTGCTTTTAAAATCCAAGTAATGTACCTCCCTGATAGACTAAAAAAGAGATTGTCCACGCCATAGCAGTAGTGTATACTGCTAAAAAGAGTGACCATTTCCACTTGCCTGACTCGTTTTTAATGGCGGCGATAACGGCTACGCATGGAAAATAGATTAAAATAAAGAGCATGAACGAAAGGGCAATCAGCGGGGTAAAAATCGGCTGGCCTTTTTTAGGCCCACTCGCGTACACGGCATCCTGAAGCCTTTTTACCAGTCCGTTATTGTTTGCCTCGTCGGGATCTCCCTGAAACAGTACGCTCATGGTGCTAATCACCACCTCTTTGGCAGCTGAGCCTGCTATTAAGCTAACGCCAATTTTCCAGTCGAATCCCAAAGGGGCAATTACCGGTTCAATAAATTTACCAATTCGTCCAATCATCGATTGCTCCTGTATCATTAGCTGTTTGCTTTTATGTAAGGAGTCGATTTTGAAATCGCGATCAGCAATCAAATTAATGATGGTTTGTTTATCTATTGATGGGGAAGCAACTTTTTGCTGATAGCTTTGAGTTACCTGTTCAATTTTATTTTGAACATCTAATGCAACTTTTTCACCTCTTGGAAAATAGCCTAGCACCCAAATAAGAATAGAGGCAATTAAGATGGTAGTTCCCATTTTTCGTAAATACTGTTCCCCTTTAAACCAGGTTTGTTTTAATACTGCTTTAACAGAAGGCATCCGATAGGGGGGAAGTTCCATCACGAAAGGGATGGTGTTAACTTTAAACATGGTTTTCTTTAACATCCAGGCTACCAGTCCGGCCAACATGATACCAAACAGATAAATTGCAAACAGTAGTGTTCCGCGATGGTCATCAAAAAAGGCTGATAAGATTAAGATATATACCGGATACCTCGCGCTACACGACATAAAAGGGATAATAAGCATGGTAACCATCCTGTCCGATTTACTTTCGATGGTGCGGGTAGCCATGATGGCCGGTACGTTGCAGCCAAAGCCCATCAACATGGGAATAAACGATTTTCCGTGCAGGCCAACACGGTGCATCAGCTTGTCCACGATAAATGCCACGCGAGCCATGTACCCGGAAGCTTCCATCAAGGTGATAAAAAAGAAGAGGATAAGGATGTTGGGTAAAAAGATGATTACCCCGCCAACTCCTTCGATAACCCCATCTGACAGGGCATCTCTGATAATTCCTTCCGGCAATAAAGTTTTGGTAGTGGCACTAAGCCAGTCTACCCCGACCTGTATCCATTGCATGGGATAATCACCGAGGTAAAAAGTGGCTTGAAACGTTATCCACATGGCCAGCAAAAAGATAGGGTAACTCAAAAATTTACTGGTAATAATGGAGTCGATGATGCGGCTTTGTGAAATCTTTTTTCGTGTGGTAGCCGGTTTGTAGGTTTCGCGCAAAGCTCCTTCGATAAAGCCATATTTTGAATCGGTAACCACCGTTTCTACCGGTTCATTTCGAAGTTTTGATAATTTTTCCGACTCCTTTTTTGCCAGTTCCAGAATTTCATTGGCGTTTAAGCATTTGTCTTTTACCCGCTTAATTTCTTCCTCATCATGCTCCAGCAGCTTAATAGCAATATACCGGGGAGAGATAACGGTTGTCAGCGCTTCATTTCCCGGCTGACGTATTAACCCCTGTAAGTCCTTAATAATCTGTTCAGTATATTTTCCGTAGTTGATGTGGATGTGTCTGATGGCTGTGTCGCGGCCTTCGTAAACATCAATAATCCGGTTAAACAGTTTTCCGATGCCACGTCCTTTTGATGCTACAATAGGAATCAGCGGGATACCAATCATTTTCGAAAGGCTTTCGTAATCAAATTTATCACCCTTCTCCAAAAACTCATCCCACATATTTAAGGCTGCCACTACCCTGATATCCATGTCGATGAGTTGTGTGGTAAGGTAGAGGTTGCGCTCCAGATTGGAGGTGTCGATTACATTTAAAATAATGTCGGGAACCTCTTCGATAATATGCGATCGAACATAGAGTTCTTCCGGGGTGTAGCTGGTGATGGAGTAGGTTCCGGGTAAGTCGGTTAAAATAAACGTGTAACCCCGGTGAAAGAACTTGGCCGTGGCAGCCCCTACCGTTACGCCGCCGTAATTTCCGGTTTTTTCTTTGGAGTGGGAAGCGTAGTTAAAGAGGGTTGTTTTTCCGCAATTAGGATTTCCAACGAGTGCTACATAGATGATCCTTGAGCGTGCATTATGACCATTGCCCTTGGGTTGAGTAGCCTTTAGTGTGCCGTCAAAATGTTTTAAGCCATTCCCATTGCCTTTTTTTGCAACTTCTATCAAACGTGCTTCCGAGCGCCGTAACGACACATCATATCCCATAATGTTGTATTCGATAGGATCTTTTAATGGGGCATTCCGAACGACGGTTACCTCTTTGCCGACCACAAAACCCATTTCGATGATGCGTTTTCGAAAAGCGCCGCTTCCTCTTACTTTTGTTATGATAGCCTTTTGGCCGTTGTGTAAATATTCTAGTGTCATTGGAATGCAAAGAAAATAAGTTTCTTTTAATTACTACTACCTTATAGTAGGTATTTACTTCGATTTCCGGATTTATTCTTTATTTCTGTAACTTTTTAAAACCTCTCGCCGTCATATTCTCGAAATTTGATTTAAACAAACAAAAAGACCTTCATTATGAAAAAGAGTATTTTAGTTATTATCTTACTTCTTGCTTCGCTGTTTACTATCGGGCAAAACACTTCTGTTAAGAGAAAAGTGATGCTGAAACCCTTCACGGGAATAAAAGTAAGTGGTGCTTCGGACGTTACTTTAATTAAAGGAGATGATTACATTGTTGTTGTTGAAGCGCCTGAAAGAGTACAGGATGCCATAAAAGTAATGGTAAAAGGCGGCACATTGGTGATTACCTATAGTAATATTAAGCTAAAGAGTCATGAAGATTTTCAATTTTATGTTACTACTCCTGTACTTAAAAGACTACATGTTTCGGGAGCTGCCGATGTTACCTCGGAGGGATCGGTTTTTGAAGGAGAAAATATTAAAATTGTTGCCAGCGGAGCAGCCGATGTAGATTTAAATCTCGATTATAAAAGCGTGATGGCAAACGTATCAGGCGCTGCTACGGTAAAACTATCGGGTAAAGCAGGTATGCAACAAATAAACGCCAGCGGTGCTGCCGATTACATTGCCAAAGATTTGGTTTCAGATACATCACTCATTGTTGCCAGTGGAGCCTCTTCGGTTTATGTAAATGTGATCCATAAAATCGATTATAAAACAACCGGTGTAGCAGATGTTAAGTTTAAAGGTGATCCGGAAGAGTGGAATCTTGATACGACTAAAAACGGTAGCCACCGGGTGATATCAAGCCCTAATGGCGGAGTAGCAGTTACCAGCCCTGATAACTACGAGGATACTACCAAGGTAAAAGTAGGGAGCATCGATGTGGAAGTGGTGGATGGCGACACGGTGACGGTGCGTATTGGCGGCCACCAGCTAAAGGTAAATGATAATGGTAATGTTGAGTGGAAACGTGTTGAAAAACCCGGGTTTAACGGCCATTGGGGAGGAGTGGAGTTGGGAATAAATGGGTATGTAACCCCCAATTTTAACACCAACTGGGGTAAAGAATACGATTATCTCAATCTTAAATACGAGCATTCTGTAGCTGTTAATCTTAACCTTTGGGAACAAAATATTACCTTTAACAAACAGCGTACCGTTGGTATGCTAACGGGGTTGGGCATGTCGTGGAATAATTACTTTTTTAGTAATAACACCAAACTAATGAATGGAACCTCAAACGTGGAAGGCTATTACATGGAAGGTGTATCGGTAAGGAAAACAAAATTAACCAACATGTACATCACTGTCCCGGTGTTGTTTGAATTTCAAACAGGAAGTACGAACCCTATGCACAGATTTCACTTTTCAGTTGGTGGTGTAGCGGGTGTAAGAGTAACATCTCATACCAAAATTTATTTTAACGAAGCCGATAAAGAGTATCGTTTAACCGACCCCGGTACCGGTATTCCGGGATTTCAGGTTTATCGTACACCCGATCGTGAGAGTAGAAATATTGTAAAAAACTATAGCAGCTTTTACCAGCCGCCTTTTAAATTTGATGCACGAGTAAGTATTGGCTACGGGTGGCTTAACGTGTTTGCAACCTACGGTATCAACCGTTTTTTCCAAAATGGCCGGGGTCCCGAGTTAAATCCCTGGACGGTTGGTATCACCATCGTGGGATGGTAGTAATTTTCTTGTACTCATGGCGCATGTTGGCAAAAAGTAATAACATTGTGTAAACCTTTCTATCTTTGCCATAAAATATCAAACATGAGTCAATCCGTCAATCCTCAGTATTTGAAGCAGCAGCAAAACGAGATAACCGAATATTTTATCTATCAGGAGTTGGCTTCCGTGTCAAAAGATGAAAAGAACAAGGAGATTTTGCTGAAAATTTCGGAGGATGAAAAAAAACATTACGATTTTTGGCAAGGGGTAACAGGTGTTGAGGTGAAACCCAACAGGCGGCAGGTTAAAAAATACCTGCGCCTGGCTCAGTTGTTTGGACTGTCGTTTTCACTACGGCTGATGGAAAGAGGCGAAGAAGGTGCAAGCAGGTTTTATGATAGTATTGCCGATGAACTACCCGAAGTGCTTGCTATTAAAGAAGATGAAGAGTTTCACGAGCAGCAGCTAATAGGTATTCTTAACGATGAACGGCTTAACTATGCAGGTGCCATCGTACTTGGTTTGAATGATGCTTTGGTGGAGTTTACCGGAACACTGGCAGGGCTGACCTTCGCCTTTGGCAACAATAAGGTGATTGGTGTTACCGGGTTGGTGATGGGAGTTGCCGCATCGCTTTCCATGGCTGCTTCGGGCTATTTGTCTTCGCAGGAAGACGAGCGTGATGACCTCAATCCGGTTAAGTCAGCCCTATTTACCGGTGTGGCTTATATAGTAACCGTTGCCTTTTTAGTGTTTCCCTATCTTATTCAGGATAACTCTTATCTGGCTCTTGGTGGCATGTTGGTGATAACAGTATTGATTATTGCCGTTTATACGTATTACATTTCGGTGGCTAAAAATGTAAAGTTTTCCCGCCGGTTTTCCAGCATGGTGGCCATTTCACTCGGGGTGGCTCTTCTCTCCTTTGGGATAGGAATGCTTGTAAAGAAAGTGTTCAACGTGGAGATGTAGCATCTTATTGTTAATAATTAAATTTAACTTTAAACAAGTTCGTTTTTAATTACTTCTTAACCCCTCTCTTTTTATCCGAATTTTGTATATTTACCCAAAATCAAAAATCAATCAATTATTGATATGGAAAAAGTAAAAAATTACATCGAAAACAATAAAGAACGCTTTTTAAATGAGCTGTTTGAGATTATCAGAATTCCCTCTATCAGCTCGGAGGCCGGGCATAAAGAGGACATGGTTCGTACTGCCGAAGCTTATAAAGCTGCCCTGCTGAAAGCCGGCGTTGACAAAGCCGAGGTGATGCCTACCAACGGAAACCCTGTGGTGTATGCCGAAAAAATCATCGACACTGTATTGCCTACCATTATGGTTTACGCACATTACGACGTGATGCCGGTTGATCCCGTGGATTTATGGGACTCATCACCGTTTGAACCGGAGGTGCGTGAGGGTAAAATTTGGGCTCGTGGTGCCGATGATGATAAAGGTCAGGGCTTTATGCATGTTAAAGCTTTTGAAACGCTGGTGGCCAACGATAAGCTGCCGGTAAACGTGAAGTTTATGATTGAAGGGGAGGAGGAGATAGGCTCGGTTAATCTTGGTGCTTTTTGTGAGGCCAACAAGGAAATGCTGAAAGCGGATATTATTTTGGTGTCGGATACAGGCATGATTGCCCCTGACATCCCGTCCATCACCACCGGATTGCGTGGGCTTGCCTATTGGGAAGTGGAAGTTACGGGTCCCAACCGTGATTTGCATTCAGGTTTGTTTGGTGGAGCGGTGGCCAACCCGATAAATGTGTTGGCAAAAATGATTGCTCAGGTTACCGATGAAAACAATCACATTACCATTCCCGGTTTTTACGACGATGTACTCGAAGCAACAGCCGAAGAGCGGAGGCTGCTGAATTTGGCTCCGTTTGATAAAGAGGAATACAAACGTGCTATTGGGGTAGAAGCACTGTTGGGTGAAAAAGGGTACACCACCATCGAGCGCGCCGGTATTCGTCCGAGCTTTGATGCTTGTGGTATCTGGGGTGGCTACACCGGCGAAGGCGCTAAAACGGTATTGCCATCAAAAGCTTACGCAAAACTGTCGTCGCGACTGGTTCCTAATCAGCAACACGAAAAGATTGCTAAAATGTTTGAAGTGTACTTTACAAGCATAGCCCCTAAGTCGGTAAAAGTTAAGGTTACCACGTTGCATGGCGGTCAGGCCTATGTTTGTCCTATCGACATGCCGGCTTACAAAGCAGCTGAAAAGGCTTATCAGAAAGTTTATGGTAAACAGCCTGTTCCCACACGTAGTGGCGGTAGTATTCCCATCATTTCCACCTTTGAAAAGGTACTGGGCATTAAATCAATATTAATGGGATTTGGCCTTGAGGATGACGCTATTCACTCTCCCAACGAAAACTATCCGCTGGAGAATTTTTACAACGGAATTGAAACCATTACCTGGTTTTATCAGTTCTTTAAGGAGGAGTACAACGTATAAACATCTTTAATTTAAAAGCCATCTTTGACTAAAAGACGGATTTTTTACTTAATTTTATAGCGGACATTTAAAATTACTTTTTTTGAAAAATGATATCATACTTCAGGTTAACGGTTTGTCGAAGTCGATAAAGGGAATGCCCGTGTTATCTGATTTTAACATGGAAATTTTTGAGGGCGACATTTGCGGTATAATCGGACCTAACGATTCGGGCAAAACCATGTTGCTCAGGGCGCTTACGGCGCTGATCAATCCCGATAAGGGAAAAATTGAGATTTTTGGAAAAAAACTTATTCCCAACCGGGCAGCCATCTTGTCAAATGTAGGAGCTCTTATTGGAGACCCTGTATTTTACAATCATCTTACCCTGTTTGATAACCTGCTGCTGTTTTCTAAGTATTCAGGTTTGGAAAAAGATAACGATGAAATTCATCGCGTGCTTAAACTGACAAGTTTGTACGATTTGTCGGACGAAAAAGTTGATAAGCTCGCTTCAGGCGATCGTAAAAAGCTGGCGATTGCCATGGCTATCTATAACAATCCACCCCTGATTTTATTGGATGAGCCTTTTAGCTCGTTGGATATAAAGAGTCTGGCCGAAATGAAAAGTCTGCTAAAATCAATTAACAGGAATCAGGGAACCACCATTCTCGTGGCTACCAAACGGCTTACCGAACTACAGGGTTTTATCAATCGCATTGTGCTCATGGAGGGTGGTCGGTTAATTTCGGAAGGTAATGTGGATGAGCTGTTTGGTCGTAGCAACGTGGGGCTGGTCATCGAAACAGATAACCCGGCTAAAGCAATGAAATTGATAAAAGAGAGTGACCTTCCTATTGCCAGTGTAGTCATTGAAGATGACCATGTAAGAGTGAGCTGCGAAAAGAAAGTGATTCCCTTTATCAATGAGTATTTGATGGTGTCGGAAGTGCAGGTGTTTATGCTGCGTCCCGACGATGCCATTATTAGTTATTATCTAACTTTTACCGAATAATCTGCCATGATGTTACAAGAAATATATAAAATGTTTACCCGCTCCTATGCTAAAATAGTGCTGCTGGTAATATTTATTTTGATGCTGGTTTTTAGTTTGGCTTTTGCTTTCGAGGGGCAGGAATACTACGATTCGCTGTTAAGTACTTTTGGAAAAGGAGTCTCTTTCGAAGGAAAACTTATCAATGGCAATCTGTTCGCTTTTCAGTTGTTTCATGCCTTGTGGCTCTTTGTGGGGTTGATGGTTATTTTTGTTACCGGAGGCATGATTTCAGAGGAAAAATCGGGCGGAACTCTTCGGATGGTGCTTTCGCGTAAGGTTTCTAAAACCGGATTTTTTACCGCTCGTTTTATGGCTGCTAAACTGTATGTGCTTATCGTGGTGCTTTTTATGGCAGCGCTAAGCCTCGGCGGCGGATTGATAATTTTTGGAAGTGGCGAACTGCTGGCCTTCGACAATGGTAAATTTTTCGTGTTAACCTCCAATCAGGCGTTACTTAGCTTTGCACTAGCTTACCTTTTTTATTTTCTGATGCTGCTAACGGTTGTTTCACTTTCTTTGCTCTTTTCGGTTCTTTACAAAAACAGTACCAAGGCAATTTTATCAACGGTTTCGGTGATTGTGATTTTATATTTTGTATCGAGCCTTGATTTTTCGTTGTTCGATAGTGTAAAACCCTTTTTATTTACCTCCTATTTCACTTCGTGGTCGCAGTTTTTTACCACTCCCATCGACTGGATGAAATTAACCTTCGATGCCATTGTGCTGGTGGTTCACATTTTGATATTTTACACCGCCTCGGTTATGATTTTCAGTAAACAGGAGATACTGGATTAAAAAGAAATATTCATGACAAAACAAGAAAAATGTAAGTCATTAGGCATTATAACAATTGATTTTGTATAACGTGTGTGTACGCGTGTACGATTTTAGTTGTAATATTGTCTATTCAGTAAAAAAAGGATAAACACATGAAAAGAAACCTGTTATGTACGGCATTATTCATTACCAGCTTGATATTTTCATTTCAGGCATTTTCACAAGCCGGCGACGCCTTTTCGTATGTCGAGAATTATAATCACAGGCTCGATAGCATTAAAAACTATCAAGCGGTTTTTACCGTCAATTCCGAAATCCCTTTGCTAAAGATACCCGTTACTCGCGGGAAGATGTTTTTTAAGTGGCCGGCGCACTATTCAATTTCTACCTATCAATTCACGGTGTTGCCAAAACAGAAGCTTACGCCGGTAACACGATTTTTACTCCGAGCCAATTTTAAAACCATCGACCGGGGTGTCGAAATGGTGAACCATCATCAATGCAAGGTGGTGGAGTTGCATCCTTACGATACCACCACTTTGGTTTCGCAATACACTATCTGGGTTGATGTTGAAACCTACATGGTGCGAAGGGTTTTTGTTTCCGAAAAAGACGGGAGTGAATTTGTTTATCATTACTCCTATCAATCCGGCACCGATTTGCTTCCTTCAAGGTTGTTCTATACCTTTAACTATACATTGCCTCACGAACAGAATATTTTGCTGAATCCGGTAGCGTTGTACGATGATGTTGAAAGCTCAAGGGTTTACGAAGGAAAAATAACCATCGACTTTACCTATTCGAACATTCGCAAGAAGTGATTAAAACCATTTTGTTATGATAGGAAAAAAGAATGTTGCTCTTGCTGGTTGGTATGCTGAAAAGAGGCAGCGGTGAGTTTACCGGAACAGTAAGGAATAATTAAGCAGGATGGATGGTAGATTTTGTTTGATTATTATTACCTTTGACCTTAACTTGTCTAAACCAAAAGATTATGAAAAAAACTTTATTTCTATTTTCCTTTATTTTGATGGTTTTACTGGCAGTTGCTCAAAACGACTGGCAACAATTAAGCCCAACGCCTACCATCCAAACACTTAATAGTGTCTCTTTTCCCACTGCTCAGAATGGCTGGGCGGTAGGTAACATGGAGATTGTAATGCATACTTCCGATGGGGGAATTACCTGGGACACGAGGCATGAGAGTAGTGATGGCGGGCTGTTAAGTGGCGTTTTCTTTATTGATACGCTTGAGGGCTGGACTGTGGGCTGGAGTAAAATTTATCATACAACCGATGGGGGTGAAAGCTGGGAAACCCAGGTTAAACCAAGCTGGCCTGGCGACCTGAATGATGTCTTTTTTATCAACCATGATACCGGATGGATTGTAGGGTATTATAAAATAATTTTGCGAACAACCGATGGCGGCGAACATTGGAACAGGATAATAAGTGACTCACATCACGACTTACATTTTTTCAGCGTTTGCTTTGGCGATTCACTTGATGGATGTGCCGTGGGTGGCGGTCTCTCAAGCGAGAGCCCGGGGTTGCTGATGGTAACAAACGATGGGGGGCTTACCTGGACTGATAAAACGCCTCCGGATGCAAAAAGTCTTAATAAAGTAACATATATTAATGCCAATACCGCCTGGGTTTCAGGAAACGGACAGCTGTATAAAACGGTTGACGGTGGTAACTCTTGGACGGAACATAATTTGGTTGCCTACGAGCACTACAATGATATTTACTTTTTTGATGAACAACGAGGGGTACTTTTGGTGGAAGACTATGATATGGTGCGTTTAACATTTGACGGAGGAGAAACCTGGGACTCGGTGGCTCAAATTGGTCTTGGTAGCAATACGTTGTTAACATCTTTTTCCTGTGGCGCTTATAATCAACTGGTTGCGGTTGGCTCTGAGGGGACTATAGCAAAAACGGTTGATGGGGGTATTACATGGCAAAAATTGAGCAAGGGGCAGGATTTATCATTCTATAGTTTAGGGTTTTTCAACGCGTTAGAAGGGATTGCCACTACGGGCTTTTGGCATGGTAAAATGATGCGTACACACGATGGTGGCTACACATGGGTAGAAGATACTATTATTGACAATGGCCCTTTTTACAGGATATTTTCAGAGAATGGAGATTGGTTTTTGCTAAATGAAAATTCACAAATGATGAAGTCGGTTGATAATGGCGACAGCTGGATATTAACTGATGTTCCTGATACGATTACCACCTATTACGATCTACAGTTTTTAGATCAGGATAATGGCTATATGTGTGGTAACCATAGCGTATTGGTAAAAACTACTGATGGTGGTACTACCTGGCAACAGGTTAACTTTACAGATGATTACAATTTTACATCGTTATTTTTTCTTGATGAACATCTTGGCTGGCTTATCGACCTAAACAGCAAAACCATTCTGCGGACAAGGTCGGGTGGAAACGACTGGTATTATTCACAGTTAACCGAAGATGGCTTTGTGTTTGAGCCGCAAGCTATCAGTTTTATCAATGCCGATACAGGGTATGCATCTACAAAGGAGGGGGTGCTTTTTAAAACTACCGATGGTGGAGATTCCTGGCAACAGTTTTTTGTATTTAGCGGTTCCTTCAGGTCAAAAATACATTTTATAAATACAGAGGAAGGATGGTATTTTAAGGATTCTCGAGTGTTTCACACCCTTGATGGAGGAGAAACGTGGGTTGACAGCCAGTATTTTAATTTGGACGGAGGCATAACAAACTATTTCTTTTTTAATAATGGGTATGGCTGGCTCTGTGGGTTTAACGGGCTAATAGCTTTGCATCTGTCGCATGTCGGGGTGGCCGAGTTGGATAAAAATACATCTGCCTTGCTGGTATATCCTAATCCGGCATCAAAATATATCAGGGTTGAACTTTCGAATAACTCGGAGAAGATAAACTCGGTTGAGATTTATAATATGATGGGACAGGTGGTGCTGCATTCGAGTAAAGGCCATGCTATCGGTCATACTAATTTCGATGTATCGTCGTTATCTAAAGGAACCTATGTGGTTAAAGTGACTTCTTCGCTTGGAGAAAAACTGGCTAAATTTATTGTGCAATAAGCTGCGATTACGAAAGATTGTCGCGTTATTAAAAAATGATAGCAATAAATGGATTTATGTAAAATAATTCCGAATATCTTTTTTTCGATTCTAACTTATCTAAACCAATATATTATGAAAAAATTAATGGTAGTTTTCTTTTTGCTTTCTTTTACGGTGGTAGCGTATGGTCAGATGGAGTGGGAAATACGAAGTCCCTTTCCAACCACCAATAATCTGAAGGGAGATTTTTTCCTCTCCGATCAGGTAGGTTGGGTTGTCGGATTCAACGGCACTATCTTGCATACTGTCGATGGCGGTGCTCATTGGGATTTACAGCACAGCAACAATACCGAATCTATGTGGAGCATCTTTTTTATCGATGAAAATGAGGGGTGGGCTGTTGGCTGGAGTGATATTTATCACACTACTGATGCTGGTCAAAAATGGGAAAAACAGGTAAAACCTAATTGGCTGGGCGATATGACCGATGTTTATTTTATCAATCATGATACTGGCTGGATAGTGGGAACCTATAAAATCATTTTTAAAACGACCGATGGCGGCGAACACTGGAATAGAATTATGAGCAACATAAATCAGAATAACGGGTTTAATAGCGTTGCTTTTACCGATGAGCTTCATGGCTGTGCGGTCGGGGGCGCATTAGTTGGTAACGACAATGGCTATATCATGGTTACCGATGATGGGGGGTTAACCTGGACGGAAACTACGCCCGAAGAAAATTCAAATTATAGCAAAATTACTTTTTTAGATGCCGATACAGGCTGGGTTTGCGGAGAAGACGGGGAGTTGCTTAAAACTACTGATGGTGGTTATAGCTGGACACATCATGATATTGGTTATGCCAGCTATAAAGGGGTACATTTTTTCGATCATCAAAGAGGGGTTGTGCTATCGAGAGGAGCGGTAATCCAAACTGATGATGGCGGTGAAACGTGGGGAGACCCCATTGATATCGGTAATAGTTATCTTTCTACATTACGTGCCTTTGCCAGTGGTGCCGATAATCATTTGGTGGCAGTTGGTTTTGACGGGTTGATTATTAAATCTATTGACGGAGGCCAAACATGGGAGAAGATGAGTAAAGGGCTTACACAAAATGTTAAGCAAATCGGCTTTTTTAATGATGCGGAAGGCTTTGCCATTACTAACTTTACGGTGGCAACCGGAGGGATAATGCACACGTTGAATCAAGGCGTTTCCTGGAGTCTGGATACCCTGAATGCTTTTACCCGTATTTATAAAATGCAAGTACTTGATGCGAATACCTGTTTTTTCTTAAGTACCGATGGGCAAATGATGAAAAGCGTTGATGCGGGTGTTTCCTGGTCGAATAGTGACGTACCTGATATTTCCGTAAGATATGTTGATATGCAATTTGTAAATAGTCAGGTTGGTTACTTGTGCGACGATAGTAGCGTGCTGGTTAAAACAATGGACGGCGGCATCTCCTGGAATCAGGTGAGCTTTACCCAGGATTATGATTTCACAAACCTCTTTTTTCTAAATGAGAACAGAGGTTGGATAATTGATTACGATGGAAAGCAAATTTTACGAACAGTTGATGGCGGTAACGAATGGCAGCTGTCAACGTTGGATGACGGCGGGGTAATTTATCAACCACTGGATATTTTCTTTTTAAACGAAAATGAAGGGTATGCTTCAACAAAAGAGGGCGTTTTGTTTAAATCAGCCGATGGCGGCATCTCTTGGGAAAAGTCATATACTTTTGACGAGGAAGCCTATTCGGGGAAAGTTTATTTTGTAAGCGATCAGGAGGGTTGGTACTTGTCGCAAAAAACAGTTTGGCATACTGTTGATGGTGGTGCTACCTGGAATTTTGCATCCTATTTTGATGTCTATCTTAACGATCTTTATTTTCTTAATGAGTATCAGGGATGGCTGGCCGGAAATACGGGTTTGGTTGCCTGGTATTCGTTCTTGGGTATCGACGAGACTGATGGAAGCAATGAGGATGTTTTGGCTATTTCGCCAAATCCGGCAGTAGATATTGTAACGATATCCCTGCTCAATAAATCAGAAAAACTATTTTCACTCGAGGTCTATAATATGGCAGGACAAAAGGTAATTGAAAAGGAGAGCTTAAATAAAGCAGCATCTTGTAATCTTGATGTGTCATCGTTGCAAAGCGGTATCTATCTGGTAAAGGTGTGCTCCTCCGGGGGAAACCGGCTGGGTAAGGTCGTGATACAATAGAACATAAAAAAACCACGGTCAAAATGTGATGGCCGTGGTTTTTTTAATGAAGTTGTTTTCTGATTTTAAACGTTTTACCTTTTGTAACCATTAAGTTAACTTTAAACAACTTCTAATAGCGTTTCGGTATTACAACGGGTTGGCAGTAACCTTTGAATCGACTACAACGGTAAAAGTAACGTCAACGTTTGGCTGGTCTAAAGCGCCATCAATGGAAATAAAAAGCGAATGCTGTGCCATTAATGCTGCTTCGGTACCGACCCAGTCGCCACTGGTAACTTCCATAATAACGGTTCCTGCTGTTAACGGAAATCCGGTGGCATCAGCGGTAAAAAGCACATCTTCCGTGTTGTTGTCTTTAACAATTAGATGGCCTTCTGTCATGGTGGCATCTTGCGAAATGGTTTTAACTTTCAGGGTAACTTTTTGGATATTCCAACTTTTAAGATTATCCCAATATTTGTTGATGGTTGAATCTGACGTGGGGTCAACAATGGCAGAGCCGCTAAAGGCATAAGTAGTGTCGGCTCTTGTTTCACCTGCTGATGTAGCACTAATATTGGAGCTAAGGGAGGTATCAAAGGTAATGTCAGCCAAATCGGTAACTTTATCACACGATGAAAAAGTAACTAATAAAGCTCCGATAATGATAACAGATAAAAATTTGAATTTGTTCATAAAAAAAAGTGTTTGGTTAAAAAATAAATTAAGTTTTCAAAGATAATAGAATTATTAAATGACAGAAGTGCTATTTTTTTCCCGGGTAAACTTTTAAGGCTTCGCCCAAAACTTTTACCGAGCTTTTTAAATCATCAACGTTGAGTACGTAACTAATACGTACTTCATCTGTTCCTTTTCCGGGTGTTGAATAAAAGCCTGTTGCCGGTGCCAGCATCACCGTTTGATTTTCAAAGGAGAAATTTTCCAGCAGCCACTTGCAAAATTTATCGGAGTCATCAATGGGTAGGCGAGCCACCACGTAAAAGGCACCTGCCGGATTGGGGCAATAAGCACCTTCTATTTTGTTGATTCCTTCAACCACCGCGTTCCTACGTGCGACGTACTCTTTCATCACGGCTTCAAAATACTCGTCTGGAGTATCAACAGCTGCTTCGGCAGCTACTTGTCCGAAAGTTGGCGGGCTCAACCGTGCCTGGGCAAACTTGAGTGCCGTGGCTATCACCGCTTTGTTTTTTGAAATCATCCAACCGATACGCACACCGCAGGCGCTGTAACGCTTAGAAACCGAATCAATTAAAATTACGTTGTTTTCGATACCTTTAAGATGCATGGCCGTAAAATGTGTATGGTTATCGTAAACAAACTCACGATACACTTCATCGGCAATCAGGAAAAGGTCGTGTTTTTTTACAATATCACGCAAGGTTTCCAGCTCCTCTTTCGAGTACAGGTAGCCCGTGGGATTGTTGGGGTTACAAACCAGGATAGCCTTGGTTTTTTCGGTAATATTTTTTTCAAACTCTTCGATGGGAGGCAGGGCAAATCCCGTTTCAATATCAGAAAAGATGGGTTTTACCTTGATACCCGCATTGGTGGCAAACCCATTGTAGTTGGCGTAAAAAGGTTCCGGTATGATTACTTCATCGTCGGGATCCATAATAGACTGAAAAGCAAACAACAAAGCTTCGGAGGCTCCGGCGCCAACAATAATCTCGTCGGCAGTTACATCGATATCAACAGATTTGTAATACTCGGTAAGTTTTTGCCTTAACGAAAGCATACCGGCAGAGTGGCTGTAAGCAATTACTTTCGGGTCATAATTTTTTACGGCATTCAAGGCAACTTCGGGTGTTTCGATATCGGGCTGGCCAATGTTAAGGTGATACACCTTTGTCCCTCTAGCTTTGGCTTCCTCGGCATAAGGCACCAATTTACGAATGGGTGACTCGGGCATCATTTGCCCCTTTTTTGATAATTGTGGCATGGCGTTGAAATTAAAAAAACTGACTATTAATCGATGGCAACCCATCGATTAATAGCCAGTATAACTATTGTTTTATATCTATTACTTATTGGAAGGAGCTACGCTCGATTTTGGCTTGGCAGGCAGTTCTTCCTTTGGTTTGGGAATTACTTTTCCTTTGATGCGTAAAACTACGGTTTTGTGGGTTACCGAGTTTGAATATACCGTAACGGTTTTATTAAAAGCACCGTTTTTATGGGTGTTATAGGTTACCTTAATGGCATTTGTTTCACCGGGTAATATGGGCTCTTTTGGCCAGTGAGGAACCGTGCAACCGCATGACGAACGAGGTTTGGTTAATATCAAAGGCTCATTGCCGGTGTTGGTAAATTCAAAGTTATAATTACCGTCGGCACCATAATAGATTTCTCCGTAATTATGGGTTAAGGTTTTAAAAGTAATTTCGGGGCCGTTTTGTTTTTTTGCCACTTGTGGTTCTTTTTTTTCAGTTTGCGCCGAAACAATCAGTACTGATAAAAATAATACTGAAAGTAAAAAAATCTTTTTCATAATGATTAAAATTTTAAATTTAGATGAAGCAAAGGTAATATTTTTCACTTGCTTTGTTTTTTTGAAAAGGTTTTTTTAAGGATATTTAAAACATTGAGATTGCAAATTACTTAAAGATTCGGCAATAAAGATGATAATATGCTACATTGAAAAATCAAATCTAATTCGAATTCCATAGTAAGGCATTCCCGGGTAGTTCACCGGCATAAGCCGCCAGATACCTTCAACTCGAATCATTTGAAGAATGTTCTCAAAACCGGCACCCAGCTCGAGATAATGTTTGCCGGGAATATCCATATTCCAAGGGTATTGTAGTATATCCTGATGTTTGTTGCTTAGAGAGCCTAACAAATATTTAGCCGAAACTACCATACGGATATTAAACTTTTTTATAAGTGGCACCTTGTTAAGGATTAGCCCGTTAAAATGATGTTCTGCCATTAAACTAAAATATTTATCGGTGGCTGCCGTGGCGCTGTTCAAAAGGTTAAACCTGTATTTGGAATCGCCGTAAGTGTCGTTACCACGAATGATTTCCAACATTGGATAAGGAACCTTTCCCCAAATATATCCTGCTTCAAAAACATATTTAAAACGCATGAATCCCATGGGAACCTGCTGTTTAATTGTAATGTGAAGTTTGAAATATTTACTATTTATGGAGGCTACCCTGTAACGACCTATGGTGCCAACGATGTTTATAATGGGATAAAATGTGGTAAGATAATATCTTCGTAAAAACCGGTCGGAAATTTTTTGCTTCCACGACAATCGAAGACGTAAACTTAATGAATTGTTGTAAATATATTTTACCTGTTCGCCATTATGGATAAAGGGAGTGTATAAACCTTGCCGCAATTTATCGCTGTTAAAACTTAACCAAGTGGATACTCCTTTTCGCCATTCTTTTTCGTGGTAAAGGTTAATTCGATACAACATACTTCTCCTGTCGCTGTTAAATCGTTTAAAAAAATCGGCAGCAAAACTATCTTCTCCCGTGTTTAACATGTTTTCTTTAATAAGCCTGATGTGGCCAAAAACGCCAAACAGGTACATATCTTTAATATACCCGCCTCCAATTATGGTGCGGTGTTTCGTGTTGAATTTATATTGTCCGTAAATTGAATATTTCCACTCTTTATCTTTAAAACCGTAACCGGCACTTCCTCCCAAACTGTAGCGGGGATTAAAATCTTCGGAGGTGCGCACCCCGAGGTTAAATCTTGTTCCTTCAATACTGTTGCGTTTAAAAGTGCCCAGGTACGGACCCAGATCGATTTTGCCAACGTTAAAATAGCCCGAAATAAACATATTGGTTATTTTTTCGGCTCCTTTCATCCACCATAAATTGTTGGTAGAATCAATTATTTGAGATGTTTTATTAAAATGTTGGCTGTCGGTTTGGTTACGGTAGGCAATAAATGACGTGTCGTTAGTTATGCCATGGATATTATGAAGGGTGTCGTGGAGCGGGTGAGCCCTATTACCCAATAAAATATTTGAATAGATCGTTGTTTTTTTTACCTCAATCATGGCGTTTTTGGCTTCATTTTTTACCTTAAAATAGTGGAACGAGGCAGTAATGCTGTTTTTATTAAAAAAGAGGGTAGTGTCATTAACAAAATCAAAATTAAATTTTACGTTTAAATGGTTCAGGTAATTGATATTGGCCGATTTGGGTAAAGTGGCATCAATACGGGTAATAGCCCATAAATCTTTTATTACATCAAAACTTCCTGAGAAGGTCAGGTCTTTTTTACTTCTCGGCACAAATTTGATGGTATAATACTTTCTGCCGTTGCGTTGGGTACTGTCTTCAAGGTAGTATCTGTAAAACAGTAATCCGTTTTTTGCCAAGGGACTTAAAAATGTGTGTCCGAACAGGTCAACGTAGTTTTTGTAAAAATTCATTTCGTCACTAAGCGAATTGTCGTATCCTTCGATATCAAAATCTTCCAGACCTACCACACCTTTTACTTTTTTCGCGATGACAACCGTTTGAGATGTATCATGAATTTTATTGATATAGTTATCGGCTATTTTTTCAGACAGGTAAAAAGGCAGAACAGGCCTATTGAGTGAATCGGTTGTAAGGGGTAACGTTTTAATCAGGGGAGGTGGAATTACAAGTTTCAGATTGTCTTTAGTAACGTTGGTAAGCGTGGCACTTAACACCGTATAAGTTTGGCAGTTGAATTGTTTAAACTTTTCGGGATTGTTTCGGTGTTTGTTTTTAATAATTTTCCGCAAAATAATATGAGCAGGATTTTCTGCCGGTTTTATAACTACCTCATCCAGTATCTGGGTGTCTTCTTTCAGGCGGATTATTAAATGATATTTTTTTCCCGGTTTCGTAAAAACTTTGGAAGGGTGATAGCCCATCATCGAAAATACCAGCGTGTCGTAATGTTTTCGGTTTTTTATTTTAAACTTACCATCCAACCCTGATGTGGTACCCACCGTGGTGTTTAAAAAAAAGATGTTGACAAACGGAAGTGGTTTTCCTGATTTATCATCGATTACATAACCTTCGGCTTTGGTTGCACCTGGTTCGTTTTGGGCGTGTAAATCAGCGTGTTTTACAAGCATTGATGTGACAAGCAAAAAATAGAATCCAATATGTTTTAATGTTATTTTCAAGTGGGTTTTAAAGTAACAGACAGTCGAAAAATGGAATGGTTGTGTTAATTATTAAAAAGTAAACAGATTTTCATTGCAGTTACAGAATTGGAAACTCGTTTAACTGGTTTTTAGTATGTTTTATGTTTGATTTTTTCTTTTAAATAGCTTCCGGTAATCGATTTGTTACATTCAATAATCTCTTCCGGCGTTCCTTCAAACATGATGTAACCACCTTTTTTACCTCCCTCGGGACCCAAATCGATAATCCAGTCGGCGGCTTTAATAATGTCGCTGTTGTGTTCGATAACAATCACGCTGTGACCTTTCTCAATCAGCGCGTTGAGTGCATGTAACAATTTGTGGATATCGTGGACATGCAGACCCGTAGTGGGTTCGTCAAAAATAAAGAGGGTTCGCTTTTCAGCTTGTCCCTTCGACAAAAAGAAGGCCAGTTTTACGCGCTGCGCTTCTCCGCCCGACAAGGTGTTTGATGGTTGTCCCAATCGTAAATAGCCTAGCCCTGTCTCTTCCAGGGGTTCCAGCTTACTAATAATTTTCTTTTCGGTGGAGGATGGTTTGCCTTTGCTAAAGAATTGTAAAGCTTCGGTTACCGACATCTCTAAAATATCGGCAATGCTTTTGTTTTTGTATTTTATCTCCAACACCTCCTCTTTAAAACGTTTGCCGTGGCAGACATCGCATTTTAAATAAATATCGGCCATAAACTGCATCTCGACCTTAATAACGCCTTCGCCTTCGCACTTTTCGCAACGGCCCCCGGGAATGTTAAACGAAAAGGTTCCTGCTTTATAACCTCGCAATCTGGCCAGCGATTGGGTGGCAAACAGCTGTCGAATATCATCGTAAGCCTTTAAGTAGGTGGCGGGGTTTGACCTTGATGAGCGACCAATGGGGTTTTGGTCGATGTATTCCAACGCTTTAACTGCGCTAAGGTCGCCCTTAATTTCATTATAGCTTCCTGCTTTATCGGCATAACCTCCCAGCCTTTTTTTAAGGGCAGGAAACAGAATATCTTTTACTAACGTTGATTTGCCCGATCCGCTTACGCCCGTGATAACAGTTAATACGTTCAAGGGAATTTTAACATCAATGTTTTTGAGATTGTGTTCCGAAGCCCGTTTTATTTCGATGTAGTTGTGCCAGCTTCTGCGATGGGTAGGCACCGGAATGGAAAGCTTGTTGGTAAGGTATTTGGCAGTATAGCTTTCGGTAGAGTTCTTCAGCTCATCAAAAGTACCCTGAAAAATAAGTTCGCCACCGTATTCTCCGGCATCAGGACCGATGTCAATAATTTCATCCGAAGCTTTGATAATATCTTCATCGTGTTCCACCACAATAACCGAGTTGCCGATATCCCGAAGTCTTTTTAATACAGCAATGAGTCGGGTAGTGTCTTTAGGATGTAGCCCGATACTGGGCTCATCTAAAATATACATAGAGCCTACCAGGCTACTCCCCAGTGATGTAGCTAGGTTGATACGTTGTGATTCACCGCCCGAAAGGGTATTGGAAAGCCGGTTCATGGTCAGGTAGCCAAGGCCTACATCCTGCAAAAACTGAAGCCGGTTGGTGATCTCTAAAAGCAGTCTTTTGGCTACTTTGTAATCGTGCTCGTTGAGTTCGATATTTTTAAAAAATGCCAACGCCTGATCAATCTCCATTGTTACAATTTCGGTAATGGATTTGCCGGCAACCTTAACGTAGGTGGCATCTTTGCGCAGCCGGGTGCCTTTGCACTCGGGACATTTGGTTTTGCCGCGATAGCGCGACATCATTACACGGTACTGTATTTTATAGCTGTTTTCTTCAACCATTTTAAAAAAATCGTTGATACCTTTAAAATATTGGTTGCCACTCCAGAGCAGCTCTCTTTGTTCTTCGGTTAAATCCTGATAGGGTTTATGGATGGGAAAATCGAATTGATAGGCAACATTGACGAGGTGGTTTTTGTACTCACTCATTTTTTCACCTTTCCAGCAGGCTACCGCGCCCTCGAAAACCGAGAGGCTCTTATCGGGGATGACCTGATTCTCGTCGATGCCGATTACCATCCCGAAACCGCCACAGGTTTTGCAAGCGCCGTAAGGGTTGTTAAAGGTGAACATATTTACGGTGGGTTCTTCAAACTGAATGTCGTCTAGTTCAAACTTGTTTGAAAATTCGACAACTTTTTCTTTGCCATTAACAATGTAGCCCACAAAGCAGTACCCGTTTCCCTCGTAAAAAGCGGTTTGTAGCGAATCGCCAACACGCGCTTGTAAATCGTGATCCTCGTGGTCAACCCTGATACGGTCGATAATCAGATGACAATGCTTGGTCGCCAGCTTGCCCTTTTTTTCTATAAGCTCTTCAATTCGATAAAAGTCGTTTTTGTATTTTGCTCTGCTAAATCCCTGCTGGAGCAGTATTTGAAGTTGTTGTTTTACATCGCGCTCCTGCGATTCCAACAAAGGGGAGTAGATTAATACTGCGGTGTCGTCGGGTAATGCCATGATGAACCCGGTAACATCGGTAACCGTATCGCGTTTTACTATCCGGTTCGAAACCGGGGAATAGGTTTTACCAATTCGGGCAAAGAGCAATTTGATGTACTCGTAAATTTCGGTGGAAGTACCAACGGTTGAACGCGGGTTGTGTGTCTTTACCTTTTGCTCGATGGCAATGGCCGGGGCAATGCCCGTGATGGAATCAACCTCAGGCTTATCCATTCGTCCGAGAAACTGTCGTGCGTAAGAGCTTAGACTCTCAACATAGCGCCGTTGGCCTTCGGCATAAAGGGTATCGAAAGCTAGCGATGACTTTCCCGAACCCGATAATCCGGTAATAACAACCAGTTTTTTTTTGGGTATGGCAACGGATAGATTTTTGAGGTTGTTTACCCGGGCCTTATTTATGATAATGTAATTTTTGGGGCTTACCCCGTTTAGGTTGTAGATCATGTATGTTAAAAAATATGGAACAAAATTAGAAATATATTTGCATCAGAATAATTTTAACATATATTTGCATTGTTAAACAATCATTTTAATCCAACCAATAAAATAAGGAGGACACCTATCGAGAGAATATCTACTTTGTAACCAATCATTAACATAGTACGATATGAAAAATACTGATTCAACCTTGGAAAAGGAATTGATCAGAAGTTATCTTGAAGGTAACCTGTCAAGCCTCCAAAAATTAATTAAGAAACACGAAAACCGGCTGTTTTCTTACATTTTCATGCTTGTAAAAGATAAGCCGTTGGCCGATGACATTTTTCAGGAAACTTTTATTAAAGTAATTAATACCCTGAAAAGCGGGCGCTACAACGATGAAGGGAAATTCATTCAATGGATCATGCGGATAGCTCACAATCTGGTGATTGACCATTTTCGTAAATCGAAAAAAGTTTCTTATGTTAATAACCGTTACGATGAGTCGGATGTGTTTGATAATCTTTTTATCGCAGACCAATCGGTGGAGGATAAAATGGTGAGGAGTCAGATTTATCAGGATGTAAAAAATCTAATGAACAACCTGGCGGATGATCAGCGTGAAGTACTTTATCTTCGGTGTTATGCGGGACTGAGCTTTAAAGAGATTGCCGATCAAACCGATGTAAGCATCAATACAGCGTTGGGCAGGATGCGTTATGCACTCATTAATATTAGAAAAATGATTGATGAAAAAAATCTGGTTTTAACAACTTAAAATATTGGAAATAAGTTCTGGTAAATTTTGATGATGAAATTTTTTTGAGCGGTCGTATAATATTTGAGGCTATATGACCGTTTATTTTTAAAAGAGTTTTATTAATTTAATTTTTGCCTATGCACAAATCCTTTACGCTTAAAAAATTTCAGAACAGACCCGCTCACAAAAAAGTTAGAAAAGGCATTAGTTTATACCAGCCATCCGACGAAACTATTTCGTTTATCATGGCTTATGCTGCAGCCCTTTCGGTTTTTAAAACTAAAATCGGGAATACCAATGTTCTGCTAAACTGATCAAAGAATCAGTAAAAAACCTAAACCGCTTTCTGAAAGGATGGCGGTTTTTTGTTTTGATATCTTTGGCCATCAATACTTTTTCTATTTTCAATTAGTATTTTTCAATCAATCTGTTTTTCCAAAAAACCGCTTCATAAGCAGGTCATCCTTTTCTCGGTATGCCTGATAAGGCTCCGAATGTTTTAACAGTTTACGTTTTATCATAAAGCTTAACAAGGAGGTGGTTTTTTTCATAAAAGGGGTGGTTGCCTTTCGGTAGGCGTTGTAAAAGTCCTCAAGGGTTTGTTTTCTGAAGTGAAGAATCTTTTCCAACACATCGCCATCGGCGTAATAGCCACAATGGAAGTTGGTGTCGGCAAAAGCATGCTCGGGGAAATTGAGTTTTTTAAGTCCTACAATATCAAAAACCGTTTCCAGCATCTCCCGGTAAGTTGTCCGGCATGGGTTTCCTCCTCCTAAATTAAAAATCTTGCGGCTAAGTTGTTTTCGGTGATAAAGGGCATTGACAAAGGCACGGGCAGTATCTTCGGGAGTTGCAATTTCGATAGGTGTGTCCAGGGGCATGTGAAACATCAACTTGCTGATTTTGTGGTTGTCGTTCCACATAATTGCCGTGATCCTGAAGATGGTCCAGTCCAACCTGCTTTCCATTATTAACTTTTCGGCTGTCAGTTTGGTAACCGCGTATTCATCACCCTGACTTGGCTTTAACGGGTCGCCAACCTTGATGTTTGGGTTTTTTAACCTGTCGCCATACACCGAAACGGAAGAGCTGTATAAAAAGAGTGCCCGGGGCGAAAATCGTCTGGCAGCTTTTAAAAGGTTGCCGGTTCCTTGCACATTAACTGCTTTGGCCAGCTCAGGGTCGTCATCGGCCAGGGGCGGTATAATGGCCGCCAGGTGTATAATATAATCTTGTCTTTTAACGGCTGGTTCCAAATCTTCACGGTTTCTGATGTCGCCATAAATGATGTTGATTTTTTCCTTATAAGGTTTAAAAAGTTTTTTATTTTGAAGTGATTTCTTATTAAAAACAGTTAGCTTAACATCATCCTTTTGGATGAGTTGTTTTAAAACCTGATAGCCTACGCTTCCTGATGCTCCCGTTAGCAATACTTTTTTCATAATGTGTTACAAAGATACCAAATTAGCATGGCTAATTACTAACTGACTTCGTAAATTTCAATTGGGAGATAATCAAACCTATTAACATGATTAGTGCGCCCATCCCTTTTCTAAACGGAAGGGTTTCACTTAGCAGCAACCAGCCGCCCAGCACGGCAAAAACGGCTTCAAGACTTAAAACAATAGCGGCTTTAGAAGGAGCAACGTTTCGCTGTCCCACCACCTGCAAGGTGTAAGCCACGCCAATCGAAAGGATGCCTCCATAAAGAATGGGGTAGAGCGCGTTTGAAATCATCGTCCAACGGACTTCTTCAAAAATAAAAGCAACGACAAGATTTAGCAAAGCACTTACGGCAAATTGTATAACCGATAGTAGCAACACATTAGTTTTGGGTGCATAGTAACCGATGAGGATAATATGAAGTGCCCAAAAAAAGGCGCTGATGAGTACCAGTCCATCGCCGGGAGCCATTTGGAATTGTTGATTGATGGAGAGGAAATAGAGCCCGACAACGGCCAGCATGGCGCCAACCCAGACCTCTATGGTGATTTTGTGTTTTAAAAAGATACCGAGAAAGGGAACAATAACAATGTACAAACTGGTGATAAATCCTGCATTGCCGGCCGTTGATTTTATGATGCCAACTTGCTGAAGCGAAGCGGCAACGAACAGAACGCCTCCCAAAATAATGCCTCCTCTAACGGTAAATCTGATATCGGTTTGATTGGTTGAAGTACCAAACAGTTGTTTTTGAAAAAAGAGCAACGGTAACAGTGAAATTGCTCCCAGGGTAAACCGGATACCGTTAAACGCAAATGGCCCGATAAACTCCATGCCAACCTTTTGTGCCACGAAAGCAAAACCCCAAATAATGGCTGCCAGCAGTAAAAGTAGTAAATGTTTCATCGGATTATTGCTAGGATGTATTTACTGTTTTTTAAAAATTTTCAGCCAACTGTCAGCATAAATCAATGGTTTGAGTAGTGAGGCTACCGGTTTTTTAATAATCTCTTTGGCAGTAGGTAACAGCACAATCATTTGAGGAAGTGCCCCAAAGGCCATTCCCACCGATTGATAAAACTTACCAACACCCACCTTAAACAGGAAATTTCTAACTTTCTTGTTTCGTAACTCTACGCTTAATGCCGAAAAAGCAACCACGATAAAGATGGCTCTAATCATCATTTCGAGACCTGCCCAAAAGCCTTCCATACTTAATGAAACGCCGTCGGTGCTATGTGTGTTCCAAAAAAACGCCGATAGTAAAATTATAAGGATTAACTGTAACCAAAAGATGGGCTTTCGTAAGCGTCGCATTGAATTACGGTAGTAGTAGCCAAACAACAATACATAAACCATCGAGTAAATACCTCCTGTCAACAATCCTTTAAAATTGAATAGAAATAGTCCTGTTGGAATGGCAATAATATGAATCCAGAGCAAAAGTTCTTTGGTTTTTTGTTTTCCCGAAAGATCAAAAAATTCTTTCTCTTTTATGCCTTTTTCAAATATCTCTTGAGGAATTTCAGAACGCAGCTTAAGGGCTTTTTTACCAAGAAACAAGCCGGCAACGCCTGCAATAATGCCTGTAACAACATAAACGACAAGCAATGCAAAAAGTATCTCTTTAGGGGCAGCTTCTTTAATATCAAATTGCTTTAGTGCAAAATTGATTACGTTAACATAAATGGTAATTACGTTAAATCCATACAGGATAATAACGCTTATTATTTTATGAAATAGGGCACTTGATAAACTAAGCACTCCTGCAAAGGCCACCGAAGGAAAATTATTGCCTAACAGGATAATGACTAACTCAATCAGGGCTGCCTCGGTGATAATACCAGTCATGGGACCTAAAATAATGGCACTGGGCGACACTGATTTCATAATGGCCGTGATAAGTCCCGCACGGATTATTAAACCTCGTTGAGGCCAAAGCTGGTAGAATCCTATGAGTAAAATGGTTCCCGCGAAAGCGAGGATTGATCCGGCAAAAGGCAACCGCGTGTTATGTAAAAAGCTACCCACGATAATCTCCATGGAAGCCCAAAGCCCGCCAACCACCGAGGCTTTTAACCAAATATCGTTTTGTTTGTTACTCATTGATTTTTGAAATTATTTTTTCTGCTGTTTCCAAATCTTCAGGCTTGTTGATGTTTAAAAATGACTGATCGGCATTAAATGGTTGTAGCGTATCCATTAAAACCGATTTAAACCGAACGCCTTTAAAAAGATTAATGAGTTTGTAGTCGTTGTTGTTGATGGACTGTTTTATGGCATCTAATACGTTGGTGGCATAATAGGCACTAAGAGGCTCTATTAAAAAGGTATGATGAGCCGGGGCAACCACCTGTTCATTTTGAACATGATCTAAAAGATGCTTAAGCAAAATGATTCCCACGAAGGGTGTGTCGCACGACAATACAAGATTATGCCGGGTGGTTGAGTGTTTTAAACAGGTGTATATTCCACCCATAGGGCCAATGTTTTTTATCTCATCGCTTATTACAGGTACGCCAAACTGTTTGTATTTTTCCGGAAAATGGTTGGCACTGATTATCATTTTTCCACACAACGGCTTTAAGGTTTCGAGGGCATACGAAACCAGTGCTTTGCCGTTAAACTCGCAAAGCCCTTTGTCTTTTCCCATGCGGCTGCTTTTGCCGCCTGCCAGAATAATGCCTGTTAATTCATCTTTGATAATCATGCGTGGCAAATTTATTTAATCTGCCGGATTGAGGATGGTAAATATGGAGAAAAGTAGATAAAACTAGTAAAACATTTCGGCAACCTTTTTTTTGTCGCCTTTGATTGTTTTGCCGTTAAAAATAACTTTCGAGCCTTTTTCGATAAGCATCCGGACTTTTGATTTTTGAATAGTAACCTTATTAAGTTTCATACTTGCCGGGCCATATTCAGGCTTCTTTTGTAGCAGAACCAGTCCGTACTGGCAATTCTTAATCTTTGAATCTGTAACATCAAGTGTGGACAGGTCTTTTGAAGCCAGGCCAATGTTGGCATTGGAAATACTTGTGTTTTCAACCATTAGATGCGAATCTTCGCCTCCGCTAACGCCTTTGTCTTTAGCTCCGTTAATGGTGCTGTTAGTAATTTTAATACGGCTTCCTGAAAAGTCGATGGCATCGTTTCCGATGTTGGTAAACAAAACGCTGTCGACCAGCCCTCTACTAAAATCTGAGTCGAATGCATCGCCCCAGGTATTGGAAAACCGGCTGTTTCGAAGGTTGAAATCAGAACGTACGATGTTGAGTGCATCTTCGCAACCGTTGTTGTTAAATTCAGCATGATTGATATCAACATCCGACTCGTAAAAAGTAACCGAACCTGACAAAGTCCATCCTTTATAATTGAGGGTGTTCATTTTTTCAAATTTAACATATTCTATTTTCGAACGCTTATTCGCTTGTAACACCGTGAAACCGTTTCCGGTTCCGTCCGATGAAGAGATAATAACAGGGTTGTTACCGGTACCATTAATAAATACCGGAGAATAGGAAAGGATCAATGCCTTGCTTACCAGGTCGATATGGGTTCCGGGTTCAAAAAACACCTGATAACCTTTTGGAATAACAAACTTTGAATTAAGGGTGGTGTTTCCTTTTTTGATGTATATTTTATGGTTGATAATGGTATCCACAAGCATGGCGTTTTTTATAGATGCCTTTGCCGCCAGCTCTTGTTGGGGCGTTATACCTTTGGGATAAGGCCAGGGGTTTATAAATGCCGTGTAAAGTTCTTCTGTTCCTTCCACCTGAAAAAACAGGAAACTGCTTCCCGGTTCCGAAACAACACGTTTTACAACTCCGTGATTCCCTTTTTTGTAAGGAGCTACAAAAACCGGTTTAGTAAAAAAGGTTTGAATATATCTTTTCTTCGAGCCTGTTCCGAGAAGCTTGATTTTTTTGCCGAAGAAGTTGTGAACCTCAATCACAATGCTATCCGGATTACTGCTTTCGAGGTAGGCCGTAACATAAAATGAGGGGGCTTTGAAGAGCGTAACCGAATCTGTATTATCTTCGGGAATGATATGAGCATGAAGGGAGTTGCCGGCTATTTGGGTTTTTAAGAAATCTTCCAGTTTTGGCAAATACTCCCGGACACCCCTGGCGCTTTTGGTTAAAAATCCGGTATCAAATCTTTCTAAAGGAAATTCCAGCCTGATAAGCGAATCGTAATAAACGGCATCCTTTTTAAATAAGTTTTTCATGGAGTCAGTAAAACCGGCACGACTAAATTTTTTAAGATAATTTAGATAAAGAGTTACAAAAGTTGAATCTTCAAACAGGTAATAAAAGTTGTAGTTTTCCGGAATTGTTTTTTTTCCGCTAAGTACCTGCCAGGCCATATTATCGTTTATGGTGAAATCAAAACTTAAATGGTCGGTAAACCCATCGTAAGCAATGGGCTCGAGTTTGCAGATAACGGGGTTGTAGTAAAAACGCTGATTGTGCCATGCCATACCATGCCGTGCGTGGGTGATGTCAAGCATGGCATAATATTTGGCCAGGCGGGGCAGGTCGAAAATATCGGCAGGTTTACCGATATTGTATTTGTACTGGTTCATTAATTGAGCACCAATTAAAAATTCACGATAAAGTACCCGGTTTTTTACTGTTTTATTTTGTGAAAACGGTTCGATAACCGAACAGTTGTAAGCTGGGAAATCGGGCCAGCGACAGGTTTCTTTAGCAATACGCTGTATCTGCCAAAAAGCCTCTTCCGAAAATTTTAAAATGGGCCCCTCACGTCTTTGACGATATTCTACAAGCTGTTTGGTAAAATGCTCTTCCCAGGCATAAAGTCCTTTTGACTTATTACCCATTATCAAGGGTGTAAAACCGTAACGGGTCGTTAAAATATCCTGACTGCTGTACAAAACATGCGAATACCATTCGTATAGAAATCCCCGGGCAAAAGGGGTTTGAATGGAAAACACCCGAAGTCTTTTCCATACATAATTCTTTCGCATTTTAATCCTAAACGACCATTTGTCGCCCACAAGATGGTCAAGCCAATCACCTTTTAAACGTAGTTTGGCTTTCATCATTTTGTTGTTGCTGAAAAGGATGCCTTTTACCCAGTCGCTTTGTTCGGTTTGTAATACACCGGCGTTAAAGGCTTTGATACGCTTGGTGATGAATTTTTTGTAATTGGAGGTGTCTAAAACAACTATCAGAGGGTCTTCCTTATAAACAGGATATTTTTTTTCGGTGTTAACAATTGTAAGGTCATCAAAGTAAACGGAATCGCCATGAATGCTCCAGCAATATATTTTTAACTCTTCTGCTGCAAAATTGGGGGGTGTAAAAAAATCAATTTCAAGTTTTTCCCACCCTTTGGCATCTTTTGTTTTGGGTTTGTTGGTGATAAGATACAATCTTTTCGCTGTTTTATCCGATACTACCAATGCTCCTTTATCAGGACTTGATTTTTTCCAGACCGATACTTTGTAATATTGATCGGGGCCAATATTTTTTAGGGTAATCGAAAAAACATAGGGGTGTTTTTTGGTGGCTAAAACCGAAAAATTTCCCGAATGGGCTTCGTGGTTTGTTTGAGTAATTCCGCTGCTAAACAGGTATCCCTGATGGTTATCGGCTAAAAAGCTGGTTTTGTCTTTCGAGAGTTTTTCGGCACCACAGCTCATTTTCTGATTCCTGCTAGCGTTACCCTGATTGCACGAACAAGTAAACATTAACCCCGTTAACAAGGGTAATACAAGTATTATTTTTGCAAAAAATCTCATAACCGGATTCAACTTTTTCATGGCAAAGATAAGCTAATCATCTTCTCGTTTTCAGTCAGGACAATATTATTGAAAAGCCTATCTTTGCCACTGAATTGTTCAATCGGTATCAACCTAAAAAACAGTACCTGTGAAAGAAACCATCCTTATCCTAGATTTTGGTTCGCAATATACCCAGTTAATCGCCCGCAGGGTGCGTGAGCTAAATGTTTATTGCGAGATTCATCCCTTTAACAAAGTTCCCGAAATTAGTGAAGATATAAAAGGTGTTATCCTTTCGGGAAGCCCCTTTTCGGTACGAGATAACGAAGCTCCTGTCCCTGACTTGTCAGACATCAGAGGCAGATTGCCGCTATTGGGTGTTTGTTATGGGGCACAGTTTCTGGCGCAGCATGACGGGGGAGAGGTTCTGCCTTCCAGGATTCGTGAATATGGCCGTGCCAACCTGGGTTATATTGACAGAGAATGTAAATTGATGAAAAGTATTTCGGATGGTAGCCAGGTGTGGATGTCGCATGGCGATACTATTTTAAAACTTCCCGAAAATTTTAATATTATCAGCAGTACCGGAAGTGTAGAGGTGGCAGGTTTTAAAGTGGCGGGGGAGGAGACTTTTGGTATTCAGTTTCATCCTGAAGTTTATCACTCTACCGAAGGAACGCAGCTGTTGAAAAATTTTGTGGTTGATGTGTGCGGATGTTCACAGGACTGGACCCCCGATTCGTTTGTTGAGACAACCGTGACAGCCCTGAAAGAAAAGTTAGCGGATGATAAAGTGGTACTCGGGCTTTCGGGTGGCGTTGATTCGTCGGTGGCGGCCGTGCTGTTGCACAAGGCCATTGGCAAAAATCTTTACTGTATTTTTGTTGATAACGGGTTGTTGCGTAAAAATGAGTTTGAAGAGGTGCTTCACTCCTACAAGGATATGGGGCTTAATGTAAAAGGTGTTGATGCTGCCGGTTTGTTTTACAAAGCCCTGGCCGGTATTTCGGAGCCGGAAGGAAAAAGAAAAGCCATCGGTAAAACCTTTATTGATGTTTTCGACCAGGAAGCCCATCTGATTGAGAATGTAAAATGGCTGGCACAGGGTACCATTTATCCCGACGTTATTGAGTCGGTTTCGGTAAAAGGGCCGTCAGCTACCATTAAATCGCACCATAACGTGGGTGGGCTGCCCGATTATATGAAGCTAAAAGTGGTTGAGCCGCTTAATACACTTTTTAAAGATGAAGTGCGCCGGATTGGCAAAGCTTTGCAAATGCCGGCTCATCTGCTGGAGCGACACCCGTTTCCCGGGCCGGGGTTGGGTATTCGGATATTAGGACCGATAACCCCTGAACGGGTAAAGATACTTCAGGAGGTTGATGCCATTTTTATTAGTGGTTTACGCGAATGGAACTTGTATAATAAAGTCTGGCAGGCTGCTGCTATTTTGCTGCCGGTAAACTCGGTAGGTGTGATGGGTGATGAACGAACTTACGAAAACGTGGTAGCATTAAGAGCCGTTGAGTCAACCGATGGCATGACCGCCGACTGGTCGAAGTTGCCTTACGAGTTCCTCTCGAAAGTTTCAAACGATATCATCAATAGGGTAAAAGGGGTTAATCGCGTGGTGTACGACATCAGTTCCAAGCCTCCTGCCACAATAGAATGGGAATAATCAACGTTGTTTTTGAGATTGTTTTATATTTGGAAAATTCTTTCAATCATCATTTATGAAAAGTAAAAACATTGTTTTGTTGCTGGCTTTTGTACTGGTAAACTTTAGCCTGTTGGCGCAGGGGGTTTACATTCCTAAAAGCAATGACATACAGGAGAGAAATGGTAAACAGTTTTATGTTCACACGGTTCAAAAAGGACAAACGGTGTATTCAATTTCCAAAGCTTACGATGTAACCATCGATGAAATTTATTTCGAAAACCCCGATGCCAAATACGGTTTACAGATTGGTCAGCAACTGTGGATTCCTACCGTGAATAAAGAAACCGAGGTTAACGCTGAGGTGTCGTCGGCAAAATTTGATTTTTTTTATCACATTGTTGATGCCAACGAACACTTTTCGCATATTGCTCAACTTTACAATATTCCTGAAAGGTATGTGCGGCTTGCCAACCCTGACTTGTCGGAGCCACTAAAAGAGGGAGAGTATATTAAGGTTCCGGTGGAGGCTTCGTTTTCTATTTTGGATGGAAAACAAACCAAACCCTATAAAACTCCTCAGCTTGCCGATGTGCCTGCTCCCAATGTTTCGATGGAAAATGAAAACGTTCGTACTATCCAGCAAAAGCCGAAACATGAGAAAGTGAATGCCGTGAGCTTTAACCCAAACATTAAAGTGATGGAGAACTATCGCCATGTGGTTGTGCGGGGAGAAACATTGAAGAGTATTGCTGAAAAGTATCAGATTTCGGAAATTGACTTGAAAAGTGTAAATCCTGGACTACAGACTGTTGTCCAGGGTGATCGATTGCGGATTCCTGCTTATGCGGTTATTCCCGGGGTTAAACAACGCAGCAGGAAGCAACCTCGTATTATTGATACTAACCCACAAAAAGAAACACCGTCAAAACAGCCAGGTAAAGCAAAAACCAGTTTCAGGTACACGGTTCAAAACGGGGAAAATATTTACACCATCGCCCGTAAATTTGGTGTGGCTACTGAAACGTTGTTCAGGCTTAATCCTTCATTAAGCGGGTCATACTTGCGTTCAGGTCAGGTGCTTGTTATTCCCAAACTGGAAAAGAAACCGCACTTTATCTATTATCAGGTGCCTCGTAAAACCAAACTCAAAAAAATTGCACGACTTTTTAAAATAAGTTACATGGAACTGAAAGCGGCCAATCGGGGCTTAAAAAAGAGGGTTTATGCTGGGCAAACGGTAAAAGTTCCCGGAGGTGAGCATGCTGTTCTTATTGACACGGAACCGGTGAAAGAGCCAACGAGTAGCACCAACGTTGAGAAGAAAAATGGTCAGCAACAGTGTAAGCCTAAACCATACCGTGGGAAAGAGATGAAGGTGGCGCTGATGGTTCCCTTGTATCTGGAAGAGATGGATAGTATAAATTCTGCTGAATTTCTGAAAACTTTTCAACCTGGGTTTAAGCCTTTTACTTTTGTTGAGTTTTTGGAAGGGGCTTACCTTGCAATTGATTCGCTAAAGCGGATGGGATACAACATCGAGTTGAACGTGTATGATGTGGATAACAAAATTACCAAAACGGCTAAAACCCTTCAGCGTCATGAGTTGCGTGATATGGATTTGATAATTGGCCCTTTTTATAGTAAAAGTTTTAATCAGGTAGCCCTGTTTGCCGAAAATTTTCATATTCCCGTGGTGAATCCTTTCACTTTTAGAAGTGAAATTTTGGGAAAGTATGATAATGTTATCAAGGTTAAACCGGGTGAAGCTTCGCAGATACCGTTGCTGGTCGAGCTCATCAAAAATCGTTACGCGCACGATAAAATTTTCATCATCACCCAAACGCCCTATAAAGATGCTGATTTGGTGCATTCGTTGATAACCGCCATGGAGGAAAAAATCCCTGAAACGGTTAGCCTCTCCAATGTTGATATTAACAACGTTGCCGTTGAGGTAGCCAACAGGCTCGATGAAGAGGGAGAACCCGTTTCGCTTTATTTTAATATTGAAGGAGTACCTGTTGACCCTGCTGTTGTTGATGCCTATCTGTACGATAGTACTGCCTTCGATAATAAGCCGATACTGATTAATTATATGGTGGACAGCCTGCACCCGTTTCTTGATAATGCATCCGTTATTCGAAATAACCTGGTCATTATTTACGGCAACGATAAGCCTTATATCATGGATGTAGTAAACAAGTTAAATCGTGTACGCGATACATTTAATATTAATATTGTGGGGGTACCGTTATGGGAGCAAATTAAGCGGATGGATTATGCGTTGCTTAATAATTTAAATCTTACCTATTTTGCCAGCGATTTTGTAAACTATAACCTTTCCTCCACAAAACAGTTTGTTGCCGATTATAAAAATAGTTTTAATACTGAGCCCGACCGGTTTGGTTTTAACGGTTTTGACATAACCCTGTTTTTTGTAAAAGCGCTGGCTGATTACGACAAGCGGTTTTTGAGATGTTTGCCAACTACCAATAGCTTGACGTTTGAAAATGGATTTCAATTTGAAAAGGTAAAAGATACCGATAACAATTTTGAGAATGTGATGTGGAACCTGTTGCGTATTGATAACTTTAAAACTATTCGGTTGACCGAGAGTGATTTGATTCCGGTTGAGCATGAAGCAGGTA
>QMPP01000001.1 GCA_003650425.1 Bacteroidota bacterium | reverse complement strand
CGGCCTATTTGCCATATACGAAATGAACAGCACAGGAAAAGATAACCTATATTACATTCATTCCGACTACCTCGGTAATTACGAAACCATTACTGACGAGCAGGGACAGGTAGCCAATAAACTTAGCTTCGACCCTTTTGTACAGGCATCAGGCAACAGCCAAAACTACAACCCTTACACCTACGCTTTTAATAACCCACCACATTGCAAATGCGCACCAGTGAGAGGGTATTGAAAATTTTATCCTAAAAAAATAAAACGCAATGTATTAAACAAACGTAAAATTTAGTATTTTTGTACCATATTGGTACACTTTTAAATTTAAAGATATGTTGATAATTAGCAGTAGAGAATTTAGGCAAAATCAAAGGGTTTACTTTGAAAAAGTCGATAAAGGAGAACAAATAATCGTTCAGCGTGGAAAAGATAAAGCTTATGCTTTAACTCCGGTAAATGAAGATGATGTTTATTTTAATGCTGAAATGGTGGAAAGAATTAAAGAAAGCATTAAGCAGGTTGAAGAAGGTAAAGTAAAGAGAATATCAACTCCTGAAGGGATAAGCGATTTATTAGGATTATGAGTTACACATTAGAGTTTTCTGAAATTGCTTTGGCTGATATTAAGAAGCATAGGAAGTCAGGAGATAAAGTAGTTTTAAAGAAAATAGAAAAGTTGCTTAACGAGCTGATGGAGCACCCAACTAAGGGTACAGGACAGCCAAAACAATTAAAGCATAATCTTACCGGATTGTATTCACGAAGAATTAATCAAAAGCACAGATTAGTCTATTCAATAAATGAAGAAATAGTTTCTGTTCTTGTTTTAAGTGCCTGGGCGCATTATGGAGATAAATAGGATTCGCATACCAGCACCTCTACATGGTTCAATTATCAAACGGTTGTCGTATTTACATAATCATCCTATAGAACTTGGTATTGTTTTACGAGCAGAAGATTATGTATATAGTTCTGCTATTGATTACCCTCTCCCCCTCTCTCGTCCTCGTTTGCAACGAGGATACAAATCCTGCCCGCCCAACCTAAAGTGAAAAAGGAAACGGCTGCCTCTACGATCCTTTCCCCGGCCGCATGCTCAATCCCAATCCCTTTGTACAGGCACCGGGCAACAGCCAAAACTACAACCCTTACACCTACGCTTTTAATAACCCACTCAAATACACCTGAGCAATTGATTTTTATTGTATTTTAGATGGAAAAAAATGAAGATACTCGTTTCCATTTTTTTTCTGCTTTTCAATCATTGGCTGCTATTCGGACAATTCAATCCTGACGCGGGATTGGTTACTCCTTTTACAGCAAATGCAACCATTAACACCAGTTCAGGAAATAACAAAGCCTTTATCACCGACCGAAACACCAACACCTATTGGGAATCGGAAAACCCGTTACCGGTTAATTATATAAAACGCGACGACCTAAACCTGTTTAAATCAAAAAATTCGTTTGTCGCTTCTCAAAATATAAACTACGCGGTTGATGGCGATATCAATACAAAAGTTACCCTTCAACCCCAACCGCTCACCATCCGTTTTAAAAAGCCCGAATTCATCTATTTTTTATCCATAAAATACCAAACTGAAAAAACCATCACACTTTCCATTACGCTGGCTTCAGATTCAATCAAAACTATCACGCTCAAACCTGAAAAAAATTACCAACTTCAAAAAATTGCACTTGAAAAAAAGATTATTTCTATCACACTAACAAATTCCAGACCCTATAACCTTTTTGAAATCGCCGGCCTTTACAAACCACCTGTCGAATACGTTTTGCTCGATTTAAACAAGCCCAGACCCGTAGGACAAATTGCCATCAGAGCACTTAACGACAAACAGGTTTCAAAAATTGAGGTGTTAGGAGGTAACAACAAAAGTACCCTTCACAAACTCTTCACCTTCAACCCAACCGCCATTCCGCTAATACCTTATTTACTGAACTCTGAAAAAAATATCAGATACATCAAAATTGTTTTTCATCTTCCTATGGCTGACTACTACAAAGTAAAATTATGGGAGGTTGATGTTTATAACTATTACGGCCCTTTCGGTAAACCACCGGATGCGAAACCCGCCAGGCATACTTATGGTGAATCATTCGGCATTAATGCTTTCTGGGGATGGGGATACAATGTTTACGCCGATCAGATTCCAAAAGACAAGGGGCCGGGTGCCTTTCGCGAGCTCTGTTCTTTGGTTCGTAATTATCATCGTTTAGACTGGGATATTAAAACTCCCGGCCAATCGCCCGATTACGAGAACATGGAAGCCCGCGAAGGCACGCTGGCAACACCGTGGCTCGACTGGGACAGGGAGTACCGTCAGTGGAAAAAAGAGGGATTTAATATTGATGCTACTCTATTATTTAACAACAACTTGTTTCCTGATACTCTTTGGAGTGATCCCTACCGGGAGAGCTTCAATCTTGGAAAAAGCTTTGTCACCCATTTTGTGAAAAACAAAAATTTCATCAACCAAATTGAGGTTGGCAACGAACCATGGGGATACAACGCCGGTACCTATCAACAAATACTGTCCGGCTTTGCCGATGGCGCCCACGAAACTGCTAAAATTACCATTCTTCCCTGTGCCGTTCAGGCTTACGACCCTTTTCCCGATGCCAACCATTACATCAAACGGTATCTTAACAAAAATAACCTTCAAAAAATTGACGGGTTAAACACCCATTTTTACAACTATATTTTCGACAAAAACGGCATTCAAACAGCCATTAACCCCGAAGACCCCAGGGCAGAAATCTGGGCAGTCAACAACCTGATACGCTACCGCGATGTAAACCTGCCGGGCAAAGAAATTTTTGTTACCGAATTTGGTTACGACAGCGATGGCGGTGGCGAAACCTGTACCCATTCGGTCTGTATCCCCGAAAAACTTCAGGCTATTTACGGGGTCCGGTCGGCTCTTATCTTACAACGACTGGGTGTTCGTCAGTTTTATTGGTACTATTTTGCCAACGTAGCTTACAACTCTTATCTTCATAACCGGTCGGGACTCACCTCTTCGTCCAATGCTGGATTTAAGAAAAAGGAGTCGTTTTATGCCTTTAAAAAGTTATTCCAACAGCTAAATGAATATCGTTTCAAGAAAATAGTGTCGGAAAACCAAACACTATATGCTTATCTTTTTACCGACCGAATGAACAACAAAAAAATGATTGTCTGGATTCCAACCTATACCAACCACTTCCGGCACCAATGGGTTACCATTCCCGGAGGCTATTCTGTAAAAGAAATCACACCCGTGACAGACGACCCGCCAATTCAAATAAAAGGCAATAAAGTTTTCCTTTCAGGGAACCCGGTTATACTAAAAATAATAGAATAAATCTGTCTGCCACAAAGTCTCTTTTCTTACATTTGCAAGACATAAATTCTCATCCATGAAAAAATTCAATATTTCCGTATGGCTCGTGATAATTGCCTTATTCACCGGCCTTCAAACCTATTCGCAGGAAAGCAACAACGTTATCGGCAAACCCGACCTTAAACTCACTTCTGATGTGATGACCCCGGAAGTATTGTGGTCGTTTGGCAGAGCAGGCGATATTCAGCTTTCTCCCGATAAAAGCACCCTTCTGTTTGGAATCAGCTACTACAGCATCAAGCAAGACAAGGGAAACCGCGACCTGTATAGTATCAACCTGAAATCAGATGACATGCAGCGTTTGACCGAAACCCCTTTTGGCGAATACAGCGCGCAATGGCGGCCTGATGGTAATAAAATTGGTTTTTTGTCTGCGGAATCAGGTAGCATGCAACTGTGGGAAATGGATCCCGACGGAAGCAACAAAATACAAATTTCAAAAGTTGACGGTGGCATTACCGGCTTTAAGTACTCCCCCGATCAAACCAAAGTACTTTTCACCAAAGAAGTTAAAGTAAATCCGAACATACACGACAAATATCCCGACCTTGACAAAACCACGGGTCGCGTATTAACCGATATGATGTACCGCCACTGGGATGAGTGGGTTGATACTTACAGCCATATTTTCGTGGCTGATTATAATGGAAATCAACTTAGCCATCCAATCGATATCATGGAGGGTGAACCTTATGAATCGCCCATGAAACCTTTTGGAGGTATGGAACAAATTAGCTGGACACCCGACAGCAAAACCATAGCCTACACCTGTCGAAAACTTACCGGTGTCAAATATTCCGAATCAACCAATTCCGATATCTATTTTTATTCTCTTGCCGACAAAAAAACCCTGAACAAAACAAAGGGCATGATGGGCTACGATACCAATCCGGTTTTTTCGCCCGATGGCCGGTTCGTGGCCTTGGAAAGCATGGAGCGCGATGGTTACGAATCGGATAAAAACAGGTTGTTTGTAATGGATTTGAGAACCGGCGAAAAAACAGATTACTCCGCTGACTTCGACCAAAACGCTCATGGCCTCACCTGGACTGACGACAGTAAACATATCTATTTTACCAGCGAGTGGCATGGTAGCATCGAAATCTATCGGCTGAACCTGAAAAAATCGAAAATTGAAGAAATCACCAAAGGAGTCCATAATTACGGAACCATTATTCCAAACGGAAAAAACCTTATTGCCACCCGAACCAGCATGTCGAAACCTTTGGAAATTTATTCTGTTTCTGTTAAATCAGGAAAAGCAAAACCCGTGAGTCATGTTAACGAAAGCCTGTTAAACCAGCTTACCATGGGCAAAGTAGAGGCCAGGTGGGTTACCACAACCGACAATAAAAAGATGCTTACCTGGGTAATTTACCCTCCCCACTTCGACCCGAACAAAAAATACCCTGCACTACTTTATTGCCAGGGCGGACCCCAAAGCATGGTCAGTCAGTTTTGGTCGTATCGCTGGAACTTCCAAATGATGGCAGCCAACGGGTACATTATTGTAGCACCCAACCGCAGAGGGCTTCCCGGATTTGGCACCCAATGGAACGAACAAATTAGCGGTGATTATGGTGGTCAAAATATGAAGGACTATTTTTCGGCCATCGACTCGTTAAAAAAAGAACCATTTATTGATGAAAACAGATTGGGTGCAGTTGGCGCCTCGTATGGGGGATTCTCTATTTATTGGTTAGCGGGACATCACGAAGGCCGCTTTAAAGCCTTTATCGCTCACGACGGCATTTTTAACCTCGAACAACAATATGTTGAAACCGACGAGCTTTGGTTTGCCAACTGGGATTTAGGTGACCCTTTTTGGGAAAAAAATAATAAAACAGCGCAGCGCAGTTATGCAAATTCACCCCATAAGTTCGTTGATAAATGGGACACCCCCATTATGGTGATTCATAGTGCCAAAGATTTTAGGATTTTAGATTCACAAGGCTTTGCCGCTTTCGACGCTGCCATCATAAAAGGTGTCCCGGCTAAAATGCTTTGGTTTCCCAACGAAAACCACTGGATTTTACATCCCCAGAATGGTATTCTCTGGCAAAGAGAATTTTTTAACTGGCTTGATAAATGGCTTAAATAAACATGAATTATGAAAAATAAATTCTCCTTAGTTTTTATTATTTTATTTTCATCGTTTATCAATACCCTGCTTGCAAATAGTGCCGACACCATTCCTGCAAAAAACGACACGGTAAAAGCCCTCACCTTTACCGGACTTTTTTACACAGGCTTAAACCAAATAGGTTTTGTTAACTGGGCGGCAGGTGGCGAGAACTCGCTATCGGGTAAAATGGGTGCCGATTATTCTGTCAGTTATAAAAAAAATAAATTTAAATTTCACCATCAGGCCAGACTCGCTTACGGATTGGTTGGATACATGGACAAACGGGTTGAAAAAACCGATGACAAAATTGATTTACTGATGACCCTCGGCAGGGTGATTAACAAAAAATGGACCTTTACCGGCCTGGTAACTTTTAAAAGCCAGTTTGCTCCCGGTTATAAATACCCTGATGATTCAACGCTGATATCCGATTTTATGGCTCCCGGATATTTAACCCTTTCGATGGGAATAAACTACAGCCCTATCAAAGAGTTTCAAATTTTTGTCAGCCCGGTATCCGGCAAATTTATTTTCGTGGAAAACCAGGGGCTAGCTGACAAAGGCTCCTTTGGCGTTACCAAAGCGGTAACCGATTCAGCCGGTAACATTTTGGTACCCGGAAAAAATGCAAAGGGTGAGTTAGGCCTCAACCTGGTTACTTCCTGGAAATACAACATCATGAAAAACATCAACCTAAACACTACCTTAAACCTGCACAATAACTACATCGACCCAAACAAATACAACCGCTGGAATATTGATGTAGATTGGGATAACCGGTTTATATTTACCATTAATAAACTCTTCTCAACTGTTTTTTATTTCCATCTTAAATACGACGATGAATCGAAAACCACCAAATACGGAATCAATGATGAAGGAAAAAAAGTGGTTATTTCTAGTAAACCCATGGTTCAAATAAAAGAATCGCTGGGTTTGAGCATCACATTAAAAATTTAGTATCTTTATTCGTTCGTTTTTTATAAAAGCAATGAAACAATTAAAAACACAAACCACAACTTAAAATTTAAATTATGAAAATAACCATTGTAGGAACCGGATATGTTGGCCTTGTTACAGGAGCATGCTTTTCTGAAGTAGGAATTGACGTTACCTGTGTTGATATTGATGTAAAAAAAATAGAAAACCTCAACAAAGGAATTCTTCCTATCTGGGAACCAGGACTAGAAGATTTAGTAAAAAGAAACACGGAAAACGGCAGACTTCACTTTAGCACTAAGCTATCTGAGTCGCTTAACGGTGTCAACATTGTTTTTGGCGCTGTGGGCACCCCCCCCGATGAAGATGGAAGTGCCGACTTACAATATGTACTGGAAGTTGCCCGCGAAGTGGGTCGGCATGCCACCGATTACGTACTGATGGTAACTAAAAGTACTGTACCCGTAGGTACTGCCGAAAAAGTAAGAACAGCACTACAAGAAGAACTTGACAAACGCGGTACCGATATTCCTTTCGATGTGGCTTCCAACCCTGAATTTCTTAAAGAGGGTGCTGCCGTAAACGACTTTTTAAAACCCGACCGAATTGTTGTAGGAACTGATTCTGACAGAGCCAAAAAACTCATGGAAAAACTCTACAAACCGTTTACCATGAATGGCCACCCCGTAATTTTTATGGATATTGTTTCTTCGGAAATGACAAAATACGCTGCCAACTCCATGCTGGCTACCAAAATCAGTTTTATGAATGACATCGCCAACCTTTGTGAAATTGTGGGTGCCGATGTCAACGCCGTTAGAAAAGGTATTGGCTCCGATAGAAGGATAGGACAATATTTTATCTATCCCGGAACTGGTTATGGGGGTTCTTGTTTTCCAAAAGATGTAAAAGCACTCGTAAAAACAGCTGAGCATTTTGGTTACGATATGGCGGTTTTAAAAGCCGTAGAAGACGTTAACCAACGTCAGAAATCGGTTTTATATGCCAAAGCTAAAAAGTATTTCGGCGGAAGTTTAAAAGGAAAAACCTTCGGTATTTGGGGACTGGCTTTTAAACCTCAAACCGACGATATGCGAGAAGCTCCTTCATTGGTTATTATTGAGAAACTTCTTGCCGAAGGTGCTAAAGTAAAAGCCTACGACCCTGTTGCCATGGAAGAAACCAAGCGTGTTCTTGGTGATAAAATTGAATACGCCAACGATAAGTATGATGCCATCGTGGATGCTGATGCCCTTTTTGTGGTAACCGAATGGCCCGAGTTTAAAGTGCTAAACTTCCCGGTAGTAAAAAAACTTCTTAATAAGCATGTAATTTTCGATGGCCGTAATATTTACGACGTTGAAGAGCTAAAAAACAATGGGTTTAAATACTTTGGTATTGGTGTAGGCGATAAACTTTAAAAACATATAATTATGAAACGTATTTTGGTTACTGGTGGTGCCGGCTTTGTTGGATCCCACCTTTGCGAGCGACTTTTAAAAGATGGTAACGAGGTAATTTCACTCGACAACTACTTCACAGGAAATAAAAAAAATATTATTCACTTGATGGATAATCACTACTTTGAAGTAGTTCGTCACGATGTTACCCAACCCTTCTTTATCGAAGTCGATGAGATTTTTAATCTCGCCTGTCCTGCTTCTCCCATACATTACCAATACAACCCCATCAAAACGGTTAAAACATCGGTAATGGGAGCCATTAACATGCTGGGGCTGGCCAAACGAATCAACGCCAAAATACTACAAGCCTCTACCAGCGAAGTGTATGGCGACCCTAAAGTGCACCCGCAAACAGAAGACTACTGGGGTCATGTTAACCCCATCGGTATTCGGTCATGTTACGACGAAGGAAAACGGGTAGCCGAAACTTTGTTCATGAGTTATCATGAACAAAATAATGTAAAAATCAAACTTATCAGAATTTTCAACACCTATGGTCCGCGCATGCATCCCCACGATGGCAGGGTGGTTTCCAACTTTATTGTACAAGCCTTAAAAGGAGAAGACATCACCGTTTACGGTGAAGGAAACCAAACACGAAGCTTTCAATATGTTGACGATTTAATTAACGGAATGCTGGCTATGATGGCAACCTGTGATGATTTTTTAGGCCCTGTAAATGTAGGTAATCCGGGAGAATTCACCATTCTTGAACTGGCCAAAAAAGTGATTGACCTCACCGGCAGTAAATCAAAAATCATCTTCCAGCCCCTGCCAAAAGATGACCCCATGCAACGCAAGCCCGACATTACGCTGGCCAAAGAAAAACTCAACTGGGAACCTGTTGTAAAACTGGAAGAGGGTCTGACTAAAACCATTGCCTATTTTGATAATCTGCTAAAAGAAGGATGAAAAACATATTAATTACAGGAAGTAACGGACAACTGGGATCGGAAATAAAAGATCGTGCCGAACAATACCCGCAGCTTAACTTCTTTTTTACCGATATTGAAGAACTAGATTTAACCAACCGCAATGCTGTTGAGCATTTTTTTAAACTAAATAAAATTGATGCTTGTATTAACTGCGCGGCCTATACTGCTGTTGACAAAGCCGAGGACGAACGAGAGCTTTCCCTACTGGTAAATTCTGAAGCAGTTAAAATTCTGAGTCAGGTAAGCTCGGTACATGGTGCTTTTTTAATACACATCTCCACCGACTATGTTTTTGACGGAAGAAACTTCAAGCCTTATACCGAAACGGATCCACCCTCGCCTGATTCGTATTACGGCCTCACCAAGCTGAGGGGCGAAGAAGCTGTTTTTGCTTTTTGCAACAAGGCGGTTATTGTTCGAACTTCATGGCTCTATTCGACGTATGGGAACAATTTTGTTAAAACAATGATCCGGCTGGGTAAAGAAAAAGAGCAACTCGGCGTTGTGGTTGATCAAATTGGTACCCCAACTTATGCCGGAGACTTAGCCAGCGCTTTGTTGGAAATTATTGTCAAGCACGACAACTCCAACATCAACGAAATTTATCACTTTAGCAACGAAGGAGCCATCAGCTGGTACGATTTTGCCAAAACTATCATGCAGGAAGCCAACCTTAATTGCAAAGTAAACCCCATTGAATCAAAAGATTTTCTAGCTAAAGCAAACCGCCCTTTTTACAGCGTGCTTAACAAAGCCAAAATAAAAAGTGATTTCGCCATTGAAATTCCTTACTGGCTCGATAGCTTAAAAATTGTAATTAATAAACTTATTTAATAAAAGATTAAATTATTATGAGCACTACCGTTGACCCCCAAATATTACAAAAAGCCCGCGTTTGGCTTGATGGCAATTATGATGAAGAGACAAAAAAAGCCATCAAAGAGATGATGGATAACAATCCTGATGAGCTTATTGAATCGTTTTATCAGGATCTTGAATTTGGTACCGGTGGGTTACGCGGCATCATGGGTGTAGGATCCAACAGGATGAACAAGTATACGGTAGGAAGCGCCACCCAGGGTTTTGCCAATTATCTGAAAAGCAATTTTCCCGATAGAGATCAGATTTCGGTAGCCATCGCCCACGATTCAAGAAACAACAGCCGTTATTTTGCCGAGATTACTGCCGACGTGTTTTCGGCCAACGGCATTAAAGTGTTTTTGTTTGAAGATTTGCGACCTACACCCGAACTCTCCTTTGCCATCAGACAGTTGGGATGCCAGGGCGGCATTGTGATTACTGCTTCACACAACCCCAAAGAATACAACGGGTACAAAGCCTATTGGGACGATGGCGGCCAGCTTATCAGCCCTCACGATAAAAACGTGATTGCCGAGGTTAATAAAATCAGTAGTATCGACGATGTCAAATTTGAAGGAAATAACAATCTGATTGAGAAAATCGGTGAAGAAATTGACACCATCTATCTCGAAAAAATTAAAAGCCTCTCCCTGTCGCCCGAAGTTATCAAACGGCAAAAAGATTTAAAGATTATTTACACCCCGCTTCATGGTACCGGCATCACACTGGTTCCTAAATCGTTAAAAAACTTTGGATTTGAACAAGTACACATCGTACCGGAGCAAGCCGTTGCCGATGGGAACTTCCCCACGGTAAAATCGCCCAATCCTGAAGAATCGGCAGCACTGGAGATGGCCATCAAACAAGCAAAAGAAATTAATGCTGACTTGGTGATGGCTACTGACCCCGATGGGGATCGCGTAGGTATTGCCATTCGTAACGGTGATGATTTCCGGTTGATGAATGGAAACCAAACGGCAACACTCCTAATATATTACCTCCTTACCAAGTGGAAAGAAAATAACAAGCTAACAGGTAAAGAATTTATTGTTAAAACCATTGTTACCACTGAGTTGCTGGCCGACATGGCACGTAAAAACGAAGTTGAGTATTACGATGTTCTCACCGGTTTTAAATACATTGCCGACATTATCAAACATTTTGAAGGCCAAAAAACCTTTATTGGTGGTGGCGAAGAGAGCTACGGTTATCTCGTTGGCGATTTTGTAAGAGATAAAGATGCAGTAATTGCCTGCTCGATGATTGCAGAGGCTTTTGCCTGGGTTACCGACCAGGGTAAAGGCATGATGGATCTGTTAAAAGATATCTATCAGGAATTTGGTTTTTATAAAGAAAAACTGGTCTCGGTTGTCAGAAAAGGGAAATCAGGTGCCGAAGAAATTCAGCAGATGATGGCCGATTTCAGAGTCAACCCTCCCCAATCGCTGGCCGGTTCGGAAGTTGTTAATATTAAAGATTATCAAAGCTCGATTTCGAAGAATATTAAAACCGGCGAAGAAACCCCTATTGACCTGCCCAAATCGAACGTGTTACAGTTTTTTACTGAAGACGGAAGCAAAGTGAGTGTAAGGCCATCGGGAACCGAACCCAAAATCAAATTCTATTTTGGTGTAAAAAGTAAATTGAAAAACAAAAAAGATTTCGACAAAGTTGGTTTGGAGCTGGAAAATAAAATGGAAGCCATTGTTAAAGATTTGAAACTCTAAAGAAGTCTTCTATTGCAGTTCTCTTATTTTGCTTTAACCATTACTTTTTAGCTCGCGGTATAACTTTATTGATTTTAGCTCACGGTTTGCAACAATGAGCAATTTCAACTTCTACCTTCTACGATTTAGCTCACGGTTTGCAACCGTGAGCTATTTCAACGCCGACAATTTATAAACTGTCAATTATATACATCAGGTTACGGTTGCAAACCGTAACCTAAATCAATTTTTCGTAACCTAAATCAGTTTTTCGTAACCTAAATCAGTTTTTTAAAAGCAGCAAACTAAATCATTGTAAGCTGCAACCTAAACTCCTGGAAGCACAACCATCAAATTGTGATAAATATTATTTGGTTAATTGATAATGACTAATTTTGCCGGTGAAAAATATCAATGACCTGATTTAGGTTACGATTTATAACTTTAAGACTTTATCTCACGGTTTGCAACCGTGAGATAACATAACGTTAATAAAATTATCATGACAAACGTACCCGAAGATATCACCCTGACCAAACCCGTGTTGGAAACCGTTACCATTGCGCAGGAGTTTTGTAATTATCTTGAAACCTGCGAAGCCAACTCAACCAAAGGTATTATGGAGTTTATGCACAGGATACTTCCGCTGTTATATCTGAAAGGAACCTTCCTGCCAAAGGTGGAAGTTGAATACCCTGAAGCTAACGAGCGATTTGTTACACAGGAGCAGTGGGAAAATATTTTCACCATGCTACGCGATAAGTTTGGAAATGATGACGAATACTGGATTATCAATACTGACCTGCTCAACGAAAACGAACCGGCAAAAGCCAGCATGGCTGAGAACATTGCCGACATCTATCAGGATATGAAAGACTTTGTTCTTCTATTTAAAAAAAACACACACGCCAGCCGGCAAAACGCCACGGCCGAATGTAGCCTGTTATTCAAAACCCACTGGGGCTTCAGCATTGGCAACCTCATTCCAAAAATTCACTACTTCCTGTACGAAAACGTCGGCGACCCGCCACCTTTTGAACAAACGTTGGATTACTAGTAACCGGAGATGGAGTACTAAAAGTGCGACACATTCCAACAGGAATACTAAGAATTTGTTCTATCTTTGTAACAAGGTGTCCAAGAAAAAACCATATTATCTATTGTTTCTGCTGCTGATAACGCTTATCAACGTTGGCTGTTTAAAATCAAAAAAAACCGGGATTCCCAAACCCATCCGAAGAGTCATCAATCTGTCCGGCATCCATAAAGTGGCATTTTTAAACACGATGGTGTCTTATGAAGCGCCCGGCGATTCGCTAAAGCTAAAAGCGCTCTATTATCTTATCGCCAACATGGGCAGCCATTACGAAATTACCTACAAAATAACCGACTCCACCGGAAAAGTCTATTCCTTTCCCATTAATGACTATCCCAATTACCATACGCTGAAAAAACATCTTCGGCTGTTGAAAGAAAAAAGAGGTCATTTAAAGGTTGAGCACGACACCATCCTGCTGGATATAAAATCTGTCAGCTCGCAACTACTGACTTCCAATATTGACACGGCCATTGATAGTTGGGAAAATTCCATTTACAATCAAAACATCTATTCGTTCAACAACTTCTGCCAATATATCCTTCCCTATCGTGTAGCCAACGAAAAAGCCGAGCCCTTCCGTAAATTTTTAAGGACAAGATACGGAGTTAAAATATTCAGCATCCTACACCATTCTCATGTTAATCTTGTATCACTTATCAGCAGAATACATCAGTTGGTAGTAAACGATATTAGCTACGACAAACGTTACGAGTTACATTACAACTTCCCTACCCTTGACGAAATTACCACTGCCCACAGGGGAAACTTTCGCGACCTGGCCATTTACGAAGTAAAAGCATTCAGAAGTTTTGGCATAGCCTCTACCATGGACTACAGTCCCTATTTTGCTGACACTTCAGGGGGTTATTTTTGGCCCGTGGTACTGGTGTCGCCTCAGCAGTTCATTCCTGTTTTCTACCCCGGCATTTCTTCTGACAACCTCACGGCTCCGGGTAAACTAAGTAAGGTTTATAGGCGAAAATACACTGATGATTCCAGCTCATTATTCAGAATTAAGAAAATGAGTGAACACACGCCGGCTTTTCTTGGTCAGTTTAACTACGACGATGTAACCGACGAATATGTACCAACTGCCAACATCACGGTGGCGCTTACCGATACTGCCCGATACGCCTACCTTGCTGTTTTTAATAACGGGTCGTGGCAGCCTGTTCAATGGAGCCAATCAAAAAAACAACGACAGACTCACTTTTCAAAGATGGGTGTCAATATCCTTTATCTTCCGATGATTATCAGGAAAGAGAAAACCCTGCCGGCAGGATTACCATTTTTACTTCAAAAAGACGGAAAAGTGAAGGTGCTTACAGGGCAAACTACCATACCGAAAAAGAGCCTCACTTTAACCCGGTCAACGCCTCACCACTTACTTCAGCCGCACCAAATATACTTTCTGTATCAATGGGAAAACAACCAATGGAAAACTATTAGGAGGTTTGATTCCGGCTACAGAGGAACTGTTAGTGCAATGCTAAAACCTTTCACACTATACATTCTCTCTCAGAAAAAATCGGCTAAATGGTTTGATGACGAGAGGCCGTTTATAGTAAAAAGCAACCGTGTTATTTTTTACTAAAGACTATTTTTTTAATTCGGACGTAAGCGATATCCTGACATTATTCTTGTAAACCACAACAAAAGCATCAAAAACACCTTTACTGCGCACCACATTGCTATATCGCAGCGCGTCGTGATAATTTCTAAAATATCCGACAGAATAACGATAAACGCCATTCTGAAAATTTTCATGAATATCGTCGGTTAGGCCATATTTCTTTTTAAACAAATTGATATCGGGTAAGCGGGTACGCTTGGCCAGTATCTGTACCCGATACACAATTCCTTTGGTAGTATGTGCATCGGCAACGGCTTTTGTTACAGGTTTTGCTACTGCTTTTGGCTTTGCAGGAGGCTGAACGGGACCAGTATATTTTATTGATGAAAAATTTTCGGGCGTTTTTTGAGTATAATTATACGATGATTTCGGCTCCAGCGGTTTTGAAGGTTTTCTATCACACCCACAAGTCTTTACTTTTGCCTTAAACTTGTAGTTTATATAATACGAAACCCCTACTGTCGTTACAAAAGACTGGTCGTAAGCAAAACCGTCACTCCATATATCCTGATAGTCATTTAACACGGTGCGAAGGTTTCCTTCAACATTAATCGTCCAGTTGGGTGCAACCTTAATATTTACGCCAACACCTATAGGTACTATTAATCCTGAGCTCTTGTATTTGATACCCCCGTAAGACAGACCGCTTTTATAAACAAATCCCGTATCGTAATCATACAAAGTAGTATTCCAAAAGGCGAAACCTAACCCAAGGGTGGCGTATATCGAAAAAGTTCGATTTTCTTTAAAGCCCCAAAAAAGGGTATTCAAATCAACATAGCCGTTCGTATTGATATCGAAACTACCGCCGGTAAGCTCAAAGTTAACAGCCTCACCAATACCGTTGACGAGCTTTGTACTTTTAAGTCCGACATATTGAAGATTCATGCCAACGCCAAACGCAGGGGAGAGCATCTTCCTGCCCGATATTCCGGTAGAAAACCCTAACTCTCCACTAAATTTCTGAAAGTAACCTTTGTTGGAAGCATCACCATAGAACTGCGAATAGCCCATGTTAAAACTGGTTACCCAGTTATCCTGAAACAGATAAACATCATTATTCAGCTTCTGTGAGTAACCCTTAACCCAAAAAATCAACAAAATCAAAAGCAGGCTTAGTTTTACTATTTGGGTTCGACGATATTTATTTTTTTTCAATATCATTCTCCTCTTCTTGGCAAAACTTGGTAATATAATCGTGAGCGGGGCCAAAGCCCATTTCCAATGCTTTTTTCCAATCGCGGCAGGCACCATTCAAATCATCCATAAAATATCTTGCCACCCCGCGATTGTAATAATTTTTAGTCCAATCGGCGTAATCCAAAATAGTTTTAGGTTTTAATTCCAGCGCCTTATCGTAATCACCAATGGCATCGTTGTACAGATGCATCTTGCTTCGGGCATTGCCAAGATATGAATAGATAAGAAAATTTTGCACATCAGGATTGATGGAGAGTGATCTCACAAAAAGCTCGATGGCTGTTGGATAGTCACCCATTTGGTATTTTAAAACGCCCTGATTATAATAGCTCAGATACAAACTATCGACAGTATCAACTACTGGTTTAATCGGGATAAAGTACTCTTCGGCATCGCGGATAAAAGATTTAAACACATGAAGAGGCACTTCGTAAAATGACCTGTCAAAAAGCTTATCCCAGTTATCAGGAGCAGTAAAATAGCTAACAAGATAATCTTTTCTAAACGTTTTAATCAGTTTAAAACGCACCACCTCCTTATCACCGTTCTTAATTGGAAAGACGGCCAATGCCAGATTCCAGTCGTTTACACTCTCACCATACATTATTCGTTCCACATCACCAACAATCATATCTTCCTCACGTTTCGGGTCGAAGTTTTTAATGGTCCCCCTTGCAAATGCATTCAGGTTTATGGCATATTTTTTATTGAAAGGTATTTCTTTAGGAAGAAGCTGCGACAGCAACTCACTATTAAAAACATAGAAATCGAGCGATACAAAATCCTCCCAGTTTTCGTGTAATATAGGAAATTCATATACCCCATCATGATACTTTTTGACCAATACATTGTATTGCTTATCCTTTATCATAATCTTTCGTAGTTCCAACGAAATAAAGTTATCTTGCCCAAGCTTGCGATTTGGGTCGGTACTTTTATTTGTTTTATCATCAGTAAACGGAATTCGGTTTGTAGAGGAAACCCATTTGCCGTTGTTTTGCATGGCCCAACCGGTTGCTTTTGTAATGGATGATTGCACCGGACTGAGAATAGAGTAATTTACCAGCTGATCCTGATTGTCACAGTTTTCATTTTGTTGCGCCTTTAAAACAGGAGACAATAGCTCCACCAATAAAGCCAATAAAAACGTAACAACCTGAAAATGTTTTCTGTTCATAAGTAATCTTTAAATATCCACCGATAGATCACGATAAATGTAAACTAATAAATCAACCGGCACACTTAATAACGCAATAAAATTACAACTTTTTTTCACTTATAATAATTATTGCCCCTAAGTTGTTTAAAAATTAAGCATCAAATAAAATTTAACCGTCGAAAAAAGCAATGCAACCGATTAAGATTTCAACACCAGTTTGGCAGCAGCAATGGCATCATCAATTCCGTTGGCCTCTTTTCCGCCTGCTGTTGCGAGGTGTGGCTGTCCGCCACCACCACCACGGATGGCTTTGGCTGCTTCGCGAATGATATTCCCCGCATGATACCCGTTTTTTACCAGCTCGTCCGAAAGGGAAATCACCAAATTCACTTTATCCTTTTCCACCAACGCAAACACTATCATTATTTTATCAGCTTTACCGCGTAACTGATTGGCCAGCTTTTTAGCACTATTTACATCCAAATCAACCTTGACACCAACAAATAAAACATCACCAATTTTTTCAGCTTTATCGACAAGACTATCGGCAAGGCCGGCACTTTTTTCAGCCAGCAGCTTCCCTATCTCTTTGTGAAGTTTAGCGTTTTCTTCAATAAGGTTTGTAACAGCATTTAACACATTATTGGCATTTTTAAACTGTCCTTTTATGGCTTTCAGCAAATCTATTTGATTGTTCACAAACTTTTCGGCATTTTTGCCCGTTACTGCTTCAATACGGCGCACTCCGGCTGCAATACCACTTTCCGATATAATTTTAAACAACCCTATCTGACCGGTAGCCTTCACATGGGTTCCTCCACACAACTCAACAGAGTAGTCAGAACCAAAAGTTACCACCCGCACTTTATCACCATATTTTTCACCAAACAGCGCCATTGCTCCCATGGCTTTAGCCTCTTCAATGGCTACATCCTGCTTTATCTCTCCGGGAAGATTTTCCCTGATTTTGCTATTCACAATAGCTTCTACCTGCCTAATCTCCTCATCACTCATTTTAGAAAAATGAGAAAAGTCAAAGCGTAGCCGGTCAGGTGAAACCAAAGACCCCTTTTGCTCGACATGCGTTCCCAGCACTTTACGAAGCGCAGCATGCATCAGGTGTGTAGTGCTGTGATTGTTCGCCGTTAAGATTCTTTTTTCGGTATTTACTATTGCTTTATAAATCGAATGAACAGCCTTAGGTTCTTCGGTCACGAGATGGACAATCAGGTTGTTCTCCTTTTTCGTGTCAACCACATGGAGTGTTTCAGATTCCGAAATCAGCTCACCGGTATCACCAACCTGGCCACCCGATTCGGCATAAAACGGGGTTGTATCCAACACAATTTCAAATATGGTTTTCTTTTTGGTAACGACCTTCCTGTATTTTACAACCCTGGCTTGTGCTTCAAGTGTATCGTAACCCACAAAAGCAGTTTCAACATCGGTCAGTAACTCTATCCAGTCATCAGCATTTTTAACGGCTGCTTTGCGCGACCGCTCCTTCTGCTGCTGCAATCCCTTTTCAAAACCATCCATATCAACACTAACCCCCTTTTCCGATGCCATCAGGTTGGTTAAGTCAATGGGAAATCCGAAAGTGTCAAAAAGCTCGAAAGCGAAATCGCCATCAATTTCCTTCGTGTTTGGATGGTCGTTAAAATAAGTTTCAAACTTTCTTATTCCCTGTGCGAGCGTTCGTAAAAAGGCAGCCTCTTCTTCCTTAATAACTTGTTCGATTAAGGTTTGCTGCGAAACTAATTCAGTAAAAACTTCGCCCATCTGCTCTGACAGCAACGCAACCAGTTTATACATAAACGGTGCATCAAAACTTAGGAAGGTGTAACCATATCGTACCGCGCGCCTCAAAATACGACGAATAACATACCCTGCTCCTGTGTTGGAAGGCAGCTGTCCATCGGCGATAGCAAATGTAATGGCTCGTAAATGGTCGGCAATGACCCGCAAAGCAATGTCGCGCGATTCGTTCTTTCCATACGTAACCCCGGCCATCTCAGCTACCTTTTTAATGATGGGCGCAAAAATATCGGTATCGTAATTCGATTTAACACCCTGCATCACCATCGACAAGCGCTCAAAGCCCATGCCCGTATCAATATGTTTTGCCGACAATGCTTCAAGGCTACCGTCAGCCAGCCGGTTAAACTCGATAAACACCAGATTCCAGATTTCAATCACTTCCGGATGATCCATGTTAACAAGCGCTTTACCCGGCACTACCTTTTTTTCCTCCTCCGAACGTAAGTCAATATGAATTTCGGAGCAGGAGCCACATGGGCCTACCTCCCCCATTTCCCAGAAATTATCCTTCTTTGACCCGTATATAATTTTCTCTTCGGGAAGCATGGCTTTCCAAAAATTGTAGGCCTCCATATCAGCTTCCATACCATCAGCCTCATCGCCACCAAAAACGGTAACATACAGGTTGTCTTTATTAATACCATACACATCGGTAAGCAGCTCCCACGCCCACGCAATCGCTTCTTTTTTAAAATAGTCGCCAAACGACCAGTTCCCAAGCATCTCGAACATGGTATGGTGATAGGTGTCGCGACCAACCTCTTCCAGGTCGTTATGTTTTCCCGATACCCGCAAACATTTTTGAGTATCTGCGGCACGCAAAAACTTTGGCTTAGTATTTCCCAAAAAAATATCCTTAAACTGGTTCATTCCCGCATTGGTGAACATAAGGGTCGGGTCGTCCTTTATCACCATCGGAGCAGAAGGCACAATTTGATGCTGCTTATTTTTAAAAAAATCCAGAAAAACTTTTCGTACTTGAGATGAGTTCATTATAACTTATTAACTTTTGATTATTAACATCTTAAATATTTAAGCTGCAAATTTACTCGAAATTATTAATTTTGCATCCTTTATGATAAGAACTAAATACATATTCAACGAAACAACGCAAACGTATGAGCCGCTGAAACGCAGCACCCCACAACGTTTTTTCAGGGTGTTTCTGTTTTTAACGGGAGCCATCGCCATTGCCGTGCTTATTTTTGTGTTTTCGTTTACCTTTTTCGAGTCTCCTAAAGAGAAGATTATGGAACGGGAATTGGCTCAATACCAGTTACAGTTTAACATCATGGGCGACCGTTTAGAGAAGATGCAATCGATGCTCGACCAGCTTGCCACTAAAGATGACAACATATACCGGATAATTTTTGAAGCAGAACCTATTCCAAAATCGATACGGCAAGCCGGATTTGGCGGTGCTAATAGATATGCTAAACTGGAAGGCTACGAAAATTCGGAACTTTTAAAACAGACCGCTAAAAAGCTTGATAAAATTGCCAGCGAAATTTATGTCCAGTCCAAGTCGTTTGACGATGTTTATAAACTTGCCCGTAAAAAGGAAAAGATGCTAAAGAGCATACCCGGTATCCAACCGGTAAAAATTACCGACCTCAAAAGGATATCATCATACTTTGGTTACCGTATCGACCCTATATATAAGGTAAAGAAATTTCATTCAGGAGTTGATTTCTCTTCAACCCTCGGAGCACCTGTATTTGCAACAGGCGATGGTGTAGTGAAACGGATTCGCCATTCGAATCGGGGTTATGGTAACACCATTGAAGTTAATCATGGTTACGGATACCGCACCTTTTATGCTCATCTAAGCAAAATCCTGGTTAAAAAAGGACAGAAGGTAAAACGCGGCAGCACCATCGGGTTAATTGGTAACACCGGTAAATCAACAGCCCCTCATTTGCATTACGAAATTATCAAAAACAACAGAAAGATAAACCCTATCTACTATTTTTTCAACGACCTTAGCCCCGCACAGTTTGACAAGATGATTCAATTATCAAAAATTCCTAACCAATCGTTAGATTGAACCGTTATGCTAGAAAACAAGAAAGTGTATTATAAAATTGGTGAAGTAGCTGACATGTTTCAGGTTAGCACCTCTTTGATAAGATACTGGGAACAGGAGTTCAAAATGATAAAGCCAAGGAAAACGAAAAACGGCATACGACAGTATACATTGAAAGACATCGATAATTTCCAGCTTATCCATCACCTTATTAAAGAAAAGGGGATGACGATGCCAGGAGCTCACAAATACATCAAAAACAAAAAACAAGAAGATGATTTTGATAAACTTGAAGTTATCAACACGTTAAAGAGGACAAAAACATTTTTGCAAGACATCAAAGACCTTATCGAAAAAAAAGAAAGTGGAGAAAAATAGATACGCTGTTTTTATCTATTTTTATCACCTGTTTCAAATGAAAAAAAACTATGAAAAGATTATTGGTGATTGTTGGTATTATTTTTCTTTTGGTAACAAGCAGCTATGGCCAGAAAAACACCTCGCCGGCAGAAAGTCGTAAAAAGCAAATTTCCACGCAATTGGATTACCGGTTTAAAGGCGGCACTTACACTTTTGAAAAGATTTTTAACAATACCGTAACCTATCCCGATGTAGCCAGGAAAAATTGCATTCAGGGTATTATTATTGCCAGTTTCGATGTAACGTGCGATGGTAAGCTGGGATTTATCACCATCAAAAACCCGCTTCATTATGGTATTGATAATGAAGTGAAAAAGTTTTTTATCAACACCAACGGTCAATGGAACAAATGCCACGACTCAAAATATGAGCATTTTGAGATTCCTATTCAGTTTAAGCTAAAAGGAACCAAAAATAACACCAAAGAAGGTTTGTTTACTTTTGAAGGTAAAAATCCGGGGTACGTGTGCAATGGTGAAGTCTTTTATTTAGAAAAGGCTAAAAAGTACCTCGATAAAAAAAAGCCTAAAAAGGCCATCAATAATCTCGACATCCTGATACGGCTCGACCCTTACAATAATGAGTATTTCGAGATGAAAAAGCAAGCCATAGAAATGATGGGAAAGAAGAAAAAGAAAGATTAGTTTATGCTTGAAGCCCTTAACAACATTGATATTGGCATCTTATTATGGATAAACAACCATGCGTCGCCATTTCTTGACCAGATAATGTTGTTTGCCAGCGCCAAATTTACCTGGCTTCCCTTCTACTTATTTATCATTTTTCTTCTATCTAAAAAATACAAGTTCAAAACGTTACTCATTTTGTTATTCGTCGCCTTAACGGTTACGCTGACTGATCAAACTTCGGTTCATCTGTTTAAAAACGTTTTTCTACGCCTACGACCGTGTCATCAACCTGATATATTGGAAAAGTTACGCATGATAAAAGGATGCGGCGGACAATATGGATTTGTCTCGTCACATGCGGCCAACAGCTTTGGAGTTGTTGTTTTTATCAGCCTTCTAATGCAAAAAAAGTGGATTACCTATATGATGATTTTCTGGGGATTACTGGTTATTTACAGCCGGGTATATTTAGGTGTTCATTTTCCATTCGATGTTTTGGGAGGTAGTATTTTAGGCGCGATAATAGGCTTACTGACCGCCCGGCTGTTTTTTATAACTGATAAACGATGGGGGGGGCTGATTATAAACAAGGGGAGTAATACCGAGAAACGGGACGATGACCTTTAATCGTGAAACTCGATAAGCACAGCATCATTTTTTCGCAAACCCAATAACCCGGAAATATTTGATCGATTTAAAGCCAGCTCGAGTAAACCTGCCCCATTAAAAAGTGCCAACGGTTCAACCTCTCGCGTATCAGAGTAAAGTTTACTAATCCTGTTAAGCCGGTTTCTTTTAAAAGAAATTTCAAATTCACGACCCTGTGCTACTTTTTCAAACAGCAATTCCGAAATATTGGTTATGGCATTTTCAAAATGATCGACATGAACAACCACTCCCTTAATAAAATCTTTGGTGTACGACGGGTTAAACAACATCAACTCTTTTGAACCATCCAATTGCTTACCCAACTCCAAAATATCATTACCTTGGGCAAGATGGACAGCAGCAGCAGAAAATCGGTCGCGACCGGAAAAAGAAAATCTGACTTTTCCGGCAACGGCCTCAAAAGGGATGGTCAACTCCACAATAGCATCAGCCTTCTTTCCATCCAGAATTAACGAAAAAACGCCATTATCAGATCCAATAAAATAATGACCTTTATATTGTACAGCAACATGCGACTGAACCATTTGTGAAGTAGCAAAGTCTTCGGAATCGACGCCAATAATATGAACAGAACCCTCCGGAAACATTTCAAAAGAGTTTTTCAAAACATACGCTGCATGCGCTGTATCGAACGGGATAATATCATGTGTAATATCAACTACACGGGCGTTGGGCAACAAGGTGTAAAGTCTGCCTTTTACTGCCCCCACATAATAGTCGTTACTCCCCCAATCGGTTGTAAGTGTTATTATTCCCGGATAATCTGCTGATGTTAATTTCTTGTTCATAGCCAATGACCAAAATTACGAATTTTAAAGCATGGGTAGCCATATTTTTAATATTTTTGAGGGGAATAGTTTTTTTTAACAAATCCTTTGAAACAGAGCCTATGAGCGAAACCATCATTCAAGTTGACGCCGAAAATTTAGTGGGATTATATGGCCCTAATGATAAATACTTAAACCAGATTAAAGATTTTTTTCCAAAACTTAAGATTATTGTCCGTGGTGAACTAATCAAACTCATGGGAGAAAACAAAGAAATCAAAAAATTTGAGGAGCGCTTTGAACTTCTGCTGGTACATTTTGAGAAATTCGGAAAGGTAAATGAAGCAGTTGTTTCGCAATTAATGAACGAAAATAGTAGTCTGGCAACGCCTCCAGCCTCAGCTGACGATAGCGTGCTTGTTTACGGCCGGTACGGAAAGCTTATCAAAGCACAAACACCCAACCAAAAGGTAATGGTAAAAAGTATCGATAATAACGACATGCTTTTTGCTATCGGCCCTGCCGGAACGGGAAAAACCTACACCGCTGTTGCCCTCGCCGTAAGAGCACTTAAAAACAAAGAGGTAAAACGGATCATCCTTACACGCCCTGCCGTAGAAGCCGGGGAGAGTTTGGGATTTTTACCCGGCGACATGAAAGACAAGCTCGATCCCTACCTCCAACCTTTGTACGATGCTCTCCGCGATATGCTGCCCCATCAAAAACTCCTCTCCTACCTCGAAGATGAGACCATCGAGATTGCCCCCCTCGCTTACATGAGAGGCCGCACTTTAAGTAATGTTTTTGCCATTTTAGATGAAGCTCAAAATGCCTCCGAAAGTCAGATTAAGATGTTTTTAACCCGGATGGGGAAAGCCTCCAAATTTATCATCACGGGCGATGTTACCCAAATAGACCTGCCAAGGCACAAAACATCGGGGCTCTTAAAAGCAAAAGAAATTTTACAAAACATAAAAGGAATCGATTTTATTTACCTTAATCAAAAAGACATTATCCGCCATAAGCTGGTAACCCATATCGTGAATGCTTATGAAAAACATCAAAACAAATAACCATGACAGAAGCCATTACCCGCACCGATTTTATATTTCCAAAACAGAAAGATGTTTATCACGGCAAGGTTCGTGATGTTTATAACATTGATGACAAACTTTTAGTAATGATTGCCAGCGACCGCATTTCAGCTTTTGATGTGGTGCTGCCAAGAGGCATTCCTTACAAGGGACAGGTGCTAAACCAAATTGCCGCCAAATTTTTAGATGCTACTGCCGACATTGTCCCTAATTGGAAAATGGCCGTGCCCGACCCAATGGTTACCGTTGGCCATTACTGCAAACCCTTTCCGGTGGAGATGATTATCAGAGGTTACCTGACCGGCAGCTCGTGGCGCACCTACAAAAGTGGTACTCGTGAAATATGTGGCATACCCATCCCGGAAGGAATGAAAGAACATCAAAAATTCGCAGAGCCCATCGTAACGCCCACCACCAAAGCTGACGAAGGTCACGATGAAGACATCTCGAAAGAGGAAATTATCCGACAAGGTCTGGTTTCAGCGGAAGATTATGAACAACTGGAAAAAATTACAAGAAAACTCTTTCAACGAGGAACTGAGATAGCCGCCAAACAAGGGCTGATTTTGGTCGACACCAAGTACGAATTTGGAAAGGCAGGCGACAAAATCTACCTTATCGATGAAATTCATACCCCCGATTCCTCTCGCTATTTTTATGTCGATGGTTACGAAGATCGCTTTTCCAAAGGTATTCCTCAAAAACAGCTGTCCAAAGAGTTTGTTCGCGAGTGGCTGATGGAAAACGGGTTTCAAGGCAAAGAGGGAGAACAGGTTCCAACCATGACTGATGAATTTGTAAACCTTGTATCCGAACGCTACATAGAGCTATACGAACAGGTTACAGGTGAGTCATTTCAACGCACTCGCCCCGAGAATATCCTTCAACGTATAGAGCAGCACGTAAATAAATACTTACAAGAGAAGGTCTGAAACAGGTTCCTTTTCCTACGGTAAAAACAAACAGCTATCGCCGTAGCTCAAAAACCGGAACTGATTTTTCAGGGCAAAGTCATAAGCCTCTTTCCATTTATCGCCAATAAGAGCAGAAACCAGTAATAGCAATGTGCTTTTAGGTTGATGAAAATTGGTTATCAAACCGGTAGCCAGTCGAAATCTGTATCCAGGGGCAATCATCAGGCGGGTTTCACCCTTCAGCTCATCGACTTTGTTTTGTTCGAGAATTTCAATTAATAAGGTCAAAGCTTCACGGGAAGAAAAATTATAGGGAATATCAAGTTCGTACGGATCCCATTGATTTACAACAAACTTACTTGTTAGTCTAAGTTTAATTTTGAGTGCCATCCAAAACAGACTTTCAATGGTACGCATACTGGTGGTACCTACCGGAATAACCGGATTACCGATCTGCTTAAGCAAACTTTTAAGAACCGTTTTAGCAACAACCACCTTTTCTGTATGCATCTCGTGATCCTGAATGGTTTCAGATGATACCGGTTTAAAAGTTCCTGCTCCAACGTGAAGCGTTACCTTTTTCGATTGCACCCCTCGTTGCAAAAGCTGCTGCAAAATGGTATCGGTAAAATGCAACCCTGCCGTGGGCGCTGCCACCGAACCATCAAATCGTGCATACACCGTTTGGTAACGCTCTTTATCTGATGCTACCGGTTCACGATGCAAATACGGAGGCAGCGGAATCAATCCTGACGCCTCCAGAATTTCTGAAAAGAGGATACCTTCAGGCTTCCACGAAAATGAGATTAAAAAAGAGTCGGAAAGCTGCGTCTCCTTTTTTGCCGTTAGCTTAACCTCTACCCCATTAATCAGCAAAACAGATTCCAAATTTCCCGATTTCCATCGTTTGGCATTACCTACTAAACATTTCCAAACTACCGGAGGATTTTGCTGAAATGCCAGTTGAAAATCATTCACCGGCCTTATCGGTTCTAAACAAAATATCTCGATGGAGGCTCCGGTGGCTTTTTTAAAAAGTAATCGTGCCTGTATCACTTTTGTTTCGTTAAAAACCAATAGCGAGTCGGAAGGCAATAGTTGGGGTATTTGAGAAAAACTTTTTTCCGAGATAGCCCCCTCATTTAAATACAGCAGCTTCGACAAGTGGCGCTGTTCTAAAGGGAACTTGGCAATGCGGTCATCCGGAAGAGAGTAATTGTATTCTTCAATTTTTATTTGATAAGGAGTGCTCATTTTTCTTTATTCTTGACCTGCAAAAGTAAAAAAACCTGTACTCTAATCGAATACAGGTTTATAAATGTAATAAATAATGCAGCTACTAAGGCTTTGATAAGGTTAGGAGTGACCTCCGACTACAATACGCAAAATTTTTATATTCAATACCAGCCATCTCCAGGCCTGATAAATAATGCATCTCCTGAAAAACATGGTTAATTTGGTAGGCATAGGAGGATATGATTCCTCAGAATAAGCTACCGTTCTATTTGTATTTTTATTTTCTGCCATAATATAATTTTTTAAATTGTTCAACTTTAATACTATTCAGGTAACAACCACCACAAGGGATAACCTTTGGCTTTGTGCAAAAACATATAGTGCATAAACCATTTTAGCCAATGACCTGCCAATCCAGCTTCACCAACGGTATAAGATAAATCTCTACCGTACTCGGGATACTTATCCCAATCCTGCACGATGGGGTAAACCGTCATGGTTGCAGCAGCGCCGTTGAGTAATCCGTAACCGGCAGATACAATACAAGCGGCTCCCATGCGCGACATAGAGGCCTTATGTTTCATTTTAGGTTCTCCGGATTTAATCCAGTCGTAAATATTGTCGGCAATAATTTTGCCTGTTACTCCCGAGGGCATTCCCGTACGTGGGGGAGCCGGGAAAATGGCTGTTCCGTTGGGACTTTTCATGGGTTTTGAAATAGAATGCGGTGGTGCAAAGGCTATACCGGCAGCAAAAATATTTCCATAATCAGGATTTTGATAGGTGGATGGCCAATCGGCAGCGCTCCACTCCTCGAAAGGCTTGGGGGTATAGTCGGCATCCACCACCATAAAGCCGTTGGGTTTAAAAAGCTTGGAAGTGATGTCCTCACCATTTTTACCGGCAGCTGTTATTCCATTTCCGGTAAAAGCCGGAAGCAGCATGGCAAAATCGTAATCGATACTGCCTTCACTACCATCCAGCAGTTCGTAATAAATTTTCTTCTTGTCAACTTTTTTAACACCGGCACGCTTTATCCACGAAATGTCTCGTTGTTTTAAAAATGATTCGGCAAATGTTTTGGTACTGGTAATATAGCCACCTCTTTTAATATAAGCACCACCCATACCAAAATCACCCAACTCGTACTCATTGGTCAACCAAACAATATCAGCTAAATGGCTCAGTTTTCTACGTTTTAGTTCCCATGCAACATTCAGAATATACTCAAAAGCAGCCCCCTGACAGGTAGCTCCCGGATGGCCGGTACCGATAACAAACTTTTGTTTCTCGCCCTTTTTCATTCGCTCCATCGAGGCTTCAAATTTCTCCCAGGCTTCTACCGCATGATCGTAAGAGCAGACCGAAACAGTATGTTTTCCAGGTCCTATCCCCGGTGTTTTTTCAAATGCAAGCCGTGGTCCGGTAGCGTTAATTAAGAAGTCGTAATCTACCTTCTCGGTTTGTCCCTCTTTATCCTGTCCGGTGTATTCGATGGTTACAAACCCTTTTTCCGATTTATTATCCCCTTCTGGGTGTATCGAAACCGCCTTGGCCTGCTTGTAAACAATACCCGCCTTTTTGTATCGCTTGTCGAGCCTGAACCTGACTTCATCCACTTTCATTCTCCCCACACCCACCCATATATTTGAGGGTATCCAATGGTAATAAGAATTAGGAGTAACTACCACAACCTCATGCTTTTTGCCAAGCCTCTTTTTAAGGAGTACTGAAGCTGTGTGACCCGAAACACCGGCTCCCAGAACAACTACTTTTGCCATAATTTATATTTAGTTTAAATTAAAAATCGGTTCAAATGTACAAATATTATTCTACTTACACTAGGACTAACCAATGTGTTACAGTAATTTCGGTATTGAAAAAGAGTATTTTAGCCACGAAAAGCCATTAGGAATAAAGAAATAATTATATTTGAAAAAAAAATATAATGAGTTTAAAAAGCCATATTCCGAACACGATAACCCTGATGAATTTAACCATGGGAATTTCTTCCATCTATTTTTCATTTCAGGGGACACAAGAGAATTTAGCCATTGCCGGGTATCTTATTTTCGCAGCAGCGCTATTCGACTTTTTTGATGGCTTTACCGCCAGACTGATGAACGCAAAATCTGAAATCGGGTTGCAGCTTGACTCGTTGGCCGATATGGTGTCGTTTGGCGTAGCCCCGGGATTTATTATCTTTCAAATGATTATTTTAAGCCATGGCAAGCCGATGGACATAATTAGCGGCTTTAATTTGTTCACCCTGTGGGCAATCTTAATTCCCTGGGGTGCTGCCTTGCGATTGGCCAAATTAATATTGACGAAAGTCAGCAGATGGGGTTTAAGGGAATGCCAACACCGGCACTGGCATTTTTAGTAGCATCGTTGCCCATTATAAGAGTAACTTTGTATACTGACCAGAATATGATTTATATGATTTTTACAAACTCTTATTTTTTAGCTGCTACCGCCATTGCCGGGTTCTTTTTAATGACCAGCAATTTTCCCATGTTCGCGTTGAAATTTAAAGACTATAAATGGAAAGGAAATGAGTTTAGATATTCCTTTTTAGTTATTTCAGTAGTGCTTCTGATAATATTACAGGTAATTGCCATTCCGTTTATTATTGCCCTTTACCTCTTTCTTTCATTAATTATCTACCTCTCGAATATGCAATACGATTAGCATCAACTTTTCTTTTTCCGTAGTTCAAAGTTTTTACCGAGGTAAACCTTTCTCACATGTTCATCGGCTGCCAACTCTTCGGCAGTACCTGCTTTTAGAATGGATCCTTCAAACAAAAGATAGGCCCGGTCGGTAATGGTTAAGGTTTCGTGTACATTATGGTCGGTAATCAGGATACCGATATTCTTTTCTTTTAGTTTGGCCACAATCGATTGGATATCTTCCACGGCAATGGGATCGACACCCGCAAACGGCTCATCCAGCAGAATAAATTTGGGATCCACGGCCAGCGCACGGGCAATTTCCGTTCGGCGACGCTCGCCTCCTGAAAGTTGAATTCCTTTGCTCTTACGGATATGTCGCAAACCAAACTCATCCAACAACGATTCCAGTTTTTCTTTACGCTGCTGTTTCGTTAAATCGGTAAACTCCATAACGGCATTCAGATTATCTTCCACCGAAAGGTGCCTAAACACCGAAGCTTCTTGAGCCAAATATCCGATTCCCTGCTGTGCCCTTTTATACATGGGCATTTCGGTAATTTCTTTATCATCCATATAAACATGGCCGCCAAAAGGTTTTATCAACCCGACAATCATGTAAAAGGTGGTGGTTTTTCCGGCACCATTAGGACCCAGCAGCCCCACAATCTCACCCTGGCTTACCTCCACCGAAACTCCTTTTACAACCGTCCTCTGCCTGTATTTTTTTACCAGATTTTTAGTATATAGTTTCATTCCATACTTTATTAAATATTAAAAAATTCCCTCCTTTAATATATCATGTAAATGAATAACACCCACATATTTTCCCTTATCCATAATGGGTAATTGGGTAATATTGTTTTCGCGCATGATGGTTAAGGCATTAATGGCTAGCTCATTTTTATCAATGGTTTTAGGGTTTTTAGTCATGATGTCAGTAGCCGTAAGATGTTGAAAATCGGTATATTTCTCTAGCATTCTTCTCAAATCTCCATCCGTAATAACACCCACCAGTTTCTTATCTTCAATAACTGCGGTTGTCCCCAAACGTTTCGATGAAATCTCAATAATAATATTGGCCACCTTTTCATGGATATCCACTTTGGGTACCTCGTTATTAACGGCCAAATCTTCAGCTCTAAAAAACATCCTTTTCCCCAGCGCACCCCCGGGGTGGAATTTGGCAAAATCGGATGCAGTAAAGCCACGCAATTCCAATAGGCTGATGGCAAGCGCATCACCCATTACCAACTGTGCTGTTGTGCTCGATGTGGGTGCCAGATTATTAGGGCAGGCTTCCTTTTCAACGGTAACATCCAATATATAGTCAGCCTGCTTAGCCAAATAGGACTTCGTGTTACCCACCATGGCAACCAATATGTTTTTCCTGTGCTTAATTAACGGTACCAATACTTTTATTTCCGGCGTTTCACCGCTTTTTGAAATGGCTACCACAACATCACCCGGACGAACCAACCCGATATCGCCATGAATGGCATCGGCAGCATGCATAAAAACCGCCGGTGTCCCGGTAGAGTTTAAAGTAGCAACAATTTTGGTAGCTATGTTGGCGCTCTTGCCAATACCGGTAATAACAACCCTTCCTTGCGTGTTAAATATCAATTCAACAACAGAAACAAAATCATCATTAATTGAATCTATCAGATTTTTAATGGCTTTGTTTTCCTCGTTGATAGCAGCAATTGCTGTTTTTTTGATTTTATTTTCAATATTTTTCAATATTTTTTGATATTTATGGTTTCAAAAAAATAAAAACGCTTATATTTGTGAGAGCAGATTTTACATCAATCACTAATTAAACGAAATTTAATAATTATGATTGATTAATGCTACAAAGATAACTTTATCATTGATTCATGGAAACAAATAAGGATAAGTACGGATTGGCAAAGGTAATGAAAACCTTTTTTGGGTTTTCAAGTTTCAAAGGAACCCAAAAACCTATCATCGAAAATGTATTAGATGGAAACGACGTATTTGTTGTTATGCCAACAGGTGGAGGGAAGTCGCTTTGTTATCAGTTACCCGCGTTAATTAAACCGGGCACGGCAATCGTGGTTTCGCCATTAATTGCTTTAATGAAGAATCAGGTTGACATGATTCGTAACTTCGGTTCGCAGGACAGCATCGCCCATGTAATGAACTCCTCTCTCTCAAAGATGGAGATGACTCAGGTAAGACAAGATTTGCTTGATGGGAAAACCAAACTGCTGTATATGGCTCCCGAATCGTTAACAAAAGAAGAGAACATTGAATTTTTAAAACGAATTGAAATTTCATTTTATGCCATTGATGAAGCGCACTGTATTTCAGAATGGGGTCACGATTTTAGACCTGAATATCGTAAGTTAAGACCTATTATTAATGCCATTGGACGAAAAGTACCCATCATTGGGTTAACCGCTACCGCTACCCTTAAGGTTCAGGAAGATATTATTAAAACCCTGGAGATGAACGATGCAAAAGTTTTTAAATCGTCGTTCGACAGAGCTAACCTCTACTACGAAATTCGACCTAAAACAAAAGATGTTATTAAAGACATCATCAAATACATCAAAACTCAACCAGGTAAATCGGGCATTATTTATTGTCTGAGCCGTAAAAAAGTGGAGGAGATTGCCGAAACATTGGTAGTAAACGGTATCAAGGCACTTCCTTACCACGCGGGGCTTGAGTCTTCTATCAGACGAAGGAATCAGGACATGTTTTTAATGGAAGATGTGGATGTTATTGTTGCCACCATCGCCTTTGGAATGGGTATTGACAAACCGGATGTGCGTTTTGTAATCCACCACGATATACCTAAAAGCATTGAAGGATATTATCAGGAAACCGGACGTGCCGGGCGTGACGGTGGCGAGGGAAACTGTATCACTTTTTACAGCTACAACGACATTCTAAAGCTGGAAAAATTTATGAAAGATAAGCCGTTGGCAGAGCAGGAAATTGCCAAAGAGCTTTTGTTTGAAACCATTGCTTACGCGGAGTCATCGGTTTGCCGACACCGCCTGTTGTTACACTACTTTGGCGAGAGCTATCCAAAAGATAACTGCGGATCGTGTGACAACTGCCTGCATCCAAAAGAAAAATTTGAAGGCAAAGATGATATTAAGCTTGCCCTGGAAGCCATTGTCGGGCTAAAAGAACAGTACAAATCGAAAATGATTTCCGAGGTTCTTTCAGGAAAAGCCAGCGGCAATGTTAAGAGTATAAAGCTTGACAAAAGTCACTTTTTTAGTAAAGGAAGCCAGCATGACGAAAAATACTGGAATACCATCATCAGACAGTGTTTGATTAACCGTCTGGTTATTAAAGAAATTGAAAACTACGGCATTTTAAAAATCACCAAAAAAGGTCTTGATTATATTAAAAATCCGTATAGCATCATGCTCGCCAAAGATCATGATTTTGAAAAGACCAATGATGACGGTATCATTATCAATGAAGGGGGAAAGGCAGGAAGCGGATCGGATGACACCTTATTAATAATGCTTAAAGAGCTCAGAAAAGATATCTCTAAAAAAGAGGGACTTCCACCCTTTGTCATTTTTCAGGATCCCTCATTGGCCGATATGGCTATTCATTATCCTATAAATATGGAAGAGCTACGACAAATTGCGGGGGTGGGAACCGGAAAAGCCAGACGCTACGGAAAACCCTTCCTCGATTTGATTAATCAATACGTGGAGGAAAACGACATTATCAGACCCAACGACATGATTATTAAATCGGTGGTTAACAAATCGGGGTTAAAAGTTTACATTATTCAAAGCATCGACCGAATGCTCCCGCTTAACGACATCGCCCATGCCAAGAACCTCTCTTTTAGCGAACTGCTTGATGAAATAGAACACATCGTATCGTCGGGGACGAAAATTGATATCGATTATTATATTCAGGAGAACGTTGATGAGTACCATCAGGATGATATTTACGACTATTTTTCAGAGGCAGAAACCGATTCAATTGAAGCTGCTTTGGCGGAATTGGGTGAATCGGAATACTCCGAAGATGAAATCAGGTTAATGCGTATTAAATTCATGTCGGAGATGGGTAACTAAACAAACCATGGTGAAATTCTCGTTCGCATTAATAATGCTATTTCCGGTTTTACTGTTATCCTCTTTAACATCTTGTTACCACGAGGTTAAAGAACAGACGAGTATGCCTGACAGATTACTTCCTGAAGACAGCCTAATTGAAATCCTCACCGAAGTTCAGTTGGCTGACGGCGCTATCACTTACAAAAGAATCTCGCATAAAAAAACAGGTAATGACAAGGAAAAATATTATGCCTACATCTATCAAAAGTATCACCTCACACCCAAGTTATTAAAACAGAACATTGACTACTACAATACTGATCCGGAAAAAATGATTGCCATTTACGACAAGGTGCTGGCCAGATTATCGCAACTGGAAGCCAAAATTAACCTGGAAATAAAAAAAGAAACAAAGGCAAAGCAAGACTCTTTGCAAACTATCGACACGACCATTTTTGTAAGGAAAACAATGGTTCCCTTTTTTCAAGAAACAGCATTAAAAATGTTTACCTGGTAAAGGTAGCATCCCGCATCTCATCGTCGATGCCATCGGAAAGAAGATATGAAAACTTTAATAAAGTATTGGAGGAATAAGAACCCGTTCCTTCAACGCTATAACCACTAACTGTTTGTTTATCAATTACCACGGCACTACCCACCACTTCTCCCGAAACATGACTTCCCAATCCCGCGAAATTGTTCAGTACAACTTTCGTTTCGTACAACACGTTGCGCTCGATGGTCACATCGTAATTAAGCTTTGCCTTATTATCGGTAACATGCCAGGTACCGAGGTATTTGGCCACAATATCAGGTGTACCGCTACCCCCACCGGTAGTGTCGTCAGGATTACAGCCCGCGAACATTAACATCGCGAACACAACGGCACTATACAAAAATAATTTCTTTTTCATAAGCTCGATTTAACAAGTTGCCGGGTAATGGTATGACCTCCAAAAGAAACGGTAACAAAATAAATGCCATCGCTAAGATTTTCCAAGGCAAGCGGAATACGAATAGTGCCACCACGACAAACCTTCTCAGGCACACGTACTCTTACTCTTCCAAGCAAGTCGTAAACCGCAACAGCTACCTTTTCTTGATTTTTTAGCAAAATTCTAACGGTTGCATAATTGCCAGCCGGATTAGGAAAAACTACTGTTTTTAATGCTGAAGCTTGCTGCTCCTCTACCCCCACCAAAATTCCACCAGCAGCAGTTACTGCCTGATTAATGCTATCGCGAACAGGGGGCACAATTTCTTTATTAACAATAAGGTGATCTTCGGGCACAATAACTATCACCGTTGGATAGGACAAGATGTTGTAATCTTCAAACACCGTGTTACCACCTCCCTGAGTTCCGCTAATCGTGGGGTAAGATAAATTGTAAGTGCTATCGAACTCCCTTACAGCCTGATTGTTCGAGCCCCAGTTAATCCCCATATAGTAAACGTTTCCATTGTTCGATCCAAAATCCTCATAGCTGGTCTGGAAGTCGGGAGCATAAAACTGACATGGCCCGCACGAAGTGGAAAAGAAATCAATCACAACAATTTTATTGTCGTTATCCAGCAAATCGAACAACCATATTGGCTCGCCATCGATGGTTTTAACATGAAAGTTAACGGCCGTATCCAGCGTTGTTTGCGCTGCCAACCGGGTTAACGGCAACAGCAACATCATCCCTGCAAAAAGAAGAAATATTTTTTTCATAATTTAAACCGTTGAGGTTTCAATAATCTCATCATAAACCTTTCCCGCCAAACGGCTGGCACCAATTCTAAACAAATCCTTATTGAGCCATTCGTCGCCAAGAACATTTTTCACCAACGCGTAATAAACCAAAGCTTCGTCAGGTGTTGATATACCCCCGGCCGGTTTAATCCCGATTTTAGTTCCTTTTGTCATTTCATAAAACTCCTTGATGGTATCCAGCATGATTAAAAATGCTTCCGGAGTAGCCGCGGGCTGTATCTTTCCAGTTGAAGTTTTAAGAAAATCAGCTCCCCCCATCAGGGAAAGCTCACAAGCTTTTCGAATATTTTCAACAGTTTTAAGTTCACCGGTTTCTAAAATAACTTTTAAATGAGCCTGGTTACAAACTGCTTTAATTTGCTGAACTTCTTCAAATATATCATCGTCATCTCCTTGTAAAAGTTTGCCCCTGGAAATAACCATATCAATGTCGTCGGCACCCATTTTAACAGCCCAGTTCACTTCAGCAATACGAACCTCTAGAGGAGATTGTCCACTAGGAAAAGCACCAGCCACCGAGGCTGTTCTTATACCGGTACCCTCCAACTCCTTTTTAACCAGAGGAACGAAAACCGGGTAAATACAAACAGCAGCAACCTGAGGAACGCCAAGCTTATCGTTTTTAAACCGGATGCCTGTTTGGCAAAGAGAACTTACTTTTTGATCAGTATCATCCCCACTCAACGTGGTAAGATCAATAACACTCAATATTGTTTTTAAGGCACTTAACCTATCTGTTTTTGTTAACTCATCACTCACAATTAATTCGGCACGCTGTGTCAAATCGATCCACTTCGAAGTATAGGGTTTAAATGATTGCATATTCTAATATTTTTGTGGCAAAGATAAAGATATTTATAATCGTTCCTTACTAAACAGGGCAACAACTACAGTACTATTTTGTATATCAATGTGTATTGACCTTTGCATTTATAACATTACGATTTCGTAACCAGTATCCGTTAATATTAAAATATAGTTAATAAAATTACTATCAGGAGCGGCCAAATTATTCATAATTAAAGTAAATAATGCTTATTAACATCTATTCTTCATGTAGTTAAAAATTTATTTCATCAAAGTAATCAATTTTGGCACAAACCTTGATCCTACAATAGCCACATTCAATACTACTAACAATGTTTAATTTAAGTTTAAAAAGCGAAGCACCTGAAAAGAGGAAAGTAAGACGTACTAAGTACTACAAATGCGAACGCTGTGGTTATATTTCAATAGTAAAAGATTCATACTGTCCCATTTGCTCAAAAGATGGCTACAAAATAAAAATGAAATAAGATGGAAGTTAACGCAACCTATTCGATAGAAAAAATAAAGCAGCTCGGATTTTTTGAAGAACCCGCCAACCGTGAAAACACGAAAGTGTTTATGAAAGGTGACAAAGTTTATTTTTTTGAAACGATTGATGCCGGGCATCTGAGGTTGTACACCATTATTAATAAGAAATCCTTTTTCCTTTAATCCTTTATGGCGTCCTTGCCATATCCGCCTTGCCAGAATCCCTGCTTCAGCCATGAACCGGGGATTCTTCTTTTATAACCGTTGTCTGTTCCCCGAGAAAAATCATTTTAAAACCATATCTTTGTAGCATATATTTTTCAACCATGGAAACAGTAGTTGTATTAACCGGTGCAGGCATAAGTGCCGAGAGCGGATGCAATACTTTTAGAGACAACAACGGCCTGTGGCGAAAACACAGGGTCGAAGAGGTTGCCTCACCCTATGCCTGGCAACACACTCCGCAATTGGTAATGGACTTCTATAATGAAAGAAGAAAAAAACTGTTTACCGCCCAACCCAATGCCGGTCACAAAGCCTTGGTAAAACTGGAATCGAAGTATCACGTTATAATCATCACTCAAAATGTTGACGATCTTCACGAACGAGCAGGCTCTTCCCATGTTCTTCACCTGCATGGCGAACTTAAAAAGGTTAGAAGCACCATCGACCCGACCTTGGTTTACGAACTTGATAAATGGGAACTAAAACTGGGTGATTTATGCGAAAAAGGTTCGCAACTACGACCGCATATTGTCTGGTTTGGCGAAGCAGTTCCCATGATTGAGCAAGCCATTGAGATGGCAAAAAAAGCAGACCATTTTATTATTATTGGCACTTCGATGGCAGTTTATCCGGCAGCAAGCCTTATTAACTATATTAAACGAAGTGTTCCAATGTATTACGTAGATCCCAATGCAACTTCAATATCCGATAGCAATTTACAAATAATAAAAGAAAAAGCCGGAGTTGGTGTTCCCCTGCTTGTTGAGCTATTGTTAAACGGCTAAGGCTATTTATACTTTACAGGATATTTAAAAAATATCTGCGAAATAATTTTACCCACATTTTTTCCGGTGGTATGCTTGTTAACTTCTCCAATGCCAATTCCCTGCCAAATAAGTTTTTTTTGATGAGTATCAAACAAATCGATAATCAGAGTTCCTTCGGTATAATCAACCCGTTGCACCGAACCATAAGGGTTTCCGTAGTAACCACCCCATGCCCAAGGACTTGAATAATAGTATCCATACGATCCGTAGTAGTTACTATAATATTGGTAATCGCTTTTCTCTTGCAATAATACAAAACTGTTCACCCCAAGATCGGCCTTTTTCATGTCAGCAACATAAAAATAGCCTCTTTTAATCATCTCGTTTTTCAGCGCTTCCAAAATTCTTTCTTTTACAAAAGGGGAAACAACAGAATCGTTATGAGGATTCCAGGGAAGTAGCGTAAAGGTTTTGTATCCTTCAAAATTGGTTGTTTTGTCGTAATCGGCAGTTACCTTAAAAGTGCTGCAGGACACGGTAAATAGTGCTATCACGATGGTTGCCAATAATAATTTTTTCATAAGTTTATTTTTTTAAATCTCTAATAGTTGTATAATAATGCTATTCAAAATACCAAATCAAATTACAACACGAAATTAACGGTAAATTTTATTATCCGAATAATATTACATTACAAACATAGTTAAATAATGTAACAATGTTTATCCCACATCTTAAATATCCCTATTTTTGCCACAAAAATAATCAATATGCGTTTAAAATTTTCATTAATCGGTTTACTTTTTATATCAGTAGTTTTATTTTCTTCGTGCGGAAAGGACAAGCCCGGCTATTGGAGTCAGGATGAACAAAATGCCAAAGACAGGCAACTCATCGAAGATTATGCCGGAGCCAACAACCTCTCGGGTCAGTTTACAAATAGTGGATTATACTACGTTATAGAAGAGTCCGGCGAAGCAGAGAAGCCCTTGCCCACAGCGAAAATATCAGTGCATTACAAAGGGTATTATCTTGATGGCGTATTGCTTGACGAGGGCGATTTAGATGACACCTATATATCCAATCTTATCCCGGGATGGCAGGAAGGTATTCAGCTTATTGGAAAAAACGGCAATATAAAACTGATAATCCCTTCAGTTTTAGGTTATGGGCATGCACCCACCAACGGGGTTCGGCCTGATGCCGTACTTGTTTTCGACATCTTGCTAAAAGATTTCACAAACTAAAGTAATAAAACCTCTTATAACTGGTTTTTTTGTAATTTGGTCGAATAAAACTCATTAGTATGACGCCTGAATCATCCTTTCTTTTAAATAAAGCAAGCAAATATTGCGCTGTATCCGAACGGTGCGTAATGGATGTTAAACAAAAACTTCGTCAGTGGAAAGCAGAAGATCATACCGTGCAAAAAATTATTAATCAGCTTGAAAAAGATGACTTCCTCAACGAAGAGCGCTATGCCAAAGCTTTTGCTGTGGGGAAGCTGCGCCACAACAAGTGGGGAATAAACAAGATAATATATGCCTTACAGGCGAAGCACATTCCTGATCTCTACATACAAATTGGCATCGGAGAAATTGACGAAGAGGAGTATTTAAATACACTCAAAGCCGTTCTCTCTTCAAAAATAATTGAAGAAAAAGAGCAGTGGAAGAAAAACAATAAACTGGTCAATTACGCGGTACAGAAGGGCTATCAGGCCGATTTGTGCTGGAAAATAATTAAAGGAGAACTTTAAAGTAGGAGATAATTAATTGTCGGCTTTGTTTTTAAGCATCGGCACAAACCGGTAGTTACCAAAATTTTCGGTTTTCAGATTACCATTAACATCTTTTGTAATACGAACCATTTGCTGCACATCGCCTAAGCCGAGCGGCAGCAAAAGTATCCCTTCTGGTTTTAGCTGATGAATTAATTTTTCCGGAATCTCGGGAGCTGCTGCTGTAATAATTATTCTATCAAACGGGGCAAATGACGGCAGCCCCTTATTGCCATCATCGAAAAATGCCTTGATACGATATGGAAATTGTTTTAAAAAACTTTTTGTTTTCAGGTACAACTTTTTCTGCCGTTCAACCGTGAATACTTTAGCTCCCATCTCGCCCAGCACACAGGCCTGAAAACCCGATCCTGTACCAATTTCAAGCACCTTCATATTTTTTTCTACTTTCAGTAATTCCGTTTGCCGAGCTACTGTGTACGGCTGCGAAATAGTTTGACCCGAGCCAATGGGAAAAGGCTTGTCTTCGTAGGCATATTCTAAAAATGAAGAGTCGAGAAACCAGTGCCGTGGAATATTATCAATGGCTGCAAGCACTCTTTTATCTGTTATCCCCTTGACTTTTAGAGTCGCCACCAACTGCTTACGCATTCCTTTATGCCTATATGTATCTATCATTTTTTGAATCTGAAATTTTGTGCTAAAATAGCAAACCTGCCGAAAGAAAAAGGTTACTTTTGCGCAAAATCTGTCGAGATGTTGAAAATTGGTGTTTTGGGAACTCGAAATTTTGGAGAGGAGAAGATAGTCGGCCTAAACAAAGTTGAGTCGGTTCAGCTTGTCGGATTTTTTCCTCTCGATGACCATAATCGTAAAGAGAAGCCGTTACCTGACACATCATTATTTATATTTAGTTCATTTGACAATTTTTGTGAAAGTGTTGATACCATCTACATTCCGGAACCTGAAACAGAACATTTCGATGTACTGATTCAGTTGCTTAAAAAATCGAAACATCTGTTTTTTGAGCAGGCGATTACATTTAGCGCAAAGCAGTCGTTCAGGTTAATTGAAACAGCCTCAGAAGCGGGTGTACATATTCAGTTTGGTCATCTGTTCCAATATAACCCGGCCTTTGTAGAGGCAAAAAAACGGATTAATCAGCCGGAATTAATTGTTTCGCAATCGCTTGTTACACCGCAAGGCCAACATTCAAAAGAAGTAGTCAACCAATTTATCGACGACATGGTAGTTGCCTTATTAACCGTGCCATCGGAAATAAAAAAAGTTCAGGCTACCGGTGTGAATGTTATCGGCAAAACGCCAGATGTTATTCATGCAAAAATTGAGTTTATCAACGGTACCGTTTTGAATTTAACGGGTAGCAGAATATCAACTGTACAGCATCATCAAACCGAGTTTTTTGAAAAAGATAATTATATAAAGGTTGATTTTACCCGGCAGAAAGCAATTAGACTGATTTCCAATTTGGAGCATCCTGAAATTACTGCTCAATTTGAAGAAATTACAGCGAAGCCAACAAACACCATTGGTAGCGCGATGAAAAACTTTTACAACACCATTGTTCATAATAAAGAACCCAAAGTGTCGGTTTACACCAGCTTTAAAGCAATACAACTTGCAGAACAAATTTTAGACAAAGCAACCGGTTCAGGTAACTTTGACGAATAAAAGATTGATTACCGAAGCAAATTGTTAATAAATAGTTAAAATAAATGCTCAATAAAGATAATAACTAACTTTTGGATGCGTTAGAATCAGTAAACAGTAAGGAGATATTGAAAAAGGATTACAAAGTATATTATTTTAGTTTTTTATTGGGCTTGGGTTTTATCTTATTGCTGGCGAGTGGATGTCGTAAGATGGAAAGTTCACAAGCCATTCCCTCCTACATTAAAATTGATTCTGTTTATCTCGACACCTATTACCCTGTTCAGGGTAGTGCATCACAGGAAATTTCAGATGTTTGGGTTTATGTTGACGATCAGCAAATGGGGGTTTTCCAGCTTCCGGCTCTGTTTCCTATTTTAGCAGAAGGGAATCATCGCCTGGAGATTCGACCAGGGATTAAACTTAACGGTATTTCGAGCACACGAGTACCCTACCCTTTTTACCAGCCCATCGTTTTTGAAAACTTTAATTTTGTTCCTGATTCTGTTATGGATTTAGGAAACATTAAAACAGAGTATTACGAAAATATAAAATTTGCCTGGCTCGAAGATTTTGAAGGCTCTTGCATCTCCATCAGAGAATCGGAAACCAGCGACACTACCATCGAGCAAACCATTCCTGCCGACAGTCCCGAAGCTTTTTTGAGTGACCATTCAAGTTATTCCGGCAAAATTGTTTTAACCCAAAGCAACCCCATGTTTTGGGGTTACTCGTTTAACGGATACGATTTACCTCGCGATGGAACACCGGTTGCCTTAGAACTAAATTTCAAAACCGATACACCCATGCTGGTGGGGGTATTAACCAGCTTACCCGGCGATTTTAAGTGGGACGACCTCGTTTACTTAAATAAATCATCCGAATGGAATAAAATCTACGTTAACCTGGCACCTACTACTTCGCGCTATCCCAACGCGTACGATTTCAAAATATATTTCAGGGCTATCATTGGCTCTGATGTTGATATTTCAAAAATTTATATTGACAACATAAAATTATTATACCGACAATAAACCTATGAACGCAAAGTTACAGATTGCTAAATACCTGTTTTTAGACTGGCTTGCTTCAACTCTTGCCTGGACTCTATTTTATTTATATCGAAAAGTTAACGAGGAGCAGGGCATTAACGATTACTTCGGCCACATGATACACGATCAAAAATATTGGGTAGCCATCGTGGTTGTTCCTGTTTTTTGGCTCTTGCTGTACACCTTAATCGGCTCTTACCGACGTATCTACCGAAAAGCCCGTTTACGTGAACTTGGTCAAACATTAACCTCCACCTTGATTGGGGTAACCATTATCTTTTTCGTGCTAATCCTCGACGATGTAATTAACACCTATCAAGGATACTATATATCTTTTTTGGTATTATTCACACTTCACTTCTTTTTTACGT